>JAOFXR010000027.1 GCA_028047635.1 Verrucomicrobiales bacterium
CCTCAGCACTAACAGGCACCGATTCAACCTCCGGATCAACAATAGAACCTTCACCGGAAGCAGCCTCAGCATCACTGGGTTGCGCCCAAAAATTACCAAACCGCTGGAACTGCTGATCCATCTCGACCGAGAAACTCGCCGCTCTATCCCGTAACAATTCGGCATATCCCTTCGTCTTCTTTTGGAAATCGCCGAGAACACTGAAAGCGAGAAAGACGATAAAACCAAGGATCAGCAAATCGACAAAGACGGTCGTAAGCACGGCAAGAGGTCTCGGAAAACCACGGCGATCGAGCCAATTTAAAATAGGGAGAGAAAGAAGCGCCAAAAAGAATCCCAGCATAATGGGAATAAACAGTTCGGAGGCAGACTTTAATCCAGCGACGACGACGATGACACTCGCTAGCGATAGGAGCACACGGATACCGCTTCCTGCTTGTTTTCTGGTCGTTCCCCCCTCGCTCGTCATCTTCTGAAAACATCCCGAATGCGTGAAACTAAACAAGAGATTTTTCCAACTGAATTTCCCACTGATTCCCTCCAAAAGCCCCGCGGGACCTATTCAAAAACCAACGCAGGGCTATTTGCTTTTCGATATTGCCGCATCACTTCCCGCACTTACCCTGATCGTCAGTAGCCACTGCCTCCCATGAAAAAAACGATTCGCCTGATCTTCTTATTTCTCTGCCTGCTTTTTGGACCGGCCGCCTACCTCGTGATAACAATCAAGGGAATGACATTTTTAAACTGGTTTATTCCAGCGGTATTTCTCATATGGCTTCTCCTTCTGGGACTATGGTTTCTGACTTTCGGCAATCCGTCATTCAAAACCCGCCTCCAAAGATTCCTAACGGGATTAACAGTCTTCGCACTTCTCGGGTATCTCGCGACTCTGGTGCTCCGTTACGAAGGCTCCACTTCAGGATCATCTTTTCCCAAACTCACCTGGGTATGGAATCAGGAAGCCGCAAGCAATTCAGAAGAAAGGCTAAACGAAGCAGCCGTGATCGTTCAACCGGCGACACCTGAAACCCTCGCAGCAGTCTCAGACCTTCATAACTTTCTGGGCCCAGATCGAAACGGAAAATGGGAGGAACTCCATTTCAACCCAGATTGGAACACTCACCCTCCCAAGCGGCTTTGGCAAAAAACGCTTGGAAAAGCGTGGTCAAGCTTTGTCGTGGATCACAACAGAGCCATCACCCAGCAACAAAATGGCAACAATGAAGAGGTCGTTTGCCTCGATATCTTTACGGGTGAAGAAATGTGGTGGCACGCTGACGAAGGCGTTCGACTCCTTCTCGAAAAATCGGAAAACGGAGGCGCTGCCATGGGAGGCGACGGCCCCCGTTCAACCCCGACGATATTCGGTGAACGGGTCTTTAGTCTGGGATCAACCGGTATCGCGAATTGCCTTGATCTCAACACCGGAGCACTGCTCTGGAGTCATAATGTGATCACTGACTACGCTGGCGAACTTCAGCGCTGGGGAAGTGCCAATGCCCCACTTGTTATTCCCGAAGAAAACATGGTCATTTTCGCCGGTACAGACCGCCCCGGCACTAACCTGATTGCCTACGACATCGAAACAGGAAAACTCCGTTGGAATTACCAAGGAGGCGGGGCCAGCTACAGCTCCCCCAGAGTGCTGAACTTTGAGAGCATCGATCAAATTGTGAGCGTCAACGCGAAGGACGTTACCGGCCTCAATATCGAGGATGGCGCGGAGCTCTGGAAATACGACTGGCCGGGAAACTTTCCAAAAGTAGGGCAGCCCATCAAAGTAGGCGCCAATCGAATTCTTGTTACTGCCAGTTACGGCGTCGGCAGTTTTCTCATAGAGATCTCAAAACCTGAGGCGGAATGGAACGTGTCCGAAATCTGGAAGACCACCCGGATGAAAACAAAATTCAGCTCCTCTGTGATCCTCGGGGATTACGCTTATGGTCTGGACGAAGCACGACTCGCCTGTATTCGACTCGAGACCGGAAAGAAAGTGTGGAAGGGAGAGAAATTTGGTTTTGGGCAACACCTTCTTTTCGACAATCAACTGCTCGTCCAGGGAGAACACGGCTATCTCGCCACCGGGACGGTCAGCCCCGAAGGCTACACCGAAACAGGAAGAATCGATGCGCTGGAAAGCATGACCTGGAACGTCCCTGCTGTCGCAGGACGCCTGCTCCTCGTGAGAAACGATCGCGAAGCCGCGTGCTATCTCCTTCCGGAAAAGATCAGTAAAAACTAAGCCAACTTGGCTCGAAGATGCTTTACTTCGATTCCCTTGGTTGCCAACTGGTCAAGAAAATCTTCCGCCTCAACGCCCTGAAGCACCAATGAAAGCGGCATCATGCTGGATCCCTGCGCAATAGTCGAAGCCGCGGAAAAACCGACCACTATTTGTTTTTCGCCACTCTCTCCACTCCCTTCGGGATTGTGTCGTGTACGGAAGGTAAGGAATGCGATGACATTTAAATTGATGATCTTTCCGCCGAGGGTTGAAATAAAGTCGCTCATTCTAATCAATTAACAAAAAAAGGGGAGATGGGATAAATAAAGGAAGCCTATATTAGCTTTCCGGCGAGCCTTCAAATATCACGAACCCATGTGATCCACTGAGGAGTCGCCCGTCACGGTTATCAAGAACCAGTCGCGTCCTTCTCGTTTCGCTGGAAGGATCAATATCCGGTGAAACAAACTCAATCGTTCCTGTCGTCGTTACCGCTGCTTCCCCTGCGACTGAAGACAGGATTCCAGCGATAGCTATTAATTTCTCAAGTCTCATGCTCGATAATCTAATTAATGGAGGCACGCGCCTCAAAAGGCTACAGCTCGCGACACAAACATTACGATAATGGTCTCGTCACATACGCTGAGACTTAGGGCACCCCCTAAAACTTCATCCAGGCGATTATTTTCGACTTTGCAAACCAATGCTAATAATTAAGTTACAGTAACTAAAATATGAAGTTTGAGACTCACACCCACGAAATTGAACTGCGAACCAATGGCAAAGGAACCTATGAGGTGAGTGACGCCGCCAGAGATTTCCTAAACGATTCAAGATTAGTAAGCGGCCAGATGACCCTTTTCGTCAGACATACCAGCGCCAGTCTTGTGATTATGGAGAATGCCGACCGCGAAGCGAGAACCGATCTCCACGCCTTCTTCGACCATCTCGTCCCCGAAGATCTTCCCTTTCTGGTGCACACCTACGAGGGGCCTGACGACAGCCCGAGCCACCTGAGAATGGCGCTCACGCGAACCAGCGAGGTGATTCCGATTCATGAAGGAAAACTCGCCCTCGGAACGTGGCAGGGCATCTTTCTATTCGAGCACCGTCGTGCGCCACACACCCGTAAGATCATGATGTCTCTCGTTGGAACCCCCGATCACTGAGCGAGGGAAAGCCCGATTCGCTCCGCCGTGCGGATGAAATCGGCGCGCTTCAGTTTCATAAAGCATTTCGAGGCGAAATACCCCAGAAAAAAGACCAGCACACAGCCACTTCCCAAAACCGCAGCAGCGTTCATCATAACAAAAAGTAAAAACAATAATACAGGCAGCACAAGAAGCCTCGTCACCATCTGCGGCCGAGCCAAAATTCGCAACCGCGTTAGCCGGCCATTATTCTCGTGGTATTCGGTTGTTGTAAGCACCGCCCAGTTCCAGAAAAAGCCGCGCTTCAGTATGATGTCCGTCTTGCCAGTAGCATCGTCTTCCGACCCTGGGAAGTCCTCGCGAATAGCAGCAAGCAATTCATCCCGACCGGGACCGCCTTCACTCCAGAAATTCTTCTCGTCCCCCAGCTTCCACCATGGAGAGACTGCTTTTCTGGCCGCCAGGGCTCCCAACACGCCAATACTCTGAGTCCATTTAGCGGACTTCCAGCCGTAGCGAATCCGCGTGCTACTCCTGAGCAGTCCCTGTAGGAGGATCAACCCTGCCAATTTGATCCTCGAAGTTGTCGAGTCGAATTTTGCCTCCAGGCGTGAACGATTCGCCCGTTTCAGAGCGACGCTGAACGCTCCTGCAATCATTGCCAGAGCGAGAAGCCACAGCCAGTTGAACCACCAGCCCGCGATGCTCAATGACAGAGCCAGCACCCACCAGACAACGTGCAAAAGCACGTCCCCCATCCCCGATTCGGGCGAAGGGTAAACCAGCTGAAACGGCTCATACCCGTAGCGCCCGTGGTAGACAATCGAGCTCGCAGGAGGCCGGGCGATATACACCTGCCCTTTCCACACCGCCCCGCCGAGACCACGGAATCGCTGCTGATGCAAAGGCATCAACAGCGCTTCGGCGCGGCCGTATCCCGTCTGCTGACGAAAATAAGCACGCGGTGTGAACCGGCGATAATGCCAGACAAAAGCGGCCGCGACGAATCCCAGCTCGTAGCCGGCATCGTTGATTCTCCAGCAAAAATCAACATCGTCACCAGCCGTTCGAAAAATCGGATTAAATCCACCAATTTCTTCAAAAACGTCACGACGCACCGCAATGTTGCAGCCCGGAAGGTGCTCAGCCTCAGTATCGGTGAGAAGAACATGCACGGGGCCACCTGGTGCGGCGATAATTTGAGCCTGTGTCGCTGATTGCGGCGGTGGTGGAATATTTGGACCACCGACGCAGCCGACATTCTCCCCTTCTTCAAAACCTTTCACGATCCACGTGAGCCAATCCGGCTCGACGATGCAATCATCATCAGTATAAACGAAAATATCACCCGTGGCCTCCGCCGCGCCCAGATTCCGCGCGACACTCAATCCACCATGCGCAATGGAATGCAAATTCACCTCACTGTAGAGCGCCGCAATTTCATTCACCCTTTCATCGCCGCCATCATTGACCAGAATCAATTCCAAATTGGGATAATCCAAAGCTGCGAGCGAATCCAGACAGGGAACCAAAGTCGCGCTTCCTTTGTAAGTACAAACAATCACCGAAACCTTAGGAGTCGCCTTCAAAGCGACTAATTCCACCGGTTTCTCGACCGATTCCCAACACTCCCTGACCACCTCAAGAGCCTCCTTGGGTGAGGCATCACGCCGAGTCATACCGAAGTTCCAGTCAGCAATCGTAGCGCCCCCTCTCTGCCAGAGATCACTCCAGGCAAAAATGGTCGTCCCCGCCGCTCCTGCCTCGCAGACTTCTTCGATGTGCCATTTCAGCATTGCCGCCTGCTCCTGCTCTCCGTGAGCGCCCGAATCGACCCCAAACTCTGAAATCAAAAGCGGCTTATCCCCCGCCAGATTCTGTAAACGTTCTAAATAGCTCGCCAGAGACTCCGGCGTCTCCAAATAAAGGTTAAAGGCGGTGAAATCCTGATTTCGCGGCAGCAAATACTCCGTGCTCGGATAATTTGCATAGGCAAACAACGCATCCGGATCATTAGCATGCCCGAGATCAATCAATCGTTCGAGCTGCTCAAGAACCCGCTTTCGCCCCATCCATCGCACCAGCGTCGTTTCGATTTCATTCCCCACAAAATATCCCGCGAGCGCCGGATGCCCCCGAAACTGATGGATCGTCTCAAGCAATCGCTTATCCACCTCGACAAGAATGTGGCTGTTTTTGAAAAAATCAACATGATGCGACCAGGGAATCGTGATGAAAACCCGCAGTCCGATTTCCGCGCAATCATGCATGAAATCGAGAGACGGAATTTCGTAGACCCGAATCGTATTCGCCCCGAGTTCATTGCGAATCCGTAGCAGTTCCGCTCGCCCCTCATCGGGAAAAGCCCCTGCTGGAAAGGGGCCAAAAGTAACAACCTTCAAAAAGGCCACGTCATCTCCTTCACGAAAGTATTTACCGGAAACCCTGAGAGGATCATCGATGGCTGAGACAGGAATTTCGAGCGGCGACATACAGGGAGACAAAAAAGCAGTTTCCACCCCTGTTGAATCGTCGACCTAACAGGGTTGAGTCATTGACCCAACAGAGTATAGACGGAGAGTCAACAGGGTTTAGTAGAAGAAAATCCTGCTTTTCTCCCCCTTTCCTTTTTATTCCGCCCGCGAGGGCTCTCAATGTCCCACCCTGAATGCTAGTGTTTGTGTGAAAGAAAAAGTTGGCGTATCAAATGCCCACTCGCTCCTCTGCTCCATCATGGAAAAAAACTACCGGATTCTCCACACCGCAGACTGGCACCTCGGCAAATTGCTGAACGATCAGTCCCGCGATACCGAACACGGACTGTTTTTGGAATGGCTCCTTAACGCGGTGAAAGACCAGCAAATCGATGCCATCATCGTCGCCGGTGATATTTTCGACACCGCGAACCCTCCTCAGAGTGCTCTCCAGCGTTATTATGATTTTGTGTCGAGATTGTTCGCTCAGGGCGACTGCCAGCTCGCGATCATTGCGGGGAATCATGATTCAGCCGCTCAACTTGAGGCTCCCAAAGGTGTCCTGAATTCGCTCAAGACTCACGTGGTCGGCTTTTTACCCGAAGATCCAAAGGATCGAATTCTTCTACTCCCCGATTCCGAAACCCCCCGGGCAGCGATCGCTCTAATCCCCTTTTTACGCGACCGCGATCTCCGCGTCGGCAAAGCAGGAGAAAGCGCAGAGGAAATTCGCGCGCAATTAGCGGATGGAATCTCGGGACGCTACGCAGAAACCGCGTCGGCGATTGAAGAAATGAAAGTCGATTGCCCCGTCATTGCGACAGGGCACCTCACCGTGGTCGGGTCGGAGACTTCGGACAGCGAACGCGACATTCACATCGGCGGGCTCGGCTCTGTGACTCCGGGACATTTTTCGGAAGCATTCGATTATGTCGCGCTAGGGCATTTGCATCGCCCACAGGCAACAGATGAGAATGGACGTGTTCGCTACTCAGGCTCACCAATTGCCCTCAGCTTCAGCGAATCAAAAGACAAGAAAGAAGTGCGTATTCTCGACCTGTCAGAAGGAAGCATAGAGCAGACATCGCTTCCGATTCCTGTTTTCAGAAACCTTTCACAAATCCGGACCAAAACAGCTGATCTCGAAAAGTCTCTCAGCGACTTTTCAGAGAAGGCCGAAGAACTCCGCAGCTGGGTCGAGCTCATCGTTGAAGATGCCCTCATCGAAGACAACCTGACCGAACGCGTCGCCACTCTGATTACCGATAGAGACTTCGATGTTTTAAAAGTGATTCGGGGAAAGGCCGATTCATTAGTAGGAATGTCAGTCGAGGACGTGACCGATGATGAAGCGATCGAATCCCTCCTCGATAAGCCCGCACTGGTTTTTGAGCATTTATTAGAACAGCAGGAACAGTTAACGAACGAAGAAGTCGACGAACTCAAATTAGCATTCTCCCGGCTCGTGGAACTAGAGGCAAATCCCGAACCGATCGAAGCGTAATGAAAATACTCAGCGTTCGCCTTCACAATCTCAATTCTCTAAAAGGAGAGCACCTCGTCCGTTTTGACGAAGAGCCCCTCGCCAGTGCCGGACTCTTCGCCATCACCGGCCCCACCGGGGCTGGAAAGACGACCCTGCTCGACGCGATCACACTTGCCCTCTACGGGAAAGTGGCCCGTTACGGAAACGAATCAAATCCGGAACACGTCATGACTCGTCACTGCGGGGAATGTTCCGCCGAAGTGGAATTTGAGGTTCCGTCAGGCAAATATCGCGCTGCCTGGGAACGGCATCGAGCCGGCAAAAAACCAAACGGAAAACTCCAGGCACCGAAACGCTACATTTACGATGCCGGCGGTGAGCCACTCGCTCAACAGATCCGTGAAGCTGAACAGAAAATTGAAGCTTTGCTAGGTCTAAACTACGACCGATTCCTGAGAAGTGTCCTTTTGGCTCAAGGAGACTTCGCCCGCTTTCTGAAGGCCGATGCCAACGAACGTGCCGGACTTCTTGAAAGCCTCACCGGAACAACGATTTACTCGCGCCTCGGCCAACTCGCTCACGAAGAAGCAAATCGCCGCGAAAAAGATTTACTGGCGAGAGAAGCAGGCCTTGGGCAAATCGAACTGCTCGACGAAGAAACAAGAAAAGAACTAAATACAGCGCTGAAATCGGGAGAGGAGCAAAACAAAAAACTCACCGCCAAGATTGAGCGCGGAACTGAAATACTAAAGGGCATTGATCAACTGCGATCTGCCCGGACCAAAGAAGCCGAGGCGCTTCGCAAGAACGAGCAACTAAATCACGATCGCGAAGCGGCGAAGGGAAGTCTCAACCGGCTCCAACTCCACCGTGCGACGCTACCATTTACGAAAGCTTTATCGGACCTCGATCACGCAGAGAGAGCATTCAACGAAGCGACTCGGAAAAGTAAATCAGCAATAGAGAATCATGCTGAGTCAAAAACTCACTGCGATCGAGCTTATCTGATTTTCAAAACATCTCTTGAAGCAGCTCTCGCCAACGCAGCCGAAGCGGAGATGAATGCCAAATCGGTGGCAAAGGAAGCCGAAGCGGAAACTGTGGAAGCTCAAAAATGGCTCGAAGAGAACCGGACGGATGAAGCTCTCGTGGATTCCCTCGCGGAAATAGTTTCAGTGATAGGTGATACGAAAAATGCCAGAGAGACGACCGCCCGTTCGTGGAACATCTGGCGTAAAACAGCAAGTGAAGTGGTTCCCGCTGAAACATCAAAGTTACCGGATGTAGCTACAGCCATTCAGGAATCCGAATTCAAAACACTCACAACGGAAATCATCGAAGCGGGAGCCCTCCGAAAACAGTCTTTGAAAGAAGCCGGGATCGAGGCGGGCCGTCAGTTAAAGCTGCGCCAGGATCACCTCGATAAAACACGTCTCGTCGCCAGCCTTGATCAACATCGCGCTAATCTAAAATCCGGAGAAGAATGTCCCCTTTGCGGTTCCGTTGAGCATCCCTTTTCAGATGGCTCCTCCGTCGATACTGGAATCGCTGCGCTCGAATCAGAAGTTGAGACCGCCACCAAATCACTCTTGAAAGCTAGAGATGAATACAAAGACCTATCCGATAACATAAAGGATCTCGAGACAGGACAGGCTGAGCTTTCCCAGGCGGTATCCCATGTGCAATCGAGTTGCTCACAACTCGCACAAATTCTCACTCCGCTCGCGACAGACCTCCCCGCCCCCGGCGAAGAAGCAGCCCTGCAGAAATCAATGCAGAATCGTGCGGCAAACTTCAGGGCAAAAGAAAAACTGAGTGAAGCGGGGGCCAAGAGAAAAGAGGACGCAGAGAATCTCACCCGACAGGCCTCAGAACAGGCGAAAACAATTCTCACAAAAATAGAAAATCTGGGAGATCTTCCGAACGTCGAAGCAGAAGCGATTGCGCCAGTATCAGTGGAGGAAGCTGAAGAGATTTTTCAAGAGACAGTTCAATCGGAAAAGATCGCATCTTCGCAGAAAGCAGATCGCAAGAAGGATGCGGACGCCTGCGCGGCGACACTGAAAACTTCCAATGACTCAATTCAGCAGGCCATCGCGGATTCAGAATTCCCGACTCTTTCAGATTTAAGAGCGGCCAATATTCCTGCTGAAGAGTCAACAGGTATCGAGTCTCTCGAGAGTGGCCTAATAGAACGTGCCGCAGCGACCGAGGCACTCTCGACACAAGCGATAAGCGAAGTGAACGAACTCGTAAAAAGGAAAATTCTCGAAGGAGAAGACGCCGAAGCATTCGTCGAACAACAACAACATCTGAAAACGGGGCGCGACGAATTGCTTGAACAGCAAACAACGAGACGAAACGAACTTGCTGCAGATGATCGCAACCAGAAACGGAAAGCGGAGAGCGAAAAGGAACTGGCGCAGGACCGAAAGAACTTTGCGGTATGGCGACGACTCAAGGAACTGATCGGCTCTCATGACGGAGCCAAATTCCGCAAGCATGCGCAATCGATCTCACTCGACATTCTCACCCGTCACGCCAACAAGCATCTCGTTAAGCTGAGTGACCGCTACCGGATTCGACGCGATCTAACAGGTGAACTAAATCTGGAGATCGAAGACCTGCATCAGGCCGGAGCAAAACGCCCCATGGCGAGCTTGTCAGGGGGCGAGAGTTTCCTCGCGAGCCTTGCTCTCGCGCTTGGCCTTTCCGACCTTGCAGGGCGAACCGTCCGCATCGATTCCCTCTTCATTGACGAAGGCTTCGGAAGCCTCGATCCAGACTCACTGGAAGTAGCAATCGCGACTCTCGAAAGTCTGCAACAAGATCACAAGACCGTGGGAGTCATCTCCCACGTCGACTTGCTCAAAGAACGAATCGGAACTCAGATCGTCGTCGAAAAACAACCCGGCGGAATCAGTGAGATCCACGTCGTTCCAAGCGTGTGATTCGATCGAACCTTTCCGACACTCCTCATACCTTGCTCGAATGGAGGGTCGCAGTCCTCCTGCCACCTTGATCCACGAAGGTCGCTCACTCGTCTTCGGACGCGCTAACCGCGTGGAACTGCCCGAATCGTGTAATCATCGTAATGAACGTCATTCGCATAGGTCGTGACACTCACTGAAGATTTCGTCTCGTGCGCGACTCCTTCTGACTCCAAACTGCCGATCTCTTTTCCATCGAGCGAGACAGTAATAAGGGCGCCTTTCGTCTGAATGAGAAGATCGTGCCACTCATCTTTATCCTTCTCGAAATCCACTTCAATGCGTTCCGTCTTCGTTGCGAGAAGCTCCTTCGTTGCCTCATCTAATCCTGCCGCAGATTTTTTCATCTCATAGATCGAATTCTCCATATTCCCTGTCTTTGCATCTGTAATGGCAATACTCGTCGGACTCACCGTGACGTTGCAGACGTGCCCGGCATGAGCGGCCATGAGTGCCTTGTCATCGAACCACACGTTGAAGCGTTCCGCCTCCGGTCCCGCGAAACGAAACTTAACCGAAAACTCAACATCCTGCCGCCCCTGGAAACGAATCGCATCCACTCCCGCGTGGTTGTTGATATCAATCGTCTTACCAACAAGCACGCCATCCTCAACCACACTTTCACTCACGTAGTGGCTCCACTGCTCGCCAAATCCCTCACCGGAAAAATCATCGAAGAAAATTTCCTCGGTGTAGTAGGAGGATCCCTCTTCCGATCCACCATCCGTCGAGGACCAGTCTTTGAAAAAAGTCTGATCGGCTTCCGAAAGACGCTCGACCGGCACTTCAAAAACGCGACCTCGTGATCGAATCTTAAGCATTCCGTCATTTAGCTCAATCAGTTCGGCTTCGATTTTTTTCCCATCAGCGCTTGTGATCTCGCGGAATTCACGTGAATGAGCTACCGCACACAAACTCACCGCCAGAAGAATTGAGAATAGTTTCATGTTGATCCAATACCACTCTCAAGGCAGCCATGCAACTTTGCGAAATCCCATACCTGCGCCCGATTTTGGCCTTTTCACACACCCCTTTTTTCCGTTCATTTATCACTTCATGCGAATCTTTCCCTGCCTGCTCTTTCTGATAAGCCTTACCTCGACGGCTTCATCGGCGGAGAAACCCAACATCATTTTCATTCTCGCAGATGACCTGGGATACGGAGACCTTGGTTGCTTTGGGCAAACCACATTCTCGACACCGAATATCGATTCTCTCGCTGCGACGGGCATGAGACTGACGCGTCACTATGCCGGTTCGACCGTCTGCGCTCCGTCGCGCTGTGTCCTCATGACAGGGAAACATACCGGTCATGCCTCGGTTCGCGGGAACAACGCCGTTCTCTTAAAACCGGGCGAAGTAACACTGGCATCAAAACTCAAAGCCACCGGCTACCGGACGGGCTGTTTCGGAAAATGGGGAATTGGTCATCCGCCTCCACGAACCGATCCCAACGATCACGGCTTCGATGATTTTTACGGCTACGTAAACATGTTTCACGCCCACAACTTCTACCCTGAATTCCTCATCAAGAACGGCAAACTCGACCCGCTCGAAAACGTCCTCGATGATGAGTGGGTCACGAAAGAAGACTACGGCCTCGGCGAAGCCAAAGAAGGCGCCGGCGTCGCAAAAGTGAAGAAAGTCTACGCTCCGGACCGCTTCACCGAAGAAGCGCTGCATTTCATCGACGAGAATGCCGAATCGCCCTTCTTTCTCTACTACGCCCTCAACATGCCTCATGCGAATAATGAGGCAGGCCGCCCGCCTTACCATGATGGCATGGAAGTTCCCGATCACGGAGAGTTTGCTTCAAAAGACTGGCCACAGCCCGAAAAGGGTTTTGCTCAGATGATGCGAAAAATCGACAACTACGTTGGCCGGATCGTAAATCGAATTGAAAAACACGGGCTGACCGACAATACCCTGATCATCTTCACAAGTGACAATGGTCCCCATTCAGAGGGCCGCCACGAGGTCGAATACTTTGACTCAAACGGAATCCTAAGAGGCCAAAAACGGGATCTTTATGACGGCGGCGTTCGCGTTCCCACGATTGCGAAATGGCCGGGGAAAATTGAAGTAGGATCCGAATCGGATCTCCTCTCAGGATTCCAGGACATGATGCCGACCCTGGGCGATATCGCGGGATACGAAACGCCTACGGATACCGATGGCATATCGATTTTACCAACGCTTCTTGGAAAAGAAGACCAACAGACAAAACAAGAATATCTCTATTGGGAGTTTCTCGAAAAAGGAGGCAAAAAAGGAGTAGCGACGAAGAAGTGGAAGGCTGTTATGCTCGGCACGCTCGCGAAGACTCCCCAACCGATTGAATTGTATGATCTTGTAAATGATCCTTCCGAAACGAATAATATAGCGAACCAGCACCCTGAAACAGTGAAGCAGATGAAACAGTGGATTCTCGAAAGTAGTGATGCCCCTGCCCTCTGATCCTCCAAGCGCCTCAATAATTGCCCCATCATGAAGAACCTCATTCTCACCCTCCTCACATTCCCTCTCCTCACCCTCGCGGAAGAACCGGGAAAATGGATCGAACTTTTCAATGGCAAAAACCTTGATGGCTGGACTCAGCGTGGAGGAGTAGCCAAATACCATGTTGAAGACGGAGTCATCGTCGGGACGACCGTTCCCAAGACTCCCAACTCCTTTCTCTGTACGGAAAAAGATTACGGCAACTTCATCCTCGAAGTGGAATACAAAGTAGATCCGAATCTCAACTGCGGAATTCAGTTTCGCTCACTTAGCGATCCTGAATACAAGAAAGGACAGGTCCATGGTTATCAGGCGGAGATTGATCCAGCCGACCGCGGGTGGAGCGCAGGCATCTATGATGAAGGTCGCAATGGTTGGCTCAACGATCTGTCGAAAAATCCCGAGGCACGCTACGCCTTCAAACAGAATGACTGGAATCACTACCGGATCGAAGCGATTGGGAATCACCTCGTCACCTTCATCAACGGGGTTCGCGCCGCTGACTTAGTCGATGATACGACAGCGAAAGGATTCATCGCGTTGCAAGTTCACGGCATCGGAAACAAAACTGAAATCATGCAAGTGCGCTATCGCAACATTCGCATTCAAGACCTCGGTGAATCGGACTATAAAACGCCCGGAGCAGAAGCCTACACCCATGATGGCCCACTCGTTAAAGAGGGTGCCACATTCCGCACACTCGCAGACGGCTTCAAATTCACCGAAGGTCCTGCGCTTTCACCGGACGGAAAAATCTTTTTCAACGACATTCCCAACGAACGAACGCATTGCTTCGATCCGGAGACCGGTGAAACGACCGTCTACCGCGAGCCAAGCGGACGCGCCAATGGCCTTTTCTTCACCCCTGCCGGAGCACTCATTGCCTGCGAAGGCGGCGCCCGTAGCGTAACCCGAACCGACCACGCAGGAGAAGTCACCGTGCTCGCGGAAAAGTTCGACGGTAAAAAACTCAACAGCCCCAATGATGTCGTCCCCGATGGGATTGGTGGCTTCTACTTTACCGACCCTCGATATGGAAAAACGGACGACATGGAGATGGAAGTTCAGTCAGTCTACTACCTTGATCGTAAAGGGGAAATCTCACGCGCCAACGCAGAGGTCTCGAAACCCAATGGCGTTATCCTTTCACCCGATGGCGCTACTCTCTACGTCGCTGATACCGACTTGAAAAAGATCTTCGCTTTCGATGTCACCTCCCCGGGCAAAATCGAAAACCAAAGAGAGTTCGCCGACTCAGGAAGCGACGGCCTCTCAGTCGATAAGCTCGGCAATATCTACATCACAGAGGGAGACATCGTCGCCTTTTCACCAGAAGGAAAAGAAGTGCTTCGACTCACTCCTCCTGAGAAACCAGCTAACTGCCTCCTCACCGGAAAGACACTTTACGTGACGGCGAGGACTGGCTTTTACGCGATCGATCTCGAAGTCGAGGGAGTCCAATAGAGCGCCTCGCAGTTCTCCACTACCATCATCAAACTATGAAGACACCGTTCGGTACTATTCTGTCCTTCTGTCTCGTTTTTACTGCTCTGAACATTTCCAGGGCAGAAGACATCCGGCCCAACTTTGTCCTCCTCATCGCGGATGACATCAGCTACGACGATCTCGGTTGCTACGGCAGCATTGACGCACGAACACCTCACATTGACGCCCTCGCAGGCGAAGGCATCCTCTTCACCAATGCTTTCCTCACCGCAAGCAGTTGCAGCCCCAGTCGCTCAAGCATCATCACAGGTCGCTACCCACACAACAATGGAGAGGCAGCAGAACTGCACCGGCCGATCTCGTGGCAAATCCCCTCTTTTCCGGGAGCGCTTCGCGACGCCGGCTACTACACGGCACTCGCGGGAAAAGATCACATGACTTGGACCGAAACACCTGAAGGCAAGAATTCACCCACGGAAGCTTTCGACAAAAAATACGGCTCCAAAATTAAGGGAAACTCCGGTGGGCACGGAAACTGGCTCAAAGCCATCGCCGAATGCCCCGGGGACAAACCGTTCTTTCTTTGGCTTGCCGCGCTCGATGCTCATCGCGTCTGGGATGGTCGTCATGAGTGGGATGAGTCGGTTTACGGCCCCAAGTATGATCCTGATTCACTCACTCTCCCACCAGCACTCGTGGATACCTCTGAGACCCGAAGCGACTTCGCTGCCTACCTTTTAGAAGTGACTCGCTTTGACCATTTCTGTGGCGAGGTCATCAAGCAACTCAAAGCGGATGGCACGTTTGAGAACACCTATATTTTCGTCGTCGCTGATAACGGTCGTCCCTTCCCCCGCGCTAAAACGCGATTGATCGACGATGGAATGAAAACCTACTTCGTCGCCTCCGGTCCATCCATCAAAAAACCTGGAACGAAGAGTAACGCTCTTGTCAGTGTCATTGACATCGCTCCGACGATTGCTGATCTCGCTGAAATTGAAAAGCCGGAAACTTTTCAAGGCCGTTCGATCACGCCCCTCTACGCCGACACGACCACGACGATCCGCCCCTTCGCGATATCGGAGCACAACTGGCATGACTACGAAGCCCATGGCCGATCGGTCAGAGATGGTCGTTGGCTCTTCATCCGAAATTTTCGTCCCGCCCTCGCGCTGCAAGGACCTGCCGACTCCTGCAACTCGGTGACCTTTGAAGCACTCCTTGCGGCAAAGGAATCGTCTGAACCGCTTTCACCTGCTCAGGCCGACGTCTTTCTGGCGCCACGCCCCGTCGTTGAATGTTACGACACGCAAAGCGATCCCCACCAAATCAACAATCTCGCGGGTGACGAAGCCTATGCGGCAATTGAAAAGAAACTCTCCGACGTTCTCGAAAACTGGATGAAAAAGACGGCCGACTCCGTTCCCGAAGAAATCAGCCTAGACTACTTCAGTCGCATCACCGGTAAGAAACTCGATATCGAAATGGAGGATTTCCAACGACCTCCTCCCGGCGCGGATCGTGGCGCCGAGAAAGTGAATGCCGAGGGAATTTGAAAGACAAGGAGTGGCGCGCTTCCAGCCGCCAGCGGAGCCCCAAAGAGAACAACCGGGAAGTTGGTATTGGCACACGGGTTGCCCGCGACGGATAGACATATCAGGCGGCTGGAAGCACACCTCTCCTTGGGCACACAAGCTTCGATACTTGTGCCCCTCGCTCTAACATTGCCGTTCACCGGGTTCTCTCACTCCACCGTCAACTCAATCACGGAGAAAACGGGAAGATGATCCGAAGCCATTTTCTCGTCGATCACCTTGGCCTCTTTCGTAGAAAGCTTGTCGCCTTTTCGCGTGAGAATGTAATCGATTCGTGAGCGAGGCGCCGTTGCCGGAGCAGTTGGAGCCAACTCACCATCATCAGATATATCCCAATGTTTCAACAGAATGGACATTGGCTCGGCATCAGGCTGGGAATTCATATCCCCGGCCAAAATTGTACGTATAGGGCTCTCTTCTTCTTCGACAAAAAGCCGGTTAATTTCTTTTGCCTGAGCGACGCGATCCTCTTCCACATTATGTTGAAAATGAGTACTCACAAAACGAAGCGGCTTTCCATCCGGCGCCTCAACCGTGACCGCAATAGCAGCCCGCGGGTAGGTCGTTTTTTCGGGCGTCGCCTCAGTATATGGTAAGGGGTAAATCACGACATCCAAGATCGGAAGCCGACTCAAAACGCCATTGCCATATAGGCCACCCTGGTAATGCTGAGTCGGCCCGTAACGCGAAGCCATCCCGGTTAACTTTCCCAGCTCTCGAATCTGGTGAACCCGACCGGAGCGTTCCACCATGACGTCGATTTCCTGCAGGGCAACGAGATCGGGTTTGGTTGCTTCAATCACCTTCGCAAGGCGCTCGACATCGTAAACTTTATCATTCCCCTGTCCGAAGTGGATGTTGTAGCAGAGGACTCGAATTGATTTCGACTCCTCCCCATTTGCCAACCACGTGAAGCAAAGTAAAAGAAGAGCGATTCCAAGTTTTGGTAATTTCATCATTTTAAATCAAAGGAGGTTAATCAAAGAAAGGGAACAAAATACGAAGCTGCTCTTTTGAAGGCTTCGATCCATACTCACACAATTCAAACGCTTCCGCATGCTCCACTGCTTCACCCGCTTCTTTCCCATACCATTCGATGAGAGAGTCACGGTGTTTCTTCGCAATACGCCCGTGCCGGTTCGACCAACTCTTTTTCAGCATACGCACTCGAATGACGGGATCATCGCCAAATCGTTTGGCTCTCGTGTCAGGACCACCAAGCGCACCGCCTTCATAGACTTGTGATTCAAGCGCATCAATTGCCTGCACTTTTTCATCCATCACATCATCGATCGAAACGGCCAACGTCGGAGTAAAGGGGTAAGGCTTCGTAAATCCATCAGGAAAGAAAAAGAAGGCAGGATTTTTCGTCAGTCGAGGCGTATCCGGACAAAAATTCGGCACCATGACCATGAAGGCAGCGTCCTGAACGAGAAGCCCGACATTGCGATGATCGGGGTGATAGTCATAAGGGCGATGGGAAAACACGAGATCGGCATCCCACTCGCGAATCAGCCTCACGAGCGTCTTCCGATTCTCGAGTGTCTGCTCAAGTTCACCATCGTGAATATCGAGCACCTCAACTTCAGTCCCCATGCGACGGGCCGCTTCCTGAACCTCTGCGGTGCGACGCTTTGCCAACTCACCGCCCGACATTTCCCAATGACCTATGTCGCCGTTGGTACAGGCGACGAGTTTTACTTTGTGCCCCAACTTCGTCCACTTGATCGCACAGCCTCCAATCTGAAATTCAGGATCATCAGGGTGGGCACCAAAGGCTATAATTCGAAGCGACTTAGGCTTCGGAGCCTCATCCTGCGAGGTCGCAACAGAGACAGTAGAAAGGACCACATAAAAGGCAGCAATGAAGCGCGAGGGAAAATAAATCTTCATGTCCTCATTCTTCTCAAGGTATCCATTCCGAAAAGAAAAAAAGCGCCGCAAACAAGTTCAGTTTTTCGACTCTTTCAAATAACGAACCAGATCGTGATCTAAAAGCTTCAGTTCCTCGATCACTAACTCAGCAATTGCAGCAGCGCCTTTTTCGTTAAAGTGAGTGATATCGCCTTCCTTAGGGCTGAACGAAGCACTTTCCTCCCGCCCCAGCAGATTGTGCAATTTGACACTCTCTCCATATAAATCGATAAACGGCAACCCTTCCTCTTTGGCAAAAGCCTCAGCAGCATCGGCCCACGGCTTCAAAGGACGAGTCGCCGACTGCCCCTTCGGCAACGGGCTATCATGATCCGTTCGAATTTGGGTGGTCCCTGCAAAATCGCGCCGCGTCACCGAACTGACAATCACAGGCCGGGCACCGATTGCCTCAAGTGCTTCGACATACTCCTTCAAATACTCAGGATAAGTGGTCTCGGGAACCGTCTCCCTCGCAGGCCCTTTTCCCGGTTGCCCGTTGTGACCGAATTGGATCAAAGCAAAATCAGGACGCGCTTTAAGGACAGCATCCATCCGCCCCTCAGCAAGCCAACTCTTTGCGCTGCGGCCGCCAACCGCATAATTGGTAACTTGAACCGAGCCTCGAAAAGACTCCGCGAAGGCCTTCCCCCACCCGGCGGCATCCGTAACCGTCGAGTCACCTATCAAGGCCACTTTGACCGGTTGCACGGGATCCGCGATATCGATGAGTCCATCGCGCTTAAGAAGCACTTTCATTTTCTCCACCACCTCAGCATGATCACCTGAAATATCCTTCATCTCTCCAATGTCCGCGGATAGATTGTACAAGCGCCAGAGATCTCCGTTCGACGCTTTAACCTTCTTAACCTGCTTGAGTTTCTTTTCCCGATACTTCACCAGCTTCCAGTTACCCGTCCGCATCCCGATGGACGTCTCTCCTTCCGAACTTGCCCAGAAGAGATAGTCGTGTTTTTCCTGCTCAGATTTCCCCAGCAAGGTGGGAAGGTAGGAAACCCCATCGACATCTGAAGGCACCTCGACACCTGCAATTTCGCAAACCGTGGGAAGGAAATCCCAAAACGCGGAAGGATGATCACTCTCTCTTCCCGCCTCAATCCTACCGGGCCATCGTGCAATGAAAGGAACGCGTATTCCTCCGTCGTGCATCGAACGCTTGTAGCCTTTGAGCAATCCATTTGAATCGAAAAACTCATGTTTGTGCTGCCCTTCTTCATGGGGTCCATTGTCGGAGGTGAAAATCAGAAGCGTCTCCTCATCAATCTCAAGCTCTTTCAGAAGAGCAAGCAAGCGCCCCACGTCGCCATCCATCCGGCTGATCATCGCCGCAAATCCCTTTTCCGGACTCGGCCAGTCCTCTGATGCATACTCTCCGTAATCCGGAACTTCCATCCCGTCACCGAGGACGCGCCCACCTTCATTGTTGGCATGAGGAATCGTCCAATGAATATGAAGCGAAAACGGGGACTCGTGATGCTTGCGAATAAAGTCCAAAGCCCGATCCGTCATGACATCATGAGAATAAGTAACGCGCTCAGAAGAGACCCGCTTTTTCGCGCCGGGCGCATCCATGAGAACATTGCCTTTCAATGAAACCTGCTCTTTGTTTTCCCAGAGAAACGGAGGATAAAAGTTATGCGCATTCCCCTGATTGAGATAGCCAAACCAGTAGTCGAAACCATTGTGGTTCGGATGTCCCGGATTCTCGATCTCTGACGGATCTTCCACATTTCCGAGAGCCCACTTTCCGACACCCCCGGTCACGTAGCCCGCCGACTTGAGCAGTGCTGCCGAAGTCGCTTCCATTCCCGTCAAGCTGCGGGAACGATTTCCAATCAACCCCGTCGAACCAACGTGCTGCCCTGTCCAGAGAACGAGACGTGACGGCCGGCACACTGTGTGGCCGGAATAGTGATCTGTCAGACGAATTCCCTCCTCCGCCATTTGATCGATATGAGGAGTCTTGATGACCTTCTGCCCATAGCACCCCAGATCGCCATACCCGAGATCATCCGTCATGATGTAGATAATATTGGGAAGCCGCTCTTCACTCTGAACGCCGATTACTCCCCACAGGAATCCCGAAATAAAAAATAGAAAAATAGAAAGGAATGGCCGATGCATGCCTTCACCTTTTTCAAAACGTTCCCATTCCGCAAGCTTGCATTCCGCGCAATTAGGGGAAAAACTGACCGCTATGAACGATGTTGAGCTTCTTCGGGATTTTGCACTAAGCCTTCCCGAAACCGCGGAAGAAACTCCGTTCGGCCCTGAGGTCGCCGTTTACAAAGTCGCCGGAAAAATGTTCGTAACACTTTGGCCGGACGATGTTCCGATTCCGATGAACCTCAAATGTGATCCCGACCGGGCAA
Organism: Verrucomicrobiales bacterium; assembly: GCA_028047635.1. Classification (GTDB taxonomy): domain Bacteria; phylum Verrucomicrobiota; class Verrucomicrobiia; order Verrucomicrobiales; family DEV007; genus Arctic95D-9. The sequence goes on from JAOFXR010000027.1 coordinate 20,173, forward strand.
TCGAACTTCGAGACCAACACGAAGCGGTCCGCCCCGGCTATCACATGAATAAGAAGCACTGGAACACGATCGAACTGGACGGCTCACTCAGCGACGATTTTCTCAGGGAGCTGATTCGCCATTCCTACGACCTCGTCATTTCAGGGCACAAAAGAGAAGTGAAAGAGCGACTTTTGAAAGCACTCGAATCCTGATCCGCACTACTCAAATAACGGCTCCGAGATCGCCTTCAATTCTCCCGGCGTAATCTTCTGCACCCTGCGGTCGTAGGTGAGGAGACCGTTGATCTCGCCCTCGACATCCGTCGTCTGCGTGTAGATACCGGCCGCAATTCCCCCGCTCTTCAAATCAGCAAGCATCTTGATCGAAGTCCGATAGCGCTCCAGCCACTCGGCCTTGTCTTTCGGTAACCCGCCGTATCCCCAATTGTTTGTCTTCGTATCCCAGACGTGGCCTTCGACAGGAAATCCGTGCCCGCCAAACTCACCCATCACTTTTACAAAATCGGTAAAGCGTCCACCCTCTCCGTCGCTATATGGAAACTCAGGATGAGGATAATGATGAGCATCAACAATGTGGCCGCCGGGAAAAAAGTTACCGCCACTCGCAATGTTATTTTGGCGAGTCTTGTCATAAGCCGTCACCCAGTCGCCTACCTCGAGCGTCTGGTGCTGCCCCCACCTCTCATTGAAGGGAACCCACTGCACGATAGAGGGATGATTATGCAACGTATCAATCATCAGCTTTAACTCAGACATAAATTGTGCATGCGCTTCCTTCGGCCATTTCACTGTCGGAGGGTTTGGTTTCAAGCGAGTCCACTCAGGATTATCCGTCATTGCACTCACTTGATCCTGCCACACTAACATCCCCATTTTATCGCAGTGATAATAGTAGCGACGCGGTTCGACTTTAATGTGCTTTCGAATCGTGTTGAATCCTGCGTCTTTTAAAAACTGAATATCCGAAACCATCGCCTCTTCAGAAGGCGGAGTGAGCAATCCGTCAGGCCACCAGCCCTGATCCAGAGTTCCCCAGTGAAAAATCGGATTCCCATTCAAAGTAAAACGCCAGTGACCTTCGCTGTCTTTCTCAATTCCTGTTTCACGAATACCAAAATAGGAATGCACGACATCCGTTCCGGCCGTAATCCGAAGATCGTAAAGATTCGGCTGCTCGGGACTCCATAGCCTCGGATTCGGAACCGTGATCTCAAAAACGCCTTCCTTCCCTTTCTTGCCCGCCATTTCATCACCGCGATGCAAAACCATGACTTCGATATTGTCTCCCTTGCCGTATCCGTCGAGCGTCACCGCCACCGTGATACGACCGCTCGCCTTAGTCGAAACCTTAACGTGATCGACATGCAGAGAAGGCACTTCCTCCATCCATACTGTCTGCCAAATCCCCGAGACCGGCGTATAGAAGATCCCTTTCGGATTTAGCCGCTGCTTGCCGTGCAATTGATAAGCACCTTTCTGATCCGTAGCATCTGTCACCCTGACTAGAATTCGATTCCCGCCCTCTTTGGCCGCTTCCGTGATATCAAAACTGAAGGGGAGATTCCCTCCGATATTGCTTCCCACCAATTGATCATTCACCCAAACGACAGACTCATAATCTACTGCCTCAAAATTGAGCAAATAACGTTTATTCTTCTTCTTTTCGATTTCGACGGTTCGCTGATACCAAAGCGCATCATCAGGTGTAAAACGTCGCTCGACTCCCGAAAGCGGAGCTTCGATCGCAAAAGGGACCAATATCTTTCCATCCCATTTTTCAGGAATGAGCTCCTCCTCCTTGGTGGTCACTGCATAATCCCACATCCCATTCAAATTCGTCCAGTTGTCTCTCCGAAGTTGGGGACGCGGGTAGGCATCCCACACATTCTCAGGAGTCACTTCGGCTGCCCATCGCGTTCGCATCGCCACTTTCGGAACGATCACTTCAATTTGATGACTGATCAGATTTCCGTTAAATCGGTTCGGGGCCTCGTAGTCGCCTACCGCGTGAACGCCGTCCCCCCCGAGGAAAAGGCCAAGCCCAGGTTGCTCGGCAAGAAGCCCGTTGATCTCCTTGCTCGCAACCGGCTTCCCATTCACTTCCAGCGTGATTTCTTTCTCACTGACATGCACCCGAAGAGCGACCTTCCCTTTAACACCTTTTTCGGAAGTCACGACGGTGAGTTTGCTCTTGTTGCGCCAGGCGAAAGAAGGGCGCCCCTCCTTGAAATACAACGAATACCCGAACGCATTTCCGCCCTGAGCGAGAACGACGCCATTCGGCTTTGAATGACGCACCGTAGCGGTAACCGTAAATTCTCTGCCTATGATCTGCGGTGGATTTGGCTCCGGTTTAAGCGCCGACACTTTCACTTCATTCCCTGAACGCGCGGCGCTTGCCGGGCTCGATTCCCCCCGTGGGTAAACACCGATGCGATTCGCCCACTTCTCCCACAAACCCGATAGTTCCTCGACCTTATCTAATTTCGATTCAGCGAGATTGTGGACCTCCGTTCGATCAGCAGACATATCGTAGAGCTCCCACTGCTTCTGATTCGTCCCCCCAAGCATCGAGACTTCTTTCCCGACCAACTTCCATTTTCCATCACGCACCGAAGCATTCGTTTCGTGCTCCAGAAAAATGGGTTCCGACCGATCCAGAGCTTGAGAAACGAAAGCAGAGCGAAGAGAAACCCCATCGAGCGAAGGGACATCATTACCTCGCGCTTTCGCAGGATACGAAGCCCCTGCCACATCGAGAATGGTTGGCATGATATCGATAAGCTGTCCGGGATCGCCATACCAATCATCACGAGCTTCAATCTGATCCGGCCAATGCATGAAGAACGGCGTCGCCGATCCTCCCTCATGAGTGTAGTGCTTGTAGTATCGGAACGGAGTGCTTCCCGCATTCGCCCACGCCTCGCCATAACTGTTGCTTGATTCCAGATTCCGTTTTTCAATATCGAAAAACTCACCCCGCCCTAACATTCCACCTTCCTGGCATGCTCCATTATCAGAAAGGAATAGAATCAGAGTATTCTCGTAAGCGCCATCAGCCTTCAGTTTTTCGATCAGCTTCCCGACATTCTGATCGACCCGGTCGACCATCGCGGCGTAGATCGCCATTTTAAGATCCATCTCATCTTTCTTCTTTTCATCGAGGGAATCCCAATCGGGAATATCGGGAGTCCGCGGAGAAAGCGGCCAGTCCTTTTTGATCAACCCAAGCTCGATCTGCTTCGCATAACGAGACTCGCGCAGCTTGTCCCAACCTCCCTTGTACTTTCCACGATACCTGCCAATATCGTCCTCGAATGCCTGCAGGGGCCAATGCGGAGCCGTGTAGGCGAGATAAAGAAAGAAAGGATCTTCGGCTCGCTCTTTCTGATGCTCATCCACAAACTGAATTGCGTAATCGGTAAATGCATCCGTCGTATAAAATGCTTCGTCGGTCGTGCTCACCGGAGGGTCGACTGGATCATTTCCCAATGAGATTCCGCGATCGCCATTCGGGTAAAAGAAACGCGTCGCCCCCGTGACACATCCATAGTATTTCTCGAATCCCCGCTGCATGGGCCAGTCGGACCGGTCGCCAGCACCGAGATGCCACTTCCCTGCCATGAGAGTGGCATAACCATGTTCTTTTAAGACCTCCGCGATAGTCACGCACTGTTCATTAAGATGTCCCTGATAGGCTGGAGGCTCGCGTTCGCCGCGCTTACTTCCGGGAGGTTGAGTCATCCAACCAATCCCCGTCTGATGAGGATGCAGTCCCGTCATCAGTGTCGCCCGGGTCGGGCAACATCTCCCGGAATTGTAGAATTGAGAAAACCTCACTCCACCAGCGGCAAGACCGTCAATATTTGGCGTATCAATCTCGCTGCCGTGATATCCCAGATCGGAGAAACCCATGTCATCCACCATGATCAAAATCACATTGGGTCGCTCTGCAGCTTCTGTGGGGACTAGAAAAACAGAGAGACAGGCAAAGAGCGGAATTAGGAAGCGGTTCATCAAATCAAACAGGGTTAGGAAAATGATTCAACAGGGTTGAATCATCAAGCCTCGCGGAGTCAGACCGAATTTTCAACACAACCGTTTGTCGATAACGGGCGAAGAATTGAAGACATCAGACACTGACACAGAGCAGGTCATAAGAAGCACGATGAACGCTTACTTCTTCTGCCTAGACGCAGAAAACAACAGGTCTCCATTCTCCTGAGGAGTGCGTCCTGATTCAAATAGCGGTGCAATTTCAGCAACCATTTCAGGATGGCTCTCAGCGAGGTTTTTCGATTCCGCCGGATCGTCGGACAAATCATAGAGTTCAAGAGCCATCGCTTTCCTTCCCTTCTTCGTATTCAGTCGGTGGATCTTCCAATCGCCCTGACGAATTGCCTGCCAGCCCCCCTTCCCCGAACTTTCCCAATAGAGAAAATCATGTGACTTTTGATTTTCTGCTTTGCCGTAAAGAGTCGGCAAAAAACTAATCCCATCAATCTCCGCCGGAGCATCCGCGCCGGTTAACTGAGCAAGCGTCGGCATCACGTCCCACTGAGCCGAAACGTGATCAGTCTCCGCCCCTGCTTCGATCTTTCCGGGCCAACGCGCGATCATTGGGCAGCGGATCCCTCCCTCGTAGAAATCAAATTTAACACCCCTCAAGTCACCATTACCATCAAAGAATTCAGGATCAGCGCCACCTGCATAAGTCGGTCCGTTGTCGCTTGTAAAAACAATGAGTGTGTTGTCCGCTAGCCCTAACTCATCCACCAAGTCAACAATCCGACCCACGTCCCGATCAAGACGCGAGACCATTCCCGCGAATGCCGCATGCGGCGTCTTTTGATGAATGTAGTGCTGACCTCCAGGCGTTCCGTAGGGCTTTGTTTCTTCAACCTTACCAATCCAGGGCTCAACCGAATCCTGAGGCACGTCAAGATCGACATGAACCAGAGTGAAGGGAACATAGAGAAAGAAAGGCTGGTCTTTATTCTCTTCGATAAAGGTTAGCGCTTCACGCGTGAACTCATCGTGACTGTAATGAGTTCGAAATTCTTCGTTACTGGGATAGAGAACCTTCTCCTCATTTCTCCACATAAAAGGCGGATAATGTTTGTGCGCATTACGCTGATTCAGATAGCCGAAAAAATGGTCAAAACCCTGATACCACGGAACGCCGGTGGTTCCCTCTTCTCCGACTCCCCATTTGCCGATCGCGGCGGTTTTGTAACCCACATTCTTAAGGACCTCACCGACGGTGACATCCAGATCAAGCAAGGGGCCATCACCATTACTGCGCACTCGCGTGTGCCCGGTATGCTGCCCCGTCATGAGACAACTTCTCGTCGGTGCACAGGAGGAACTGCCGGAGTAATGCTGAGTGAATCGCATCCCCTCCTTCGCGAGCTGATCAATCCTAGGTGTCTTGAGCAGAGTCTGGCCGTAACACCCGACATCACCGACGCCAAGGTCGTCCGCCATAATGTAGATGATATTCGGCTTCTCTGCACCACTCGCAAAAAGTGGAAGTAAAGAGATCGATAAAAGAACAAGGGTACGTTTCATGGCGTGGTCAAAATAGCGTCAAGGTCTTCGTTGATCGTAAAGGAAACCACAACCGGGTCCGTCTTTTCGACAAAGTTAGGATTTTCTTCAAGGTTCAAATTAAAAGGGCGTGAAAGGCTGTTCCCGGCGAGGTCTTCGAGTTCGGGGTAGATCGAAATGCGATACGCCCCGGGATACCACCTCTCCAAAACCGTACCTGATGGCACCATCGTCATAAATTTCAAAAAGACGCGATCTTCGGATACGGTCACCACAGTGGGCAAAGGATCTTCCCGCAATTCCCTGCGAACTTCAATGCGCTTTCGTACTGAAGCAGGGTCGAGAAAGTCGCCTGTCATCAAAACAAGTTCGACGGCTGACAGTCTCTCAATGCCCCACTTACCGGGATTCGGCTGCTGTGTGTCGACTGGCCCCACGCTGAATTTCTTTGACCGGCTGCCAGTTACCGGCCAACCAAGTTCCGTTTTCCATTCCGCGGAAACAATAAGCCGATACGACTCGCCTTCTTCGAGGACCGGACCTAAGTCCACATTCAAGTTCACGCCGGGCTTCTGCCTTCCCGGGTGCAACCAAAGCGTTAGCGTTTTGAAATCCGCTCCCCACAATTCGACCTCACGGAACGGTTCTACCACCTCCTCTTCAGAACCGTCTGCTTTCACCTTCACAAGACGAAGGTAACGAAAGACATCACCCCGCTCCATCGGTTCGGAAAAATGCAGATAGAATTTTAAGAAATTCGCCGGAAGCGTCTCTGCTAATGGCTCAATTCTAAGCTCCGGACGTGAGTTACTGCTCCTTACGGCAGAAACAGAAAGACACAGCAAACCAATCAAACACGACTTAACAAAAGACATCAGGGAAGGGTCACCAATTCAACATTGTGAACTTTCCCTTCGCCCCCGATATCTGTCTCGCGCAACACGACCACTTTCTCATTCTCCAGCTGGCTGACAATGACCGCACCGAACAACTCTTCGACGACTTCCATCCCCTTCGCATCGGGACCATTCGGAATTTTAGCATCACGTCTCGCCGCATTCTCGTTTGTTTCGTCGGGCTCATCCGCATCGAGATACCCGAGTTTCACGCGAGCTGCCCAATACTTACTTGGCCCGAAAAGATTTGGTTTGAATCGCTGCGTATTCGTAATCAGCCATTCCTCGCCATTCTTTTCATACACGAACATATCGCGAGGACGATTTCCGCTTCCTAGCTCGACAACACTGGTCCCCTTAATTTTCGTTCCACTCTCCAAATCGCTAATCGGAAATTTCGCGATCGGAGTGCAGGCAAAAGCCCCCACGATGTAGAAATCACCATCTTCCTCCCACGGGATGAAACTCTGAATCGGCGCTTTCGTCTCCCACTTGCGATGGGCAACGTGATAAGTCTCTGCGGAGAGGAAGTGAGCATTCACTCCGTGTTCCAGCGGAGCCGGAATTTGGAAGATCTTGTTCGCGAACTCTTCGGATGATTGACCTGCCACAATGACGGAATCCTTTCCCCACGCGAGGTCAGTGACATTTCTCAGTTTCTCATTCTCACCGGTAGGCAAGGTCATCCTCACGTACGAAAGGGAATCCATCTCCAGCTTTGCAAGCGCTCCTCTCGAATCCATCGACACGAGATGCGGCTTGTTTCCCGGTTGAACATTGGCGGAAAAATAAATTTTTCCGGAAACCGGGTTTACTGCCATATCAACAACCAAGACCACTTCTGTGCCCAACGCGGCTGCGAGAACTTGCTCCACATTTTCCACTTTCGCCGATAGAGGAACCACCGGTCCGACATCACCAGTATCAATCGCAACGACTGAAGCCGCCCCGGGATCGGAAACCAAAAGTAGCCCGGCCGGTCCGAATGAAATTTTACCAGCAGACTTCAAAACAAGCCCCGATTTCTCAGGAGATTTTAAATAGGAAGAAGCCGAAGGAGTCTCCTTTGCGATGCCCATCATCGCGAGTCCAGAGAGAGCTAGAATCAGTATAAGTGCTTTCATAATCTTACAGGGTTTCAATTAAGCATCCAACGACCAGCCCTCGCGATATTCACGCCCGAGATATTTCTCCATCTCCGGAGCATTTGGAAATTTCATATCCTTAGCATTCCACTCCAGCTTTTTGCCGGCACGGAAAGCGACATTGCCGAGGTGATTCGCTTCGGTCAAAGGCCCCGAATAGCTAAACTGACAGAGAGGTCGCGGGCCTTCGCCTTTGCATGCGAGAATCCACTCAGCCTGTTGGCCCGGCGACGGATCGATGTAGGGCTTCGGTGGAGTGAAGCTGGCAAATTTCTCTTCGGGCAACAACTGAAGCTTACTGTAATCGGCCAGCAGCATTCCGTCGTCTCCGACAAAAAGGCACCCTTCGTTCCACTGCGGAATCTTGCCTTCCTTCCAAATCTCCGGCTTCTCGGCACCCTGATACCAGTTCAAAGTCACCGGGGGCAGCTTTCCACGTTGGCCATATTCATACTTGGCCCACATCGAGGCGGGAGCAATATCAGGGTGTGCCGCATGAGGCCCGCCCGCTTCGATACTTAGAGGCGCGTCCAAATGCAAGGCCCAGAAGGGAAGGTCATTCCGGTGACTTCCAAGATCGGACATCGTTCCATTTCCAAAGTCCCACCATCGATACCAGCGAGGGCCGGGGAAATACCACTCATGAAAATCGCGATAAGGAGCAGGTCCAATCCAGGTATCCCAATCCAGCCCGTCCGGAACCGGCATCGCCACTTTTGGAGTATCGGGAGTATAGATAAGATCCTTGTTCGCTTTCGCTTCCTCTTCGGTTTGATGGCCCCAGGCTCGGCTCGTCCAGACATGCGCTTCACGAACGGCGCCGATCGCTCCACTTTCAATCAACTCAACAACCCGTCGATAATTTTGGCCGGCATGAATTTGAGTTCCCATCTGAGTCATCAGCTCGGGACGCTTTGCCGCCTCCTCGGAAATGAGACGACATTCGTGAACATCACGAGTGAGAGGCTTTTCACTGTAGACATGTTTCCCAGCACGCAGAGCGGGAAGGGTGACAAAAGCATGCGTGTGCTCGGTGGTTGACACCACCACCGCATCGATATCCTCCAAATGACCTAACAGGTCTCTAAAGTCACCATAACTTCTCGCCTTTGGCGCTGTCGCCATGGCTTTACCTAGATTGATCTCGTTCACATCACACATCGCGACGATGTCTTCACCAAGCTCAGAGACAGCCTTCACGTGAGACCGTCCCCGACCGCCGACTCCTACGAGAGCGACATTCAACTTTGAGTTCGGAGACTGCGACCGGGTGATCGCAGGGAATCCAAAAGTGGACGCTGCCGCGACGGCGCTCGACTGCAATATTTTCCTACGTGAGGGCAAAGAGGGTTGCTTCATTCTTGAAGCATAAAAAAGACCACCTCAATCGGAAAGACGATAGAGAGCGCATTTGCGGAATATTTCATCGATGTCGTAAGCCTGCAGTCTGCCTAAAGGACGAGCTATCCGCCCGTAATTACGTGCATATTCAGGTTGTCTCTCTGTTCATTCGAAACGAAAGTCTCCCTCAAATTATGATGAATAACCGAAAATTCTTTGGGTTGGCTCTCGGGCTAGCCTTCGCGCTTTCCTTCCCGTCCGTGAACGCTCAAGATGAAACTCCTGCCAAGCCAGAAGCACCGGCAGCACCCGCTGAAAAACCACCTCTTCCGGCAGATGACGACGTCGTTCTACTTGTGGACAAGACCCCCATTACGGCGAGGGATGTTCGAGAGCTTTTCACGGCTCGCTACGGTCGCCAGTTCGAACAAATGCCTCCGGAACAGCGTAAAATGCTTGAACCACAAATTCAACGCATGGTGGTATCGGAACTCATCAACAAAACGCTCCTTCTGAACGCTGCCAACACAGAGGGCATGAAAGCAACCGACGAAGAAGTAAACAAGAGTATCGATAAAATCAAGAAATCGGTTCCAGAGGGCACCACCTTAGAGGATTTCGCCAAGTCCGCCGGGGTGAGCATTGACCGTATCAAAGCACAGATTGTCGAAGACACCAAAATCAAGAAGCTGGTTGAGAACGTCACGATAGATACCAAGGAACCAACTGATGAGGCCATCAAGACTTACTATGATGAGCATCCGGATGACTTCAAAAAAGAGGCAAGTATTGCTGCTTCACACATTCTCATTTCCACTCAGGGAATCGAAGACGAAGGCCAACTTGCGAACAAGAAAATGATTGCCGAAGAACTCCAGACTGAGCTGGTAAAAAATAAAGGTGCGAACTTCACCGATCTTGCGACGGCTCATTCAGATTGCCCGAGCAAAGCCAAAGGAGGCAGCCTCGGAACTTTCGGAAAAGGCCAAATGGTTCCCGAGTTTGAAACCGCCGCATTCTCTCAAGAGGTTGGCGCCGTTGGCGACCTTGTAAAAACTGATTTCGGCTACCACATCATTAAGGTCGATTCCAAGCAAAAGGCCGAAACCACCAGTTTTGAAGACGTTAAGGAGGACCTTGGCATGAGCCTCTTCTCCGAAGCAAAAGCCAAAGCCCTCGAGGGTTACGTGCAGGGACTTCGCGAGAAAGCTGATGTTCAGCAGCCGACTCCCGAAGGCGGCGCGGCTGCCCCCGAAGCTAAGCCAGCGCCTGCAGCTGAAGAAAAAGCGGCTACTAAGGAGTAATTTTCCAAACCGCGATAATTTACTAGAGCGTGCTTCCGGAGAGATTCGGAGCACGCTTTTTTTATGGCTCCAGCAAGGCTCGTGTCATTCTAACAATCTCACCCACCAACTTGTCCTCAATGTTATCCTCCCAGGGGGCAGGGTGAATTGTCGATCTTGCAAATCGCATCGCCTCCCCTCCTTCGTAGCCGCCTTCCTTGAGAACACGTTTACTTGGAATGTAAGTCATGACATCGTTTGAGTAACCGGCCACCCAAACCGGGTCTCCACCCGTGAGCGCTCCCAATTCCTTTTTTAAACGGAGCGAGTAGTCGATCACCACTTCCCCACCAATCGTTGCCATTGTCATTCCCTTCCCGAATCGGAGCACCTGAACCGGGACCGGATAACTGGTAGGCAGTTCGCCTCCCTTCTCTAAGACCTCAAGCAAAAAAGCAGCATGACGCGCCTCATATTTGTCCGAAGACTCCGTCTTCAACTTGAGCTCCTCTTTCCGAGGAGGTTTCTGATAATCAATCTCAACCCAGGACAAATCGCTACGCAAAGGCCCTTCAAGCGAAACTGCCGGCGTGCTCAGCCCCGCCTCAATCGCCGTTGCCATGCTTTGGCCATGACGCTGAGCAAAACGAACCATGCGTCTCGGGTAAGGATTCTGATCCCCCGAGCATCCGTTGATGAACATTGCCACCACTCCGGGGTGATCCTCTTCAAAATACCGCTGGGCAAACCCCGGCCAATCCCCACTGATCTCCATCAATGACAGAACCGTGGCATGACAAGAGTAGCCGAAGAGAACCGCTTTTAGCTTTCCGTCTTCCTGCGATTTGACCTGCAACACCGGAACTTCATGATCGACCGGCCCTTCGGGGTTGGGACTGTTTTTCCATCCCCCGGCCGTTGTCGGCAATCTGCGATTGATCGCAAAACCACATCTAGATTTTGACCACTGCATCGTCGAGGGAACCGCCGTTTTAAATGCCTCGCTGACAATACCGGTCACTTTTCCTTTGAGAGTTTCGAGATACGCCAGGGTCTGACTAACGCGGAGCTCATGTTGCTCTTCCGGGATATTCGAATAAGCAGGCTTCAACTCACCACTGTCACACGGAGGCCGATACACTCTGATCATCGGCCCGCTATGAGTATGCGACGCGTTGATGAGCAAAGCATGCCCCGGGAGAGCAAACTTCGACTGAAGTGCCGCCTCGACCTCATCCCGAAACGAACGCGGAACCCCGATGAGGTCCATCGTCACGATGACCATACGATTCGACTCCTGATCCTCCATCGTAATCGCTTTCGCAAAAATCGGCTCGAGCACTTTTTGCGCCGGCCCCTTCCTCGCCGAATACCCAGCCATCCAACCGAGTTCTTTCGGTGTGATTTCCGCCACCGCCACTCCCACCTTGAAAGCATAGTCGTCGCCCTGCGCGCCCCATGGAACCGCCCCTGAAATAAGGCATAGCGCAATTCCCCTCAAATACAGCGTGATCGAATTCATCATGTTCTGTTACCCTAGACGGACATGAAAGCTCAGGTCTCTCCCGTAATCGCGTTGTGCCTCGTCACGACCATGGTCTGTGCGCCGGCCGCCGACCAAGACCAGAATCCAGCCACTCCGGTTCCGGAAATGGAGGCCTACGACAGCTGGAAGATTGCAAAAAAAGGAAGCCGCCCGCTGACAGAGATACAGGCACCCGAAGGATTCGTGGTCGAGCTTATCTGCGAAGCAAAAGAAGACGAAGACTCCTGGGTTGGGATGACATTCGATGACAAAGGAAGACTCTTTCTCGGAATGGAGAAAAAAGGAATTCTGCGCCTGACATTCAACGAATCTGAAAACCAACAAGCACCGCAGGTCAGCGCGGTCGCAGTGGTAAATGACGATCTTGAAGAATGCCGGGGCCTGCTTTGGGCTTACAACGCACTTTACGCAAATGCCAATGACTCGAAAGGATTCTATCGCTTGCGGGACACCGATGGCGACGACCTCTTTGATGAGAAAAAATGCCTCCTCGAAACAAGTGGTGGAGTCGGGCACGGAAGAAACCATCTCCGACTCGGGCCCGACGGAATGATTTACCTGACTCACGGAAATGATCCTCTTCTCGCGCCTGAAAATGATTCACCGGACTCGCCGTTTCGAAACTGGGGAGAAGACCAACTCATCCCCAACCCGTGGGATGACAGCTGGAACAAAATCCCCGCGCCAGCAGGATACATCCTCAAAACCGACAAAGACGGAAGTTCATTCGTTCGGCTTTGCGGAGGATTACGAAACCCGCTCGACATGGACTTCAACCAAGATGGCGAAATCTTCGTCTATGATGCCGACAGCGAATGGGACGCGGGACTTGCGTGGTATAAGCCGACCCGGGTCCTCCACATCGTGAGCGGAGGTGAATACGGCTGGCGCCGTGGAACCGGAAAATGGCCGGCCCACTACCCGGATTCCCTTGATGGCTCCATCGACATCGGACTCGGTTCACCTACCGGGGTCGGCTTCGCCTACGAATCCAACTTCCCTCCCGAATGGCGCGACACGTTTATGATCGCCGACTGGTCTTACGGCCGCGTTCTCGCAGTCACGCTTTCTCCAGACGGTGCGTCCTATGAGGGGGAAAAGAAGACCTTTCTCTCGGGCCGGCCTCTCAACCTTACCGACTTCGTTTTTCACGACGGGGACATGTGGTTTATCACCGGCGGGCGCAGAACGCAATCGGCGCTCTACCGGGTTCGCTGGACAGGAGACAAGGCAGCAGAACCTCATGTAAAATCAAAAATTACGGACGAGCTCAGCTTGCGCCGAACTCTCGAGAAATTCCATACTGAGCAAAGCCCTTCAGGACTTCAGCTAGCTCTGAAGCATCTCGACCATGAAGATCGATTCCTCTCCTTCGCGGCAAGAGTTGCCCTCGAGAACCAACCAATCGAAAACTGGCGGGACAGCGTAGGAGAATCGCCCACCGGTTTGCTTGCCCTTTCCCGTGTGGGGGCAACCCGCGATCAAGACGCGATTATAGAACAGTCATTAAAACTGATCCAACAGGGTGGTGCCCAACCGAGTACGATTGACGACTCAACCCTGTTGAGCCTGCTGCGCACCCTACAGTTGACATTCATTCGCCAGGGATCGCCAGATCCAGCAATGCAAAAGCGCATCCGTGGCGCGCTACTTGAAAAGTTTCCTACCACATCACGCCCGTTAAACCATGAACTCGTCGAACTGCTCGTCTATCTCGAGACGCCCGCCATCATTGATCCCATTCTAACCTTGGCGGAAGAATCCGACGACACGCGCGACTGGTCTCACTACCTCGTTTTTCTCCGCTATATCAAAGGCGAATGGACAACGCAGCAACGAAAGCGCTACCTGCAAGCGCTCCGCCGTTTCGAAGAGTTCCCCGGTGGACGTTGGTATGTAAGAACCGCACAGGACCTTCGCACCGAAGCACTGTCTACTCTCACCGAGCAACAAAAGGTCGCGCTTTCTCATCTACTTCAACCCGGGCAACCGGCAACCACAGCACCGCCAATCACAGTCGATCCCGCAGTATTCGTAGCCGACTGGAAGTTAGCCGACTTCGATAAAGAGTTAACAAACGGCTTCGGCGAGGCTAACGCAGAAAACGGGCGATCCGCTTACCATAAAGCAGGCTGTGCTGCCTGCCATCGACTCGCATCTGATGCCGCAACAAACCAGGCAATCCTTGGACCTGATCTCTCCGGAGTCGCGATGCGCTTCGATGCCCGAACCGTGCTTGAGTCGATCATTCACCCCTCCCGGGTCATCGGAGATAAGTATCAGAACCCGGCCGCTCCCAATATTTCAACGATGCCTCCGGGATTGATCAATGGTCTTAGAAAAGAGGAAATCGTTGATCTCATTTCCTACCTCCTCGGGAAACGATAGGACTGAGAAACTACTCAACGATAAAGAACGGATTGAGAAGATTCTCCTTGTTGTAAAGCAAGGGTGAGTTCGTTCCATGCTGAATCACTTTTCTTCCCGCCTCAAGAGCGATCGCATGGGCCGCTCCCGTATCCCACTCCATCGTCGGTCCGAGTCGCGGGTAGACATCGGCAACTCCTTCAGCAACGAGACAAATTTTCAATGAACTCCCTGCAGACAAAAACTCCACGGTCTTCCCTTCCGCTTCTAAGTCGGCGACAAACTGCTTCACTTCATCCGTCATGTGGGAACGACTCGCGACCACGGTCACTTCTGATTTATCTCGAAAATGTTCACCCCCATCGAGTTTTTGCGCCTCACCGCCAGCCGTCGATTTCCAGGCGCCCTTTGACTCCACTGCCCAGAACAAATGCTCACCGACAGGCTGAAAAACGACACCAGCAACCGGCTCCCCCGATCGAACCAGGGCTATATTAACGGTGAACTCTCCGTTTCGCTTCACGAACTCTTTGGTGCCATCGAGAGGATCGACCAGCCAAAAATACTCCCAGTCTTTTCGCTCTGAATAATCGACTGCCTTTGTCTCTTCGGAGATAACAGGGATGTCGGGATAAAGGCGCTCTAAGGCCTCGACAATCACCGTATTGGCGCGGCGATCCGCTTCTGTAAGAGGAGATTTATCATCCTTCACATCAACGGAAAACTCAGTGCCATAAACAGCCATGACTTCGGCGCCGGCATCTACCGCGATTTTTTTAATATCCTCAATTTGGATCTGGTCGATCATCACACAAAAAAGCCCTCAACGGGAGAATAGTCAATACGGAGTTCTCTCTGCATTTTTCGCGGGATCGAATAATTACAAACCGCTCAGCTGCTCACTGGTCCATTTCGCCGCCTGAGCAGCGTCCGGGTCGTCGGGATTTGACTGCATGTAGGAGTCCCAACCCGCTTTTGCGAGTTGGAGATGCTCTTTTGCACCGCTCTTATCACCGCTCTTGATACAGGCAAAGCCAGCAAGGCCTCGTGCCCGGGCCAGTGATCGATGGTGCGAGGCCAGTGACTTATCCGACTGGGTCACTTTTTCAAGAATCGTAATCGCCTCGCGCAGCGGGACTCGGGAAGCATCAAATTTACCGATGTCTCCAAGCAACTCAGCCAGGTGAGAAAGCCGCTCTGAATACGAAAACAACACATCGGGAGCCACCGCCTCATTATTTACGATCGGCTTGAGGATAACCAACGCCTCGCGCTCCAACTCCACCGCATTATCAAGCTTACCGCCATCTCTCTGGTTCTCTGCAAGAACCCCATAGATATCCGCCAATGTTTTCAGGTAGTTCGACTCGTAAGGGTTCGAGGCTACCACTCCTGCGAGGACCTCAGCCGCGCCTTTCAATTTGGTTTGATCGTTGCTGATCAAACCGGTGCGAGCGAGGCTGTTCCCCAGCCCCAGATGGTAAGCATCCACCGTCGAATTCAACTCGACTGCCTTCGCGTAAAGATCACTCGATTGTTGAAATGATTTCTCAGCATCACCCATTCTTCCCATCGCCTCGAAAACGCCGCCGGCAAGAGCAAACGATCTCGCAAGAGCTCCCACTGCTTCATGATCTTCGGGATCATCCTCCATCAGCTTGGCAATCTGCACGCCGACGGAAAGCGCGGCGTCCAGCGCCGGCTCAAACCGCTCCATCGCAAACTCGGACTCGACAATCGCAAGCGAGTTCTCATGAATTCTAATCGCAGCAGTCTTCGCCCAACTTCCATCCATGGCGCGAACTTCTCCCCAAAACCGCGAGGACTCAGTGAAATAATGGCGGGCAATCGAATACTCACCCGCTTTGATGGAGAGTTCGCCCAGCGACTGCTTCGCAATAGCGATATTGCGCACAAACTCAATATTGGAGGTCGATGAGTCTTCGAGAAGCGCGGTGTAGCGACGCTCAGCCTCTCCGTAAACCGCGAGAGCTTTTCCGAACTCACCCATCTCGCGATAGATCTGCCCGAGATAAAAAAGGGCATTCGCCGTCGAAACAATAAAATCAGGCGCATCGCCATACACCTCAATCAGGCGCTCATAATGCCTTCGCCCTTCGATCAACGCGTCCGCACGGTGCTCTCTGAAACCGGGGACGTCTGTATCCCTGTTTTCCAATACCAGTTTGAAAAACTGATCCCCGTTCTCCTGCGTTTGCCGCACAATTTGACGGGCCAACTTAGCCTCCCCTACCAGCTGACTGCGGGAATCCTCAACTTCATTCAATTCCGACTGCAACTGAGTCGTATTGCGCTGTTTATCGAGAAGCTCTCTCTTGTAGACAGAAGCCTGCTTTTCAACATCCGCCTGCAATGCTGCGGCCTCCATCGATAGCTCCTCCTCGGCTCCTTTAAATCGGTAGTAATTGAAGAACGCAAAATAACTCAGCGGTAAAATGGCAATTAGTGCGATGACCGCAATCGCCTGCCACCGAACAATAGGGCGATGAACAACGTCACTGAAAAAGGTTCTGATGGAAGTCGGCTCCCACTCCGGCGCGAAGGCAGGAACCACTTCCCCAAGCGCCGGCTCGACCAGGGCAAGACCGGTCTCCGTTTCCGGAACCGAAACAAAGTTCTCTTCGATCGGCTCCAGCTCAGGCGCTTTAACGTCAGGCTCCAACTCAACATCCAAGGCGTTTTCCACCACCGGAGCCGGCAACTCCGCAGGAACGGGAACCCGGGTGCTGGAAACAACTTTTTCAACGGCGGGTGGAACGGACTCAGCCCTCGGCACAGGCGATTCCAGACTTTTCCAGACCGCCTCAATCGAAGAAGTCACCTCCATCATCGACGCAGGCCGCGCTGAGGCTTCAAAACTCAGGCAATCTTCAATAATACGGCGTAGATCCTTCTCTCTGAGATCAACCGCCACGGTTGGCCATTCGACTGATTTCTCGAGTTCTAATTGTTCAAGAAAATGCTCCGAGACTTCCGTGAGCTGACCGTAGGAAATGGCGGTCGCATTGCGGAACAACTCAGGCTTTTCGACGCTTTTCTGACAAAGATGGTCAAGTCGAGGAAGATGCCCGGTCAATAATTGAAAAGCGATCACGCCGAATGCATACACATCCCACTGCTTCCCCTGCCCACCGGAAAAATCTCCCGTCATGAGCTGTTCCGGGCTCGTGTAAAAGAGTAAATCATCTACCTCAAGGTAATGAAGTCCTCCCATAAAAATCTGCCCAAACTCGCTGAGTTGTATCTCATGACCAGACTGAGTATCCCCGGTCAGATAAATTTCAGAAGGCCTTAATCCACCGTAAAAAAGGTTCTCGGCATGAACCGCACTAAGTACGGAGGCAAGATCACGAACCAAATCCAAAGCCTGATCGCTCTCAACCACGCGCATAAGCAGCTTCAGCGAACTCCTCTGCCATTTTCCGGAACTACTCCCCCTCCAGCCAAAAAACGGAGTCGTATAAGCGGTTAAATTCTCCCGATTTTGAAAAACATAATCGTGCACCTTAGCGACCCCCTCGATTCCAAAGCCAGGCTTCGAAAAACGCTTTAAGTAACTGTAAATAAACTGGTCGCTCGTCGCTTGCGCTTTGAAGACCTTGATCACGCGTTTTTCGCGCCCCTGATAATTGGCCACAAAGCTCCATCCGAAGGGATCTTCGTCGAGTAATTCCAAATACTCGTATCCAGGTAAAGTAGGGAGGCGCATTTACGGTATTAAAACGAACAAACGGGAAAATCCTTATAACTCAAATCAACCTTGCAAATCAACCTTGCAAAGCAAGCTTCACAACCACCTCCCATTCGCTGTCTATTTGGGCCTTAGTGATGGGCGTCTCACCAGCGCGGTTATACCAATAAGCGGCGTTGCCAAAGTCTCCCTCTATCGCGTGCAAAAGACCGTGAATCCTAGATCCCATCTTTGAAGGAAGGTCCTGAGCAATATCGTGAGAGGCTTCCCAGTTTCCTTTTTTCAAATGCCAAAGCGACTCAAGTTCAGGCGAAAGATCCGCAGGCGGAGCTTCATCACCCTGAGCCGACTCAAGAAACGCATCGAAATTCATCATCAAAACAGTTTAGATCTCTTAAAGACCTCCGGCAAGAGCACTTTTTGCCTCTGGGTAAGATTCCCCCGCCCCGAAAAACCTCCTCAGGCTGTCATTTACCGCCGCGCCCGCTTGTTCGGATCGCCTGGCACGGGGACAGCTGCGATCAAATTACGCGTGTAATCCGACTGAGGATTCTCAATCAAATCGACGGTCTGACCTGCCTCAACCACTTTTCCATTCCTCATCACCGCGGTTCGATCGCAAATTCGTTTCACGACACTGAGATCATGAGAGATAAAAAGGTAGGCCAGCCCCAACTTGTCGCGAAGCTCCATGAGAAGATCGATCACTTGCGCCTGAATCGTCACATCGAGCGCAGAGACGGCTTCGTCGCACACCACAAACTTCGGCTTGGGAGCCACGGCCCGGGCCACACAAATCCGCTGTCGCTGGCCGCCTGAGAACTCATGCGGGTAGCGGTTCATATTGTCCGCCGGCAACCCAACTACCTCGAGCCAATGCGCCGCGACTTCTTTGCGATCCCCTTCCAGCAAATCATGCTCGATAAGGCCCTCGGTCAGGATTTCTAAAACGGTTAGGCGGGGATTGAGGGATGAAAACGGATCCTGGAAGATCATTTGCATCTCCTTCCGATAGGAACGCATCGCATGATAGCCAAGCTCTCTGATGTTATCTCCTTCAAAAGAAATTTCACCTTCCTGCGAGTGTTCCAATCCCAGAATCGAACGGCCCAAGGTCGTCTTACCGCTACCTGACTCCCCTACGATTCCAAGGCATTCCCCGGCAAACACATCAATCGAAACATCGTCGACCGCTTTCACCCAATCAACCGTCCTAGCAAAAACACCTCGCTTCACTGGAAACCAGGTCTTGAGATTTCTCACTACTACCAACGGTTTCGCTCCTTCAAGACGATCAGGCTGAGCGATGGGCTCGTCAGTCAGTCTCGGAACCGCAGCGAGCAATTCCTGCGTGTAAACTTCCTGCGGGTTGTTGAAAATCGGTTCAACGTCTCCCCTCTCTACGACCTTGCCATCCTTCATCACGAGAACCCGATCAGCGAGCTCCCAGATTACTCCCATGTCGT
>JAOFXR010000028.1 GCA_028047635.1 Verrucomicrobiales bacterium
AATCTGATCAGCGTTTATCAGCGCCCATCAGCGGTTCCCGTTCCTTTTTCGCTCATATCAAACAGGGTAAGGTCATCGACCAAACCCTGTCAGATTCCGAACCTATTCCCAGGTCTCGAGCACTTTGCGCTCGGTCACAGGCCACCAGTCGCTGATCTCTTTCGCGAGTTCTTTGACCACCTCTGGATTCTTTGAGGCCAAATTGGCATCTTCGCTCGGATCCACGAGGAGATCGAAGAGCTGCGGGCGCATCTCATCCCTCGGGTGCGAAGAGGCATAACGATTCACCTCTCCATCGTAGGTCAAAAGCAGCTTCCACTGATCTTTCACAATCCAGCGATACAGGAGCGAATCCTCCGGCTTCTCCACATTCGCGACATCATGAGCGAATCCTTCCCCTAAAACCTCTGTCCGGGGTGACGGCTCACCGCTCTTCAGTGAAGCCATAAGATCCATTCCCGGCATATAATCGGGAATCTCCAATCCTGCCGCGCTCAGCATCGTCGGAACGATGTCGATACTCGAAGCGAGCTGCTCGCCACGATCTCCAGGCTCGATCACTCCAGGCCAGCTATACATGATAGGCTGGCGTGTTCCGCCCTCGTTCGGCGATTGCTTGGAACGGGGTGCATACTTCCCATTATCAACGCTTTGAATCCAGCCGTTGTCAGAGAGGTAAACGAAAAGCGTGTCGTTCGTCTGCCCTTTCTCATCGACGTAATCGATGAGCTGCCCGCAAGTTTGATCAAACCATTCGCACATCGCATAATATTTCGCCACGAACGGGGAATCGACCAGCTTTTGATACTTATCAAAAAGTTCTTTAGGCGGGGTGTGGGGGGTATGCGGAAGAAATGGTGCATACCAGATGTAGAAAGGCTCATCCTTGGCCACCGACTCATCGATAAAATCGAAAACAGGCTTCATTCCTTTGCGTCCAATCTCGAGCCCATCGTCGCCATGACGCCCGGCGGGCTTGGGGAATCCTCGTGTCATCCCGTGAGTAAAACCACCTCGCTGGTAGCTGCCCTCCCACCATTTTCCGGATTGGTGACTAAGGTAGCCTGAATCTCCGAGCAAATGGGCGATGGTCGGTTGGCGATCAACATAGGAAATCAACTTCGCACGCAGAGCATTGTATTCAGGCCCGCCTTTTTTACCGTCCGTCAATAGAGGTGAAGGATCATTTCCACTCACCATGTGCTGATGGGTATAGAGGCCAGTTGCCAGAGTCATTAATGAAGGCCTGCAAAGGGCAGTAGGAACATAACCTCTGCGAAACACAGCGCTCCGCTCGGAAAACTTGTCGAGATGAGGAGTATCAATCTGCTCGTGTCCCATGAAGCCATAATCGGTCCAGGACTGATCATCCGAGAGCAAAAGCACGATATTAGGCTGCTTATCCGCCCCGGATAGAGGCGAAAGAAAGGCGATCAGAGAAAGAATAATGAAACATCTACGCATGCTATTAAGAACGTCGTAGGGTCGGGGATGTCAAACCGGCAACGGAGACGTAAACGGGGCTGAATGTACTTGATCCTGAAGAGTCTGGTCCCGATACCGCACCGGAATTTATGAGGTCTACTATCCGTGCCACCCCACTTGACTTTCGATGATGCCTAGCAGATTATTGCAATTAAATTGCATTTCTTCATCATGCGCCCATTGAATCTCATCCCCCTCTGCCTGACGCTCCTCTTCGCTGCCTTGAGCGCTTCCTGCGACAAGACTCCGAGCGTTCCAGCACCCGTCTCCGGAAAACCGACCGTTTTTGTCCCCGTAGCCCCATATGCTTTTCTCGTGGAGTCTATTGGCGGGGACTTCTTTGATGTTCAAACCCTGGCATCGGAAAGCGACGACCCTCACACTTTTTCTCCTACCCCGAAAGATGTGGTCCAACTTTCCTCTGCCCAGGTTTACTTCACGGCTGAGCTTCCCTTTGAGAGAGCGCTTTTGGAGAAGCTCGAAGAAAGCAAATTTGCCCCTCTCGAGATCAATCTAATCAACGGTCTTGAAACCCTCGACGGCTCGTGCGATCACCCTTCTCAGGATGACCATAGTCACGACGATCACGACCACGAGCATAGCCACGATGATCATGATCACAGCGCCCATGACCACAGTGGTCTCGATCCTCATGTTTGGCTTTCCCCGGCACATCTCATCGAGCAGGTATCCATTATTTCCTCAGCCCTCAGAGAATTGACCGATTCCGCCGAGGAAAAGGAGCAAATCGACGAAAGAACACTTGAGCTGATTTTTAATATCACCGCGACCGACAAAGAACTCGTGACGGCTCTTGCACCGATGCGGGGAGAGACTTTCTATGTCTACCATGGTGCTTTCGGCTATTTTGCGAGGGCATACGGGCTTGTTCAGAAATCAGTCGAACTGAATGGTCGAAGCCCTGAGCCTAAGGCACTTGTGAATCTTATCGAGCAAGCAAAGAAGGATGAGGTTTCAGTAATTTTTGTTCAGCCTCAGTTCGACTCGACGAGCGCAAAAGCTCTCGCGGAGGCAATCGATGGCAAAGTGATTCCCATCGACCCTCTCGCAAAAAACGTTCTCGAAAATCTTATCTCTATCGCAGAAAAGATCTCCGAAAAGTAGCCACAACCCAGTAAAAATAAGGGATCTAATATTTTACCAAGGCTCTCATTGGTAATTTCAGGAAACTCTGATGACCAGCTTAATTATTTATGTGAATTATCATAGATGAAGCCTCAGGTAGCCAGAAAAGTATCCCATAGCTACGCAAAGGATCCGACCGTTCCTACTGCGCCGATTGGTGAGCACCTGCTTACACAAGTCGCTTTGAGCGCAAACGGATCCGACCAGGAATCGGATGAGATCATCAAGCAGCTCGAGAAGGTTGTTTCAGAGTTCGCCATTAAATATCCGTCTCACACGAGGAAAATCCCTTCTGTCAGAACCGGCGAGTATCCCGTTATCGCTTTCGTGGGAACGATGGCTTCCTCGATGGCCGAAAAGCAGGAAGAGCTCGAGACGCTCAACGCTGAAGTTAAGAAGATAGCAGAAGAAAAAGAACGGTTTCTAGCCAACATGAGCCATGAGGTTCGGACCCCGATGAACGGCATCTTCGGCGTGCTTAACTTGCTGCTTGATACCGACCTCGATCGGGGTCAAAAGGATTACCTGGAAACGATGCACAGCTCAAGCGAGTCATTGCTCGCGATTTTGAACGACGTCTTAGACTACGCTAAGCTCAATTCAAACGAGCTGAAACTGCGCCCCCGGAAGTTCAAGCTGGAGAAAGTTCTGCGAGATGTCCTTACGGTCTACAAACCCACTGCGAACGAAAAAGGAATCGAACTGGGTGCCACGATCGATAACGGACTCCCTGATTTTTTCGAGGCTGACGACATTCGCCTCAAGCAGGTTCTCGCGAATCTGGTTAGCAATGCCTTTAAATTCACTTCCGAAGGAGAAGTGCATTTAAAGGTTCAGGGCATTACGAAATCCAACCGGACTCAACTGCTGTTCGCTGTCAAGGACACCGGAATTGGAATCGCGGAACAGGAAGGAAAAGATCTTTTCACCCCTTTCAGACAGCTCGAATCAAACCCCGAAATCCAATATCAGGGCATCGGACTTGGACTCGCTATTTCCCAAAACCTCATCCAACTGATGGGAGGGCGTGTCTGGTTTGAACCCAATCAAAACGGTGGCACGACTTTTCTCTTCACCGTCGATTACACCATTCCGGAACCGGAGGAAGTGGAGTCCGGTGACATGATTACCGTAAAACGTATGGTTGAGCCACTCATCGACAATGCCAACCGCCAGTCGCTTCGTGTATTGATTGCAGAAGACAATCCGATCAATATCAAAGTCGCTAATCTCACCTTTCAGAAACTGGGGTGTGTTGTCACCACTGCCCAAAACGGAAAAGAAGCAGTGGATATTGCAGATGGGCCCGTTTCGTTTGACCTAGTTTGTACGGATATCAATATGCCGGTCATGAATGGTCATGAAGCGGCCCGACAAATTCGCGCGCTCAATCATGAAAACGCCTCCATTCCCATCCTTGCGATGACAGGAATGGCCTTCGACGAAGATCATGAAAAATGTCTCGAATCAGGAATGACCGATGTCATCACCAAGCCATTTCAAATTGAAACTTTGCGGAAGTTTCTGGATAAAATCCGTGAACCTAACTCCGCCGAAGTCGCTTTGAGTTACTAGACTTCCGCGCCTCCCGTTTCGATCTCGCCAGAAACCGGCGAAAGAGGTAGATATTTCACTGGCGTTTTCCGATGATTTAGCGAGGATAAAACCATGGTCCTCGATTTTCGTATTTTAAGTGGCTCCGCGCACCCGGAGCTGGCAGACGAAATCGCCGCTTACCTTGGGGTGCGGCGATCCGATGCCACCGTGGAAAGTTTTCCCGACGGTGAAACGTTCGTCAAAATTAACGAAAACATCCGAGGTCGTGATATTTTCATTGTGCAGCCAACCTGCCCGCCAACGAATCAAAATCTGATGGAGTTGCTGATCATGGTTGATGCTGCAAAACGAGCCAGCGCTGAAACCATCAATGCCGTAATTCCTTTTTTCGGCTACGCAAGACAGGACCGTAAAGATCAGCCACGTGTTCCCATCACTGCCAAACTGGTCGCCAACCTGCTCACCGCAGCTGGAGTGACGCGGGTTCTTACCATGGACCTGCACGCAGGACAGATTCAGGGATTTTTCGACATCCCGGTCGATCATCTATACGCAATGCCTGTGCTGATCAAATACCTTCGCGATCAGGGTGTCTCTGACAATTTGGTGGTGGTTTCCCCCGATGTAGGCGGAATGAAAATGGCACATGCCTATTCCAAGGCACTTAAGACCCCACTTGCCATTGTCGCAAAAAACCGCGTCAGCGCTACCGAGGTCGAAGCGATCAGTCTGATTGGTGAAGTCGAGGGCCGTGACGTATTTCTCGTCGATGATATCTCAGAAACAGCCGGAACACTGACCTCTGCCGCAAAACTACTCAAGGAACGTGGAGCCAAGCGAATCTACGCCGGAGTTTCCCACGCCGTGCTGGGCGAGCAAGGTAGGCGGCGTATTGCCGAATCAGAGATCGATGAGCTCATTTCAACGAACAGCACGCCTTATGCTACAGGCGAGAAAGTCAAGGCTCTCAGCGTGGCAGAATTGCTAGGTGAAGCCATTCGAAGAATACATCTTAAAGAGTCAGTGACATCTCTCTTTGACATCTCGTAGGGATGGCCTAAATTTCCCGCCCTCACACGAGAAGGCCATTATTGGGCCTGAACTAATCTCAAAACAGACCGGAAAAATGGCTAAAAATGTAACGCTCCCAGCCGAAAAGCGTGAAGTTCAAGGAACTTCAGCCTCAAAGCGCCTTCGTCGCGAAGGAATCGTCCCAGGTGTGATCTACGGATCAAGCCAGCGGGAGTATATGATTCAACTCAACTCGAAGTCCTTCTTCGATCTCGCCCGTAAGCAGGCGAGTCACAACTTCCTCGTTAACTTGGAGATTGAGGGCGCCGAAGAGAAGTCGAAGCTCGCCATCGTTCAGGATATCCAACGCGATCCTCTCAGCGGCTCATTGATCCACATCGATTTTCGTGCAGTAAGTGAAACCGAGACGATTAATGCAACGGTTCCAATCGAGCTTGTCGGAGAGCCTGTAGGCGTGAAATCTGGTGGACTTCTTGAACAGACGATTCACGAGATCGAAATTTTCTGTCGTCCCGGTGATCTTCCCGACGCAATCGTCAACGATGTTGAAGGATTGGAAATCGGAGACACTCTCAAAGTGAGCGACCTGAACCTCCTCGACGGTGTCACCACCAAAATGGGTGCTGACGTTCTCGTTGCCGTTCTTGCTCAGACACGTGCAGCAGCTTCTGAAGGCGGCGTCGGTGAAGACGGTGAGCCAACTGCCGAAAGCGCTGAAGGCGAAGGCGCTGAAGGCGATACGGCAAAAGAAGAAGGCGGCGACAAGAGCTAGACTCCTGCTCCCCTTTTTATCTTTAATTTAGAGAAGGCTCCGGTGTGACCGGGGCCTTTTTTGTTTCCCCATGAAATACCCCCTTGTCTCCGTTGCCCTTCCTGTCAAAAATGTGAGCGGCACATTTCAGGAGGCACTGGAGAGCATCCAGAGCCAGACAATTGATGATATTGAGATCATTATCGTTGATCACGGTTCTACCGATGGCACCGGAGAACTGATCAAACAAGCCGCCAAAGTGGATTCCCGAATCCATCACTACGCGGGCAATGGCACCTTTGTTGAAGCCGCCAACCTCGCATGGCAGAAGGCAAAGGGTCAATTGGTAGCACGGATGGATGGAGATGATGTGGCCTACCCGGATCGACTCGCCAAGCAAATCGCCTTTCTCGACCACAATCCCGACCTCGCTGCCTGCGGCACACTCGTCCGCATCGTGAAACGCTCGATGGATCGCTCTGTCATCCCTCCTGACGAGGGCTACCAACGATATAATGAATGGATTAACTCGGTAAAATCACCCGAAGCAATCCTGCGGGAGCGATTCATCGACAGTCCTATTCCCAATCCCACCGCAATGATCCGACGGGAGGTTCTTATCAAAAGCGGTGGATACAGCGACCCCATCTGGGCGGAAGATTACGATTTTTGGCTTCGGTTGCTTGAGATGGGATACGGAATTGGAAAAGTGGATGAAGTTTTACTCGATTGGTATGACTCCGACCAGCGGAGCACCAGAACCCTCGCGCGATACGAACTTTCACAATTCCAAAATGCAAAAGCCCACTACGTCAGTCAGATAAAACGAGTCAAAGAACTTGGGGTAATCATCTGCGGCGCCGGGCCGATCGGAAAAGAATTTTCGCATTTGATGCTCGCCCACGAAATCGAAGTCCATGCCTTCATTGAAGTCAACGAGCGGAAGCTCGGAAACCGAATTCACGGCATCCCCGTCCTCGGACTCGACTCCTTGCCCTCCTTAACCCGCAAGGCAGTCGCGCTCAGTGCGATCGGACAAGCCGGAGCGCGGGATAAAATCCGGGCTGACCTCATCCCCGCCGGATTTAAGGAAGGCGTCGATTTCTTCTGCGTCGCCTGATAACCCTCTACCACCGCCTTATTTTCAAGGTGACCAAACGCCCTTGCGAACGTAGATTTACCGTTCGCTTCCCTTTTTACCCATCCGCACAGAGAATGACTCAGTTTCGCCCCTGCATTGATCTTCACGAAGGTCACGTCAAACAAATCGTAGGAGGAACGCTCGACTCCGAGTCGACTGGCTTAGAGACAAATTTTGTTAGCGACAAACCTTCCACCTGGTTCGCTGAGCTCTACGCCGAAAACAAACTCGAAGGCGGCCACGTCATCAAACTCGGCCCCGGAAACGACGCGGCGGCCACCTCAGCCCTCGCAAGCTATCCCGAAGGTCTTCAAATCGGAGGCGGAATCAATGCATCCAACGCCGCCGAATGGCTCGAGAAAGGGGCTTCCCATGTCATCGCGACCTCGACTTTGTTCAACGCCGACGGCCATTTCCAGGAAGAAGCTCTCTCTGAGCTCGTCACCGAAGCGGGAAAGGAGCGATTGGTCATCGACCTGAGTTGCCGTCGCGCTGAAAACGGCTGGGTCGTGGCAATGAATCGCTGGCAAACGCTCACCGATATTGAAGTCACCCACGAAACCCTCGATCACCTCTGTGATCATTGCGATGAGTTCCTCATCCACGCTGCTGATGTAGAAGGCAAATGCGAAGGTATCGATACTGAACTGGTCGCTTATCTCGGGAATTGGGGGAAATGCCCCATCACCTATGCTGGCGGTGCCGCGAGCCTCGCCGACCTCGAGCAAGTCGCGACCCTGAGCCACGATCGTATTCATTTAACGATTGGAAGCGCCCTCGACATTTTCGGTGGCTCTGGCGCGACCTTTGAAGATTGTGTGGCCTTTAATCGCCGTTAATCGCGCTCGCATACTTTTACACTTGGAATATCTTTTCACACCGTAGACAAAACTCACCATCCCCGCCGCTTCTTACATGATGATCCGACTCTCTTTTCTCGCCCTGCTATTAACTTGCTTTTGCCACCCCGCTTTTTCACAAGAAAAGCCCGCGTCTAATCCGATTCCGCTTCCCCACGAAACATCCGATATCCCGCATGACAAATCAGTAACCTGGGGACTTCTCGATAACGGGCTTCGCTATGCGATTCTCCCTAACGAAGAGCCACCTAACCGCGTCAGCATGCGTCTCTTCGTCGATGCCGGCTCTCTCATGGAAGCCGATAACCAGCAGGGCCTCGCTCACTTCCTCGAACACATGGCGTTCAACGGAACGACCAACTTCCCCGCGGGCGAAATGGTCGAGTATTTCCAGCGTCTCGGGATGGGATTTGGTAATCACACCAACGCTCACACCTCTTTCAACGAAACGGTCTACAAGCTCGAACTTCCCAATTCAGAGGCGAAGATGCTCGACGAAGGCATGACACTAATTCGCGACTACGCCGATGGAATGAAGCTCCTTCCGGATGAAATCGACGATGAGCGAGGGATCATTCTCAGCGAAAAACGCACTCGTGATTCCGTCGGCTGGAGAACCTTCGTCGATCAGATGAAATTCGCGTTCCCCAACCTTCGCGTCAGCAGCCGGATGCCGATTGGCACCGAAGAAGTCATCAGCAATGCCCCACGTGAGCGTTTCGTTGAATTTTACGAGAACTGGTACACCGCCAATCGAATGGCAGTGATCATCGTCGGAGATGTCAAAACAGATGACATGGAGGCTCTCATCAAGAAACACTTCGGGGACATGGCAACGCGGGAAAAACGCCCCACTCCTGAAATGGGAGAACTGGCCTCACGTGGATTTGCGACCAATTACCACTATGAGAAAGAAGCAGGAGAAGCATCTGTTTCGATCGAAGCATTGACCCCGCGAATCAATCCTCCTGATAATTCAGAGCGTCGCTTGCAAGATCTCCAGCTCATGATCGCAAGCCAGATCGTCAACCGTCGTCTTGATCGAATCGCAAAGCAGGAAGATTCTCCGATCAGCTCAGCAAACATGCACGTGGGCGACTTTTTTGATCTCGGCTTCTCGCTTTACAGTTCAATCGACGCAGATTGCAAGCCGGAGAACTGGGAGAAATCGGTCGCCCTCATCGAACAGGAGCTCAGAAAAGCACTCGAATTTGGATTCACCGCTGGAGAGTTCAAAGAGGTCACCGCCAACATCATGCAAATGTATGAGGACGCAGCCAAGCAGATGGGCACCCGCCAGTCAAAAGACCTCGCTAATCAACTCGTTAGCCGCCTCGGCCAGCGCAGGATCTTCACCAGCCCCGCCGATGACCTTCCCCGCATCACCGAAACACTAAATTCCATCTCTGCCGACAGCTGCAAAGCGGAACTGAAAAATCTCTGGTCAACCGCCAATGAGACGCTGGTGCTCCTTTCCGGCAACGCTGTCGTAGAAGATGCCGAAGCCGCCATCGAAGCCGCTTATAATGAGAGCCTGAAAACGGAAGTCTCACCTCCAGAGGACAAGACAGTCGATAAATTCGCCTACAGTGAGCTTCCTGAGGCCGGCAAGATTAAGGACCGGAAAGAAACCGAAGATCTAGAAGTGACCCAGATTCACTTTAACAATAACGTGCGGGCAAACTTGAAAGTGACCGATTACGAAGACGAAAAAATCTATGTGAAAGCGCGAATCGGCGCCGGTCGCCTCACCGAGCCCACCCCCGGCCTCGCCTATTTCCTTGATAGCATTTTTACCGCCGGTGGACTCGAAGCCCACAGCCAGGATGATTTGCAGCAACTCTTCGCCGGTGAATCTGTTGGCGTCGGATTTGGCGTCGATGACGATGCATTCACTTTTACCGGACAAACCACTCCCGAAGATCTCCGCAAAGAACTCGAACTGATGCGCGCCTTCATCACCAACCCGGGCTTCCGCGAAGAGGCGGCTACCGAATTTAAGCGAGGCTTGGATTACGTCTTCCAACAACTTGAGAGAACTCCAGGAGGATTCGCTCAGGATGAAGTCGCCAAATTTCTCCACTCAGGAGACGAGCGATTCGGATTTCCCGATCGGTCTGTGATCGAAGCACTCACCATCGAGCAGGCAAAAGCCTGGCTCATGCCTGACCTTTCGGGAGGCTACCTTGAAATCAGTATCGTCGGTGATATCGACAAGGAAGAAGCAATCAACCAACTGGCTGCGACTTTCGGCAACCTGGATACTCGCGCTGAAAAAAAGCCACCTTACCAGAAGGAACGTGTCGTTGCTTTCCCCGGAGCAGCGACAAAAGAATTTCTCTTCGATTCCGAAATTCCAAAGGCAATGGCGGTTACTCACTGGCCGACTGTCTCCATCTATGACATTAAGAAAACTCGTCGCATTGGAATGCTGGGAGCAGTTCTCGATGACCGATTGCGCGTCAAAATCCGTGAAGAACTCGGTGATGCTTACAGCCCCTTCGCTCACAATTTCCCGAGTGATACCTGGACTGACTATGGCTATCTGTTTGCATCTGTCACGGTTGACCCATCGCAAACCGAATCGGTGACCAAAGTAATCACTGAGATCGCAGACACACTCGCCAAAGGCGACGCGATCACCGCAGATGAGCTGGAAAGAGCGAAAAAGCCTCAGGTGACCTCGATTGAGGAAATGAGAAGAACGAATCGCTACTGGCTCGGCTCCGTGCTCGAAGCAAGCCAGGAGTACCCTGAACGCCTCGACTGGTCACGCAGCTTTGTCGACGACTATAAGAACATTACCGTCGAAGAAGTGAACGCACTGGCCACCGAGTTCCTCAAGAGCGACCAACAAGTCTCCGTCGCGATCAAACCAAAAGGCGAGTGAGCCGGATCGGCCACCGCCCTCGAAAGGGTCATCTTCGCCCCTACTGGCGTTCAGTAGTTCCCCGGGCCGTTTTCAGTAAACTGCCGGGAACCATTGAATGAGCAAATTCACGAATCTCTTCGGAATTTCCCAGATCGATTAGTTCAAGAAGCTCGCCGATATCAAGGAGCGCGGCATCCACTTCACGCCCCTTTTTTACGACCCAGATTCGATCGTGATCTGTTCGCACGACGTCCTCGTCATCAGTGAGTAACTCTTCGTACTCTTTCTCACCCGACTTCAATCCCGTGTATTCAATTGGAATGTCCACGTCAGGAACGAAGCCCGAAAGCTCAATCATGCGGCGCGCCATCGAATCAATTTTGATGGCCTCTCCCATTTCGAGAACAAAGATCCTACGATCTTCGTCTACCGCCCCGGCGGCCAGAACTAACTCGACCGATTCCGGAATCGTCATAAAAAAGCGTGTCACTTTTCGACTCGTCACCGTGACAGGCCCCCCTCTCGCAATCTGTTCTCTAAAAATGGGAACCACACTTCCATTGCTCCCAAGGACATTGCCAAAGCGAACCGCCCGAAAAGAGGTCACACTCGGAGGCCTTTCAATGAGAAGCCTTTCCGCGAGTCGTTTGCTCGCGCCCATCATACTGGTCGGACGGACTGCTTTATCAGTGGAAATAAGAACAAAATCTGAAATCCCCTCAGACTCCGCCACATTTGCCGAGACATAAGTCCCGAGGACATTGTTCTGGAAACAGGCAACGACGTTCCGCTCCATCAAATCGACATGCTTGTAGGCCGCCGCATGATAGAAGAGATCAATGCCGTCGCCGCTCCGTATCGCTCGTCTGAGTTGATCTTCATTTCGAACATCTCCCGTGCAACCGATCAGCTTAACCCCCGCCTCAATTGCCAGCGGCCTCAACTCATTCTCAATCTGGAATAAATGAAATTCGCTGACGTCAAAAAGCACCATCACTTTCGGGCGAAACTGAATCAACTGCCGACAGATTTCCGAGCCAATACTGCCACCAGCCCCTGTAATGAGGATCCGCTTATTTTTCAGACGGCTCTCGACCCGCTTGGTGTCGAGCATGTAGGAAGGTCGTTGAAGTAAATCCTCAATCGCCACTTTTCGAATATGATTCGTGTCAAGATTACCTGCAGCAAGATCGTGGATCGATGGCATCACTCTGAAATCGCAGGTCAATTTATCGTCTGTCAGCGATTGCATGACGCCCCGAATCCGACGCGGCCCCGTACAAGGGGCGAGGAATATCAACGTCTTTGCTCCGGTGCTTATCACACAGTCCGGAATTCGCTCCAGTCCTCCAAAAATCGGGATACCCCTCATTCTCAGGCCCTGGTGAGACGTTTTCTCAGAAACGACTCCAACCGCCTTCCCCAACTCGCCCGGCCGTTGAAGCATCGCCCGTATCAGTACATCCGCATTGTCAGGGTGTCCGATGAGCAAGACACGACGAACCGCCTGTTCACTGAAAACCATTCCCAGCCGATGCTCCCGAAGCAAGCGAACCAATCCACGCCAACCGATTTCCCATAACAAAAGCAACAAAAAGGATACCACAAAAACAGATCGAGGAAACCCCTTGAAAGAATAATCATTCGTCAGATAAACCACCCCCAGGGCCAGGAAACTGCCACACGACAGCGCCAATAGGGTGGTTAGACAATCACGGAGCGTAAAAAACCTCCAAAGCCCCTGATACAGTCCGAACGCCAAAATAGCGACCATGTAACTTCCCACGACCCACCAACAGGTCTGAGGAAATGCGTGCATCGACTTCTCGGGCGTATCAAAATCAAATCGAAGTTGAAACGCGAGCCAGTAACAAAGCAGAGCGCCAAAAAAGTGAAAGCCGAGAGCGATGCTTCGCCGAAACATAACGCTTTTCATTAGCCTGGAACAGAAGACTAATGTGGCGTGGTAGGAGCGAGACAAAATTTGACGCATCGGAGGTTTTGATAGTGCTTTTCGCGAAGCAAGTCAATGAGAGCTTAGGCGTATCCCCTTCTTCGTACGCTCTCGATAAAACGCCAGTCGGGGCTCAAGAGTTCTTCATCTCACGGCCGCTCATTGCACTTCGGGTCACTTGCTACTTGGCAATACGGTCTCCTGATCCCTTTCCAAGAACCGTCCAAACTAGAATTTTGAGATCCAACCCGAAACCGGCCGACGCTATATACTCCGCATCCAGGGTAGCCAAGCGTACGGGATCTGACATATCAATTCCTTCGATCTGTGACAGTCCCGTAATCCCCGGCAACACATCAAACACCCCTCTTTTTTCCCTCTCCTCGATCAATTCAATCTGAGTGGCCAGACAGGGACGGGGGCCCACCAACGACATCTCTCCGACAAATACATTCCAAAGTTGGGGGAATTCATCAATTTTGGTTACCCTCAAGAATTTGCCGATTCCGGTCACCGCTGATTCAGAGACTTCATGAGTGCCTACTTGAGAGGTCCCCACTTTCATTGACCGTAGCTTATAACAATTAAACTCGAGCTTATTCAGTCCGACTCGTTTTTGGGAAAACATCGCATTCCCCTTGGAGCCCATCCTAATCAAAGGAACCACGATCAGTAATAAAGGAGCACACAGAATACCTCCGATGAGCGACACACAAATATCAAATAGGCGTTTCATAAACTTAGCTTAACCCGGGTTCTGGCAAATGATTGGTGAGGCAATCCTCAGCTTCAGCATTGGAAATTCCGCAAGGATCAGTGGGGCTGGGATCCTCATCACATACAAAAGGAGCGCCTTCCTCGTTTCGGTCACCCTGTGCCGCAATCCGGATCAGATAAACCAATCGAGTGATGAGCATCGACCTAATACCCGTCGATTCACCCGGCTTCAATATCACGCTCCGTGCATTTCCGGAGAACCCGAAAAACAGTGCCAGCGCAGCCCCCTGCACAATCGCAATATCGGCAGCGAGTTGTGCATTACCGAGCAGACCAATCCCGACAAGGAGCCCTGTCATGCCCATCTGATTGGACAAATGGGAAACTGGAAAAATTGAATTACCTTTCATGCACCTGATTTACAAAGCATTCCCCCTGAAGGCTGGAAGCCATCCCGCCACCAATTGCAGCCACGACCGTTTCAATAACTACGCTGGTCGTGACTCTAATCAATTACTCAATCCCACTAAGTCCTCCAGACCGTGCGGTTAACATAGTCAATATAACTCAAAACAATTCGAAGAATCTTCTTGGAGACAGGCCCGCCTTCATAATCGGACACAGGATCCAAGACCCG
This sequence comes from Verrucomicrobiales bacterium, assembly GCA_028047635.1. Lineage (GTDB taxonomy): Bacteria > Verrucomicrobiota > Verrucomicrobiia > Verrucomicrobiales > DEV007 > Arctic95D-9. The sequence goes on from JAOFXR010000028.1 coordinate 14,153, forward strand.
CACCCCCCTCTTATGCTGCGACAGCACTACCCGAACGGCATCGAGAACGCGTTCCTCTTCGGGGCCAGACATAATAACAGTACCGACGTCCATGCCCTCGGGCCGCTCGTGAGCATGTCGAATTGTCACCGCCGGAAGATTCAACAGCGACCCTTCTTCCGTAATTGTTCCACTGTCAGAGATCACGCAGAGAGCCTCCAGCTGCAGTTTGATATATTCGTGAAAACCGAAAGGCTTCAAAAATTGTACCCTCGGATCCGGATCCCCAAGCTCAAGTTCTGCGATCCTGTTTTGAGTCCTCGGATGAGTCGAAACGATAACGGGAAGGTCATAAGCCTTCGCCAAAGCATTTAGCGTCGAAACCATCGCTCTCAATGTTTCCGGTGAATCCACATTTTCTTCCCGGTGAGCACTCACCAGGAAAAACCGGTCCGTTTCAAGGTCCAGTTTACTCAACGGATCCGCTTTCTCAATCTGAGGCATGTAGTGCTCCAACACTTCCTGCATGTGCGAGCCTGTTTTAAGGATCGTCTCAGGCCGAATTCCTTCAGCGATCAGGTAGCGGCGGGCGTGCTCCGTCAGCACAAGGTTGATGTCACTAAGATGATCGAGGACCTTCCGATTGAGTTCTTCTGGAACACGTTGGTCGAAACAGCGATTTCCAGCCTCCATATGAAACACGGGAATCTTGCGTCTCTTCGCCGAAATTACAGCCAAACAGGAGTTGGTATCCCCATATAGCATCACCGCATCAGGGCTTTCAGCCTTCATTACCTCGTCCGACTTTTCAATCACCTGGCCGATCGTCTGTGCCGGACTCTCACCGGCGGCACCGAGAAAATAGTCAGGTTTTCGAATTCCCAGGTCATCAAAGAAAACCTGATTCAATTCGTAATCATAGTTCTGCCCCGTGTGGACAAGAATGTGATTGGTGTGCTCGTCGAGTTCCGCAATCACCCGGCTCATCTTAATGAGTTCCGGACGAGTGCCCACAATTGTCATTACTTTACGCATGAAGTTCCTCCTTAATATAATCCAATCCAGTTAATAGCTCTTTGATCTGCGCCCCGTTAAGGCGCTCCGTATTATGCGAGGTGTAGTCTTCGAGGTGAGAAATTTTCTCTTCACCTTCGCTGAAAAACTGCGCGTAATTTAAATCTCTATTGTCTGCGGGAATCCGGTAATACCCGCCCCTATCCTCGGCCTTCGCCATCTCCTCTCGCGAAATCAATGTCTCGTAGAGCTTTTCGCCGTGTCGGGTGCCAATCGTCCGGATTTCATTATCCCGCTCAAACAGTTCTTTCAAAGCTAGAGCGAGATCCTCTATCGTAGAAGCCGGTGCCTTCTGCACAAATAGATCCCCTTGCTCCCCGTTTTCGAAAGCGTAAAGAACCAAGTCTACCGAATCCTCAAGCGACATCAGAAATCGCGTCATATTCGGATCGGTTACGGTTAATGCCGCGCCCTCTTTCAACTGCGAAACAAACAGAGGAATGACAGAGCCTCGCGAGGCCATCACATTCCCATATCGAGTGGCACAAAAAACGGTCTCTCCAGGAGATTGCATCCGGGCCTTCGCAACCATGAACTTTTCCATCATTGCCTTGGAAATCCCCATCGCATTGATTGGATAGACAGCCTTGTCCGTGCTCAGCATAACCACTCGGGAAACCCCGCAGGAAATGGCAGCGTTCATTACATTTTCAGAACCAAGGACATTGGTTTGAATCGCTTCGAGCGGATAGAATTCGCAAGACGGCACCTGCTTCAGGGCTGCCGCATGAAAAACGTAGTCAACCCCCTTCATCCCCTGCTTAACACTGTCAAAGCTACGAACATCCCCGATATAGAACTTCAGCTTGGGATGATTGAGCCGGATCCGCATATCCTCCTGCTTCTTCTCATCACGGCTGAATATCCGAATCTCGCGGACATCCGTGGAAAGGAAGCGCTTCAGTACAGCGTTTCCAAAAGAACCGGTACCACCGGTTATCATCAAAACTTTATCTTTAAACATTTGGCATTGAATGGGTTCGCATGGTGCGGATTAAACGGGGCCAGTCCGGGGCTGAATACCCTGTGGCTGTTTCAAATCGAGAGCCATCAAGGGAACGGTCGATCACGAGTCGTTCATCAGGAACGATGCTGATCTCCTTTTCATAAGCCTCCGCGATCAAATTCAAAAGGGTAAATTTATCAATAGGAGCGGCCGAAACGTGATAAAGCCCCGTGAGCTGCTGATTAGGGATGACGTAATCTCTGATCACTTCAGCAAACACTGAGGTCGGCAGCCCTGAGAAAATAGCTTTTTTGAACCCGGAGCACTCTCCTTCCTGAGATAGAAACCACTCCAACAATCCAAGTTTCGTACAAAACTCGTGCCCGATCGTTGAAGTCCTAAGGGTGATCGCATGCTCGTAATCCACTTCTCCGAGGATTTTAGACCGACCGTAAACATCCGTTGCGTCCGGCAAATCATTCTCAGTATAAGAGCCTTTATCTCCCGAAAACACGCAATCCGTACTCACATGGATCAAGCGGGCACCCGAAAGCTTGCAGATCCCGGCGAGTCGGTGAGGCATCAGTGAGTTGAGCGCAATCGATGCCAGCGGGTCACTCGCTTCCGGCCTGTGCTTCGTCAAACCCGCACAGTTGACCACGACATCCGGCCGCACCGAGGAAAACACGCGGACAATCTGATCGTGATTATCAAGATCGACTCCCGGTACGAGTTTCCCGGAAATTTCCGGAGTAAAATAACGCTTTACCCCCTCATGTCGGACGGTCCCGAAGACCTCCCATTCACTCTTCCCGCTCAATACAGAAAGCACAGCGCTTCCTATCATTCCGCTTGCTCCAACAACCAGTACCTTCATAACTTTGCCTGCATTTTCGCTGATTCAGCCTCGAAATGACCAATCAAGTCGTCCACCAGCTTATCGTGATCGAAGTGCGCCTCGTAATATTTCCGGCCGTTTTCGCCCAGTTCGTTCCGGTCCGACTCGCTCATTTTATACAGTTTAAGCACGGCATCAGCCAGAGCAGCGGCATCTTCAGCGGGAGTAGAAAGCCCTGCTTTAGCCTCCTCTACGATTCGGGCCCCTTCTCCGTTCAGAGACGCGATAATTGGCTTCCCGACAGCGAGATACGCCTGCACCTTATTTGGCACAGTTAATGAGAAAATAGGTCTATCTACCAACGACACCATCAGAGCAGACGCTCTGTCCATGAAAGCCGGCATCATGTCAACCGGAAAGCGGCCGGGCGCATGGACATTGCTCAGACCCAAGCTGTGACTGGTCTCGATCAGCTCCTCCCGACAACTTCCATCCCCTACGACAACAAACCGAATCTCACTGTAATCCTTCAGAATCTCAGCAGCGGCAACAACAACGCCGAGCCCCTGAGCAGCTCCCATATTCCCCGCAAAGAGAACGGAAAACCCTTCACCTAAACCTTCGATTTCAGGGGCTTCACTTTCCTGAGGATGAGAGAATATCCTGTCTACGGAGTTCGGATGGTAAATAACTTCCGTATTCGAAGCCAGTTTTCCAACCGTTTCCTCAAACCCTCTTGATTGGACGAGGAGCAAATCAGTATGCTTGTAAATGAACCGGACGACATACTCGACGCACTTCAACACCGACTCATTTTTCACGTAACCGGTGGCAGAGAGACTCTCCGGCCAAAGATCCTGAACCCACAGCAGCACAGGACACTTTTTCAACCGGCCCAAAAACAAAGCCGGAATAGCCTGGAGGATGGGGGACACCCCATACACAAAGATCGCATCAAATTTCTTCCCGCGAAGCACCCACGGAGCAATCAAAAGCCCCGTAACAACGAATGAAAGGTAATTCAAGATCAGGCCAAGCCCTCCACTCCTTCTCGGAAGCAGCGGAATCCGATTGATCGGTATATTATCATGATCCTCTCGCACACATCCACCGGCGCGATAGCCTTCGTATATTTCCCCTTGAGGATAATTGGGCTTACCCGTGAGAACCTCCACTTCAACGCCCTTCTCCTGCAGCGTCTTGGCGATCTCGTTTATTTGAAAACTCTCCGGCCAGAAATACTGGGACAATATTAAAACTTTCATTGGGTGTAAATATCTCGCACGACTTCCACGAATTCTCTTGGACTTGAAATTGCCGGGGGAGTTTCCTCACATTTCAAGAACCGTCTAACTGCTCTGGCGATTGATATTGGCGACGCCGGATCAAACGTCTCGTCGGGAGAAACGGAATCCCGGACGAAATCAAGTTCCGACGCCAAAATTGGCAATTTGTGAATTTGAGCTTCAAGAAGAGGCAGACCGAGCGATTCAAACGTCGAAGGATAAATCAATGCTCGAGAACTCCGATAAAGTTCGGCCACGTTGCCTTGTTCGCTACGATTAGTAATACTAAGGCCAAACTTTTCAATCACTTCCAGCAACTCTTCCCAGAGCTGCCCATCGCTTCCTTCTTCAAGGGTTAAAACCAAAGAGGGATTGATCGAATCAAGAGACAAAATCCTCCACGCCTCGATCAGATTCTTGTGATTTTTGTGGGGTTCACCCGATGCAACATAAACAAAGTCATAGACAGGAAGAGGATGACTCACCCTCGGCGATTCATTCAATGGGAGAAAAGGGCAAATGATCGCCGATCTCCCCGTGTAGCGGAATAGCGCGTCGGCCACGGTCCTCGTTTGCACAATTATCGCTGAAACTGACGATAATCGATACTTGAACCACATCCGCTCCAAAGTAATACGGAGATTACTCGGGAACTTAAATAAAATCAGTCTCCTCTTACCCACCAGATATCTGTTCTGCAAAAAGAGCACTGTTTTTGGGTGATTAGCAATCAAAGGAGGCAAATTACCAAAGCAAATCAGAATGTCGTCTGATTGAAGTCTTTTCTTCATGGAAAGCTCGACACGGAACCTTGAATAAAGACTCGGCTTGACCCGAACGATCTTCAAGTCACTGCGCTCGCTTCCATAATTAAAGCGCGTATCAGCAAACACTGTTGTCTCTTCGCCGACAAGGCTGTCCAGCAAACCGCAAAGGAGCGCCTCCCCCCCTCCCCGGTGAACATTTGTAGCTTGAATTACTATTGCCATGAAAATATCTGAGTCTCACAAGCACTGATCCGAAAAAAAGCTACCAAGTGGCTGAGATCGGTTCGTAACAGATCCCACAAGGTGACAGACCGTTCCGACTAAGAGATCAACTGGCCATTGTCGGTCAACGGCGGAAAATCCAGGGCTACCTTTGAGATAATCATAACCTTGGTCACAGTCGAAATCTCCGATTCCCTATAGTACAAAAAGTAGTCATCCCATCCTTCAACCCCTTTCGCAAAAATATCATTAACGTCGCCAAAAAAATCATGCTTCTCCCAATTCTCAATCAAAACAAGATATTGCCGGCTCGTCTTGATCGCATTCTCAAAAGCCCTAATATGACGTCCATCCTTTTCACCGATATGCATGATCACTGCCTGCGTGTAAATCAGATCAACTTGCTTGTGACAAAAGCCAGGCAAGGCGGCATCAGCTATTGCCGTAGAGCAGGGAAGCTCCGGATGGCGTTGCTTGAAAAGCTCCAACTGGGAATTAGATATATCGACACCGAACAATTCGAAAGAAGAGTTCAACGTATTTAAATTGCGGAGATTGTCCCCTCCCCCACATCCGATTTCCAACACCGATTCCGGGGACAGCAACAGGATCGTTTCATACAATAGCTGCGCATTGTTATGCAACGGAAGCCTCGAGCCCTTTTGAACCAACTTTCTGTTTTCAAACTTGTAGTCATCTGAACTGAGAACAGTAGTGCGTTTCTTCGCCCCTACCTCGAGCTCCCCCTTATAGTGAAGGGTATAATGATCCCAATCGAAGTCATCATCGACAATCGTATCATGCTGCCCGATCACCCGATGCATGAAATGATATTTCAGCATCTTATAGTTAATTTCCCCGCGAACAACGGATCGAAGAAAAGAAAATAATTTATTCATTTTGATTTTGTTTTTTGTCGAATAGTTGCTTCGAGCACGGCACCAGCTCTGCAACCCCTGCAAACTCGCAGCCTCGGTATTACTTCCAGAAAACCGCTTTTTCAACCCCTCCGTTCAAGGACCCCGCGTTTCATCGGATAGTTCCCCAAAAGTGGTGGGTCGTCGAGCGTCTCTTTATTCACCCATTGCAGCACAGATACCCTCCACCATCCCGCTTACTGAATTGCTGATATGGAAGTTCGGCACGCCATGAGTGTAACAATTAAATGCATTTGGCTGAGCCTTCTTGATTCTTTCGGAAACAAAGACGCCTTTCCCCTCAGTCAAGTAAGCAGCGGCAGTGGAAAAGAATCCCGTTGTCGGTATGAGTATCTCACAACGACACAGTTGATTGAAATGATCTGAAACCTCAGATTCCCCACCAATGAAGAGCTCGGTGTTTGGCAGGTCCTGAAGTGGAACTATATCATCATAGTTTTCGTTTTCGCAGAAAACCCGAAACTTCAAATGCGGGAAGCGATCGTGAACTTTTTGAATTATGGATTCGTAATATTCAAAATTGAAATATTTCGCGACCCTCTTTTTATGAATCACACACCAATCACCTCGTCGGATATGAATACCTACAGTATCGTTAATTACTCCATCCGGATGATCCTCGTAGTATAATTGCCTCAATACAGGGATGATTTTTTCTGTGTACAAATCGGAATCTATCAGCCCGTCCTTATACCACTTGAAAACCATATTTGGGTGGATTTTGCACACGGCTCCCAGCACAACGAGCACATCCTTGTCAGATCCAGTCGGACACGCCCCGAGGATGCGTTTGCGAACTTTCGAGAATTGTTTAAAATTCAAACCAGCCCACACTCTCAAGTTATTTATCTCAACCACCTGGTCAAATCCCCCCGTGAACGAGGCACTGTTCTTTTGGAATGAAGATGAAGTAATAATGCTCTGACGGTCCCAGGACGGATCATACAGCACTTTGGCTTCGAGTAGAAAGCCGTAGATATATGCGCTGAATATATCACTGAACGCATGACCGGACCGGCCGACACCCTCTTGTCTATAGGTTACGTAAAGCATAAAAGATAATCTAGGTGGAAAGAGCTTGAAACGTTGTCACCAGCATTACTAATATTTCAAATTTGGAAACGACCATGGTGAGATCACAAAAAACCGGACCCACCTATCCAATCAAGTGCCGTTTTACCTGGGGGACATACTGCTCAATCCCTCTTTTCAAGAGGCCAACAATTAAATTCCGATCGAATTTATGAGCAATGCGAAAATAGTGTAAACGCTTTTTAAAATCGGAGGTCTTGTTTGCCAATCTGAAAATCCTTATCGCCACATCCCGCCGGATCCCGCGCATATCACTCTTTTCCCGATTCTGAAAACTTAACGAAAATAGACGTAAGAGAAGTTTCACGGCGGCGTCAGCATTCCCGGATTCCGTTGATCCCGATGAACGCAAACATTGAACTGTCTCCAGTGCTATATCTTCGTTCAAGTGCGAATCAATGAGACCTTTTGAAACCAACGCAGATGCACGAAGATGTTCTTGAACCCTGCTGGAGGTGACACTTTCAGGATGCTTTCGTAATTTCAAAAGTGGTGAAGAGAGATTCGCAATAGCTGTTTCCTTCGCCATCCGCCCCCACAACTCATAGTCTTCAGCCAGTTCAGCAGAAGATGAATACCCCCCGGCTTCCCGGATGATATCGGCTCGCATCATCACCGAAGGATGAGCAACGGGGCAAAAAAGAGGGAGCGCCCATTCGATCTCTTCCGGCAGCAACGGCATTTCAAAGACTTTACCTCCGCGACCCTCGTCGTCGATTATCTTAATAGCAGTACCAAGGACGCCTACATTGGGGTTGGCCTCAAAATAGGCCAACTGCTCCTCAAATCGTGATATTTCGCAGATATCGTCTGCGTCCATCCTCGCTATAAACCTCCCCTTCGCCAACGAGATTCCCTCATTCAACACTGCAATCAGCCCGGAGTTCTGGTCGTGCTGAATCAGCCGAATTCTAGAATCGTCAATCTCGCGGATAATATCAGCAGTGCGGTCACTCGAGCCATCATTAATGACGATTAACTCGAAGTCACTGAAGCTCTGCGCGAGAACGCTGCGCACTGCTTCAGCGAGATGACGCTCTGCATTGTACGCCGGTAGAATGACCGATAAAAGGCACATCAATTTATAAAAGCATGGAGCCGGGTTCTACAACACGCCCTCTTTCTCCAAGTACTCTATCAGCCTGCCAGGAGAAGCATCTTCAGGGATATTAATTTGAGTTATTTCAGAATCAGCTATCACAGAACTGAAGATGGATAGATTGTTTTTTAGATACTTCGGTAAATCAATCACGTTGAGTGACCCTAGTGTTAGTAGATGAGTCATAAAATCTTTCCACTCATAGTGAATTACTGAAAACAAGCGATTTACTAAAACATCAGGCTGAATCGATGACGATGAAAACTCAGGTTGAAAACAGCGATCGAGATAAATAACCCGTCCGATTTTGCCACGTTCAGCCATCGTTCCGTCCCCAAAAACCTCATCCGGGGAAACGCTTGCCAAAAATTGCTGGGGCCGCAGGACATTTGCCACCCGGTAATATATCCCCCTTTGTTTCAGGAACTTTTTCATGAACCCCACAAAGGGAGCATTCTCAATAATGAATCGCTTTAAACCATAAGCATTCCATTTGGGTAGGCGTTTCTTCTCGAAAACTTCCGAGTAGATCTCCTTATGATACGACTTAAGAACAAATTGCCGGGGAAATGCGTGACAATTACCAGACTCATCAACGATAACGATGTCGTCACCGAGATGTCGTAATCCGAGTTCAGCAACGGCATAGCCCAAAACTGCCGTCTTTCCAATTCCTCCTGCACCAGCCAGTAGCGTTACCCGACCATCTTTTGCTTCAAACGCAGCAGCATGCGTCATCGTCATTCCCATATCAGACAACAATAATTGAATATAGAGATTGATTAAAAAATTTGAATAGTCGGCGCAAATGACGAATCCGGTTTCAGTGCGCGATACAAAAAGCTTTTCCCCGGGGTCTCGCACAAATGCTCCGACGCTTCCCCGATTATGGTAAAAAACGGCGTCACCCAAACCTTCGGAAGGGTCGTGAACGGCCGAGTCTGCATAAGGTCGAATGTGAATCGTTGGCCGTCCTTCAATCGAATCCGCTTTTCCCTCAACCAAAAAGGCTCCAATTTGAAAATCGATCTCCTTGATTACCTCAGGAACTACGTTGGATCCGATAATTACATCAACTATCCCGTGAATATCGTAGCGTCTCATATAAGATATATTAGTTCTAAGTTCCTTTCCGCCAATCCTATCAACTTAGCTCGCGTGGTGGAAATATCTTCGTTTTGACGAAGCTAAGCGCGTATCTAGTCTTCTTGAGTAAAGATACATCTTTCTTCGTTATCGATACAATTGGTGGAGTTGGCGTGTTCGGTGAAGCAGCAACGATCAATCCATCCGCAGAAAAACTCTCCAGCACAGAATGCTCTGCGATAATCCGATACCCATATTTTTTTACTTTACCTAAGCATTTTCGGTGCTCGTGCCCATGAGTTGAAATAAACACATACTTCACACGCCCTTCCGACAGCGCACTCGAAGCGCCCTTCAGCATCTCAGATTCAGCCCCTTGGATATCAGAATGCAGAATATCAAGAGTATCGATCTTATACTCTTCCATCAGCGAATCTATACTTACCTTCGGAAGAACGCTGCGAGTTCCGTCCCAGTCGGCAAACTCCGCCGTCTCTACTGAATTAGCTCCAGCAAACGCATTGATAAACGTCCCCTCAAATTCATTTAAGGCAAAATTCTCTTTTCCGGCGCGCAGTTTGTCGGGTTCAGGTTCCACGAGAATTGAGCGTGAGTCAGCAATTCTGCTCTTAAACCATAGTGAGTAGTAGGCCCAGAAACTCCCCAATTCGATCATTGTCGCCCCTGAACCAATGCATTCAAGGACAGCATTAAAAACCTTTTCCTCCTGGGGTTCGTGATGCCCCTTCAAACCCTGAATGATTTCCATCATCCATTCGCCATGATAAGATCCCTCGTGTATTAAAACTCCGTTATGCATGCGCTGGACACTGCACTCGTCCTGCATAAACACATCACCTGCACCAGAGACTTTTGGAATACTGTCACTGTCGCGACAGGCCAATGTGTCAGAAATCCGGCCACCCTGTTTACTGTCTATTTTCATATCTAAAACTTTATAAAAAATCGCTGGAAGAGGCACAATCAAAGAAGAACTACTAAAGTGTTCTCATAGGTCATTAAGCGACTTGCTTTTGTTTCAGTTAGGAATTCATCAACCGCAACTAACAGGCCGGGGAAATTCTTTGAATAGTCATCGAAAACAATGATTGCACCCGGGCACAGCTTGGGAACGAATAATTGAAGATCTTTCTTAACACCTTCATAACTATGATCACCATCGATAAATAGAAATCGCACCGAACACTCCTCTAGTTCTCGAGCAGCTCGAACATTGTCCATGTCCATAACCTCAACAGTCTCAGTGAGGCCTATGCGAGCAATATTCGATTGGAAATTCTCTTTCAAATCGCTAAGATCAGTCTCGCCGACCACATACTCCGACTCTTTACCAACGTTCCCTCTGAAATGGTCGATGGCGAAAAATTTCCCGTTAGATGAATCATCTACGGCGCGGGCAAGGAAACTTGTTGAACGCCCCTGCCAAGATCCAATTTCAACCACATCCCCGTGCGTCTTTTGAAAGGCACACAGAGTATAAAGCATTTGGCCTGACTTCGGGGAAATCATACCGGGAATGGAAAGCGAAATGTTGTAGAGAGCCTCCAAGTCGGTAATTCCTCTTAGTTCTAGTAGTGGACAAGACGGGGAGTAGGAACCCGAAAACCGTTCCTCGGGAATAATTTTGTACCCCAGACGACTGAGGAGTAATTTTACAATCCTGCGCATTTCTTGTTCAATTTAATTTATGTTATTTCTGAAATTGATAGTATGAGATTCCATTCATCATATATCACTAATTTCCTTTGCCTGTGAAATGCCTGCCCTCAGTTCCATCGCACCTAGAAGCTCTTTTACGCGATGCCCATACGTGTGGCGAGACAACGTTGCTGCAAGCCCCCTTTTTCGGTACTCCTGATTCATATCCTGATCATTCATGAGTTCCCTCACAAGTTTAGAAAAATGAGCTGGATCTCTAGAGACCAATAACTCTTCTTCCCTATATAATTCCCTGTATGCCGGAACGTCATCGGAAATAGCACACCCCCCGGACCCAAAGGCTTTAAAAACCCTTTCATTAATTTGTCCTTTCATCAACTTCACTGTCGGCTCATTGATAACAGGGCAAACTTTGGCTTGGCGGTAGAGTGCAGGCTCCAGGTCGGCATCAAGCTTGCCGGAATAGCCCCTATACGGCCACTTGCTATAACCAAATACCTTCAATTGGTCTTCGAACTGTCGAAGGTATTCATCCAATTGAACCCCTTTTGACTGCCAATAGCCTCCTACAAATGCGAGCTCTATGCCGTCAAATTCCGGGACCTGATCGCCAGAGGGACGATAAAGGGCTGTATCACATGCAAGAGGCAGAGAATGAATCGGAACCCCGTTCTGTTCCCATCGATTAAAGAAATTTAAGCCCGACGGAACTGTCGCAGTGAATCCAATACGTGGCTTCAGACCCAACACCTTATTGACCACATCTTTTGACAACGTCCAAATTTCCGGGTTCAAGCCGTTGTTATTAAAGAACTTTTCACTTTCTTCAAACCATGGGTAAACCCATACCGACGAAGGAAGCGTCGAAAGATAGGGTATGTCTTTCTGAGGCAGGAACGTTACATCGCCTGCAAAATACATAACAAATGGGGATGGAACGTTACGAGCAGTTTCAGCAAGTTCCCGGATATCAACTAAGACATAAGGAATCCCAATTTCCTCAAAGGCTCGACAATATCCCATTCGGCACACTGCCATCGCATCGGGACGTCGTTGATCAAATGCCGGCCCCACTGCCATCAAAAAAGTCGTTTTGGCATCCCCCGGCTTGATGCTTCCGGATGGATTTGAAATCCACGCACGTGTATGCTTTTGCCGAAAAGCACTTAAGTGATTCACAGCGAAATCCGGAAGAAAACGTTTTAGCGCCTCTTTCATAATTTTATGCCAAAGGGTTAGTAAGTATGGAGCTCATTAGCTTCATCAAAATCGGTAACAGATTCCCGCATCCTACCGGCCTTATAAAGTCGGAAAAATTCTTAAAATATTGTCCTCGACCTGCAACTTCGCTCCTGGTGAGAGGCCCACTACCATTTCTTCAATGCTTTGAACGGTAGGGTAATCTTTCGCGACTCCGAAACAATGGACATCATCAATGAGAATAACATCGTGCGGACGACGGGTCAGAATAGTGCGCACTTCCTCTACAAGAGGGCATTTTGAAGTAGCCGTTATCCCACCTGAATAGTGCCCATCAAGCCAGAATACTACCCGGCCGGGAGATTCGCCGATAACCGAAAGGACGTCGTTGATAACAACACCGCTATCCCCGTGGTAAAGAAGCACATTGGGGCGATTTTTGAATCGTTTCCTGGCAGAATGAAAAAGTGCTGTATCCAGCTCAATCGTATGGATGGTTTGAAAATCCTCTATCATTGCTGCAACCATATCCCCGAGGTACGTCCCCGTCTCGACAAGGGCTTCACACTTAAACTCCCTAGCATACTTTAATATCGCCCTCTGCTTCACCATGTGCGGAGGAGGAACGGGTTTGCCCAGCTCCCGCCACTCTCGAAGTTCACGCTTGTCACGATAGGCCTTTAGCCTATTTCGAATGGAGTGATAGACCCCGAGGGCTTGAGCGATTTTCTTCAGTAGAGATTTAATCTTCATCATCTAATTGTTTGATGTCTTTCACCTTTTTTAATTCCAACATCATTCAAACCAAATCCAATTATTCGAACGATCTCGAAGCATTAGTCACGATTGATAGACGCCCTCCCCGAACAAGCTTTGGTAGCGCTACGAAACTGACCGAATTTCTCAAAACAACATCATGCACTTGTGGATTCTTTTGACTCCGTCTTTACATGTCCTTGTTCAACTCTCAATAATTGGTCACACTGAGAGACGGTAGAAAGCCTATGCGCAACGATAATTACAGTGCGCTGGTCTTGAATCCTACCTATCGTCTCCATGACTCGAGACTCAGTTTCGCCATCAAGCGCGCTTGTCGCTTCATCTAAAACAAGGACCTGGGGATCGCGATAGAGCGCTCTTGCAATCCCTATTCGCTGCCGCTGCCCCCCACTCAACCGAACGCCTCGCTCGCCCACCATTGAGTCCAGACCGCCCGGAAGCTTTCGCAGAAAATCAGTCAAATCAGCATACTCGATCACTTGAATTACTCTATCGTCGTCAATCTCGCTTTCAGGAATTCCAAAAGCGATATTTTTCCGCAGGGAATCATCAAAGAGATAGATGTGTTGTGGCACGTAGCCAATTTGGTCCTGCCATGAACGGATCCCCCCTCCAATTTCTTTCTGATCTACCAGAATCTTGCCAGCCTGGGGATCCAGAAGCCCCAGAAGCAAGTCGACAAGAGTGCTTTTTCCGCTACCACTTGGCCCCACAATTCCCGTGGAAGTATTTTTCGCAATTGCAAATGAAGCATTGCTGAGAGCAGGTGAAGTTACATTTTCGTAACTGAAACTGACATTATTAAATTCGATACGGTCCGAAAATTTCATTAAGCCATTTTCGGCACCCCCGCCCCCCACTGGCGCTTTTGCAGAACGTTTCCCAAACAGTTCTGAATTAATCGTGTCCACACCATGACTCCCAAAGCGAAGAAGAGTACACGATGTGACAATCCTGTTTGCGGACGGAATTAGCCTAATCGCAGCAACCGCCATGGCAGCCAGAATTGGAACGACCGCCGAAAACGGTTTTCCCTCATAGATGGTTAGACCCAAAATCCCAGCGAAAGCAGCGACACCCACGACTTCAAGAAAGAAGCGGGGAAATTGAACAGAAACGGCAAGCAAACGACCTGCGCGAGCCACGGATTGATTATAAACCTGATACTCGGTCAGAAAAACATCCTCACATCCCAGAAGCTTCAATTCCTTTACACCGCCAAGACTTTGCTGAATGTGCTGGATTCGCATTCCTTCACTAACAAGGTGTTCCTTCCCAAGCCGTGCCAACCTCCGGTGAATAAACACGTAATATAAACAACAAGTTAACCCGATTACTGATGCGGCCGCGAAAGTGCCAGCAGGGTAAATAATCATTAAGAACGTCACAATGCCGATGATCACAATCAACTCAGTCAAGAGCACCATGGAAGGGCTCACAACATTAAAAACCAACTGCGACATCTCCTTAGTTGTATTTTGAATTAACTGCGCAGAGTTACGATTCAAATGAAATGGGTAGGGCTGATTGAGATACTCCCGAAGGAGCCGAAAAGAGAGTCGCTCCTGAACTCTGAATATAAATCGCTGCTGAATCCAAACCTGAAAAACGAGGAACATGTTCTTTAACAGGAACAGAAGTATTATCACACATGATATCGCTATTCGTTTATCTTCACCAGGCAACGCATCGCTAATCCACTTGAAGCTTGGTGAATTGATATCACCCACTCCTTTGTCTGATAGAATTGCAAAGGCAGGCAACACGACTCCAATTCCCACCAACTCAAATCCCATACCAAACACCATCATAAGCAAAACAAAGAGAAATACCCTCCTCTCAGCTCGCGCCAACAGTCGCCATAGCTGTGTAAATGTACGTTTCAATCTAGGTGTTGTTAATTTCTCCTCCAGATTTAGAAGCGGCACCTCTTTGGAACCTCTTCTCCCTAGGTTCCAACAACCGAATTTCCTTCGCGGGAACCCCTCCAACCACGCTGTTTGCGGGAATATCTTTCGTGACTACCGCACCAGCAGCTACAACGACTCCATCAGAAATTGTAACACCAGGTAATATGACAGCAGCCGTCCCGATCCAAACATCTTTCCCAACAACGATAGACCTATTGATACCAACGCTTGAAATTGGCAAAACGTTATAATCGTGTGTTGCGGTCACAAATCTTGTTCCTGCCGCAATAGCGCAACGATCACCAATTAATATAGAACCTTTACTCGAAGCACTTAGCTTTACTCCTGGCGCGATTGATACATCTTCACCAATCGTAATATTCTCAGGATTTGAGATGTAAACACCTGGATAAAGATGAGATCCGCGACCTAAATAATGCAGTTTTCTCCGAATATACGCCATCCGAAGCCTTCTTAGAGCACCTGATGGCAATCGAAGGATTCTAAATAGAAAGTTCACTAAAATCATTGATTGATAGTTGTCATTTACGCGTCCCATTAACCCGAGCGAAATAGTTCGCTAAGAAATACGTTCGCTTTGAGCCTCTGTCCAATCAGCTTCAGCCATGATGTGAACCAATTCCTCAAAAGTAACTTTTGGCTCCCATCCAAGAATTTCCCGGGCCTTTGAAGAATCACCTACAAGCTGCTCAACCTCGGTCGGGCGAAAGTAGTCGGGTGAAACCTGGACGATCACCTCGCCGGTTTCTCTGTTCTTGCCGGCTTCTTCGACACCCTCGCCACTGAACTCAAGTTCAATCCCTACAGCACGGAAGGCATGCTCGCAAAAAAGCCGCACGGTTTGCATTTCGCCGGTCGCACACACGTAATCGCCGGGCTCATCCTGTTGCAGCATTCGCCACATCATTTCCGTGTATTCCGGGGCGTATCCCCAATCCCGCTGCGAATCAAGGTTCCCGAGAGTGACCGTTTTCTGAAGGCCTTCCCGAATCCGCCCTGCCGCCCGGGTGATCTTCCGCGTCACAAAGGTCTCACCCCGCCGAGGGGATTCATGGTTGAACAAAATACCATTCGAAGCGTGAAGACCATAAGCCTCGCGGTAGTTCACCACGATCCAATACGCGTATAGCTTTGCGACGCCATAGGGCGAGCGCGGGTAGAACGGCGTTGTCTCCGATTGCGGCACTTCCTGCACCTTCCCGAAAAGCTCACTGGTCGAAGCCTGATAAAAGCGCGTTCTGTCCTTAAGGCCCACTTCCTTGATCGCATCGAGAAAGCGTAAGGTTCCCATTGCATCGACCTCCGCAGTGTACTCAGGAACCTCGAATGAAACCTGGACATGACTCTGAGCACCGAGGTTGTAAATTTCATCGGGGCCAATTCGCTCGAGAAGACGGTTCAAACTGGATGAGTCCGTTAGATCTCCGTAATGAAGCTTGAAGCGGCCTGAGTCGCGAAGTGCCTCGTCATTGTAGAGATGATCAATTCGATCTGTGTTAAACGAACTGGATCTACGATTCATCCCATGGACTTCG
Source organism: Verrucomicrobiales bacterium (assembly GCA_028047635.1). Classification (GTDB taxonomy): domain Bacteria; phylum Verrucomicrobiota; class Verrucomicrobiia; order Verrucomicrobiales; family DEV007; genus Arctic95D-9. Next base: position 30,606 of record JAOFXR010000028.1, read on the forward strand.
TACCCCTTCTCGAGCAATTGCTCAGCGAGGTAAGAACCATCCTGTCCGGTGATTCCGGTGATTAGTGCTTTTTTCATGGGTCGGTTTGGGATCAACTCCCGGGTCTGAAATAAACGTATCAAAAACTGATCGCCAAAAATCGGGTTACTTACCTCTCAAGGATTGGATTTAGAAAAATCCTCGTAGGCTTTGCTGAGTCCTTCCTTGAGTTCGGTCGATTTCCTCCATCCCAGCGAATTCATCTTCGAGGAATCCATCAGTTTCCGGGGAGTTCCGTCAGGTTTCGATGTGTCGTTCGAAATCACCCCCTGATATCCCACTGTCGCAGCGACGAGGGTCGCCAGCTCCTGGATCGAAACATCCTCGCCGGCGCCGATATTGACGAGGTCGGGAGGATCTTCCACCCTGAGAAGTTGAAGACACGCCTGAGCCAAATCATCCGCGTATAAAAACTCACGTCGCGGCGTCCCCGTTCCCCAAATCGAGACCTCTTTCGCGTTCGACTCCTTCGCTTCATGGAACCGGCGAATCATAGCGGGGATGACGTGACTGTTTTCAGGGTGGTAGTTATCTCCGACCCCGTAGAGGTTGCAGGGCATCGCTGAGTGAAAGAGCGAACCGTATTGGCGGCGGTAATACTCACACAGTTTCAAACCGGCGATTTTCGCCAACGCGTAGGCTTCGTTGGTCTGCTCGAGAGGACTCGTGAGGAGGGCTTCCTCCCTGATCGGTTGCTCGGCAAACTTCGGGTAAATGCAGGAACTGCCGAGAAACAACAACCTCCCAACGCCTGTCTCGTGGGACGCATGGACGAGGTTGGAGGCAATCATGAGATTGTCATACATGAATTCAGCCGGGTAGGTATTGTTGGCGTAAATCCCCCCCACCTTTGCCGCGGCGATGATGACTACTTCCGGCTTATGCTCTAACAGAAACGCATTCGTCGCCTTCTGATCTCTCAAATCGAGTTCCGCGCTCGTCGCCGAAATGAGCTCTACATCCCCTTCGCGCTGAATGGCGCGGGAAAGAGCCGAACCGACCATCCCGCGATGCCCGGCTATGTAGATCCTCTTCGACATAACGTTTCTTTAACTGCGATTAAAGAATTTCTGAATTTCTGAAATGACGAGAGTTTGATCCTCTTCAGAGAGATAAGGGCTCATCGGAAGACTGATACATTGCTTCCCAATCTGCTCGGTCACAGGAAAAGAACCCTCTTGGTATCCCAGGCTTTCGAAAACCGGTTGGAGGTGCAACGGCTTACAATAATAGGAAACGGAAGGAATCGAGCTTTCACTGAGGTGTTGTTGCAACGCTCCGGGATCATCTACGAGGATCGTGTACTGAGCCCACACCGAGGTGTTCTCAGGCTGCAAACAGGGAAGCGTAATCCGGGGAGAAAGAGCACCAAGCCCTTCATTGTATCGGTCGGCAACCTTCTGGCGCAGCTCGATTTCGTCGGCAAAAATGGACCATTTCGCGAGAACGACAGCGGCTTGAATGCTATCGAGTCGACCGTTCAATCCCACAATGGGATGGGTGTGTTTCTCCGACTGCCCGTGGATATGAATCCATCGCATTTTCTCAGCAAGCTCAGCATCATCCGTGAAAATCGCGCCTCCGTCCCCATAGCCACCTAGAGGCTTGGAAGGGAAAAATGAGGTCGTTCCGATTTTTGTAATACCGCCCGATTTCTCGCCATGGTGACTGGCACCAAAGCACTGCGCCGAGTCTTCCATCACCGGAATCCCACTTTGATCGGCAATTTTGGTGATCTCGCGCATATTGGCGGGCTGCCCGTAAATCCCCACGGGAATAATCGCTTTGGTTCGGTCAGTAATCGCACCGGCGAGAAGTTTCGGATCCATATTCCAGGAATCTTTCTCGATGTCGACGAAGACGACTCGAGCCCCGAGCAGGGCGATGACCTCGGCCGTCGAAATCCAGGTATAAGGGATCGTAATCACCTCATCGCCGGGCCCTATATCGAGAGCCATTAGGGCGATGAGGAGAGCATCCGTTCCGGAAGAAACGCCCAAAACATGGCGCCCACCAAGGAAGTCTGAGAGAACCGATTCCAATTCACGGACTTCGGGGCCCAGAATATACTGACCGTGATCGAGAACTGCGGCGATTCGCTGATCGATATCCTCGCGAATCCGCTCCTGCTGCGCTTTTAAATCGATGAACTGCATCGCAATATTTGTATGAAATCTACTTTAGTAAACCTTTACCCAACAACCTTTGAGCGGTGAAACTTAACACGCTACCGCCCTTGGCAATTCGGCCGAATATGGCCAAAAAACCGAATATTTCGCTCAGAATATGGGGCGATTCCATAAGGAATGCTGAACAAGTAGCTTACTTCATGCTTTGTTCAATTAAAAATGAACTCTGTTTTTAAAGGTCACAGAATGGTGTTGTCAGCGAGGGCCTTGAGATACGCACCATACTCGGTTTTACCAAGTATCGCGGCCCTTTCATAGAGATCGCTCTCGCTAATCCCGCTTTTTTTTGATTCCTGTTCCCTCACGACAGGCAACATACAATCCCTGGCGATTCTGGAGTGTTTTCACAAAACAATCCCCGAACGCGTCCGGTTCCATCACGACAACGCCCGCAAAGTCCGTTTCGATTACTTTCATTCAGAGAAAGTTTAAAGCCATTTAAGCAATCTGGGGATCAAAGAAAGCCCCCGATTCTGCCATTTTTTCAGGGCCTGCAGTCTCCCCATGATTGGACTGCTTCCCTTCCCTTCCACATCCGCCAAACGGAGCATTCGCTCAAGCTTCTGATCTCCGTGGCTCAATCTCGGCGTGAGACGCTCTTCGAAAAAGTGGGTAACGATTCTGCTTACGTTTAAATCTGCTTCGAAGTACTCCCGCCGATCACCCTCAATGGAGTGAGAGGTCACCGCGCCGAGACTTTTCAGAAGCGCCAGCCCCTGACTCGCACTTCCCTTGCTGATTCCCAGAACAGAAATGATCCGGTCCATCGTAACAGGTTCCTCCGTTACAAAAAGCATCCCATAAATTTGACCCACTGACTTTTGCAGCCCAAACATCTGCACGAAAGACACAAAGTAGTCGACAGACTCCTCAAGGAGTTGCTTTTCATCAACACTCTCTTGTTCAATCAGCTCTGGCATAGGAAACGCCCTGACTCACTGGTTATGTCATTCTTAAAATGAGAAAACCAAAACCTACGAAGCCGTTGGAAAGACAATGGGAATATTTGGCCGCTGAATCTCATAACACGCTCTGGACTTGTTACCTTTAGACGCTCTCCTGCTTAGTTCAATAAAAAATGAACTCGATGCGGGTAGCGACTAGACATCCTCCGGTTGGATCATCAAGAAAAGTAGGAAGGATCGTTATTCTCCAGGGGAAGGAATTCCCCCAACACCCGGCAAATCATCTCACCTGCCATTCGCCACCAAGACTTCTGCCCCGACCAATCGAATACACTTCAAATCCGACCGCCGTCGCTGCTTCGCTGTCGAGAATGTTGCGCCCGTCGAACAGGCAGGCCGGCTTCAGCATGGTATCATAAATTTCCTGATACTCGAGCGAAGCGAACTCATCCCACTCGGTCAAGACAGCAAGCGCATGTGCAGAGTCAGCAGCTTCCATCGGGCTCGCCACTTTAGTGATCGCGCCGGATTTCACTTGCTCAGCCGCATCTAAAATGCCCACTGATTCAAGATCACTGACAATTTGATCAAGAGAAACCTGGGGGTCATAGATCGCCAAATGAGCCCGCTCGATCAGAAGATCCCGACAGACTGAAATCGCCGGAGACTCACGGGTATCGTTGGTGTTCTTTTTGAAAGCAAACCCCAGAATCCCGATCTTTTTTTCAGCGACAGTATTAAACAGCGTGGAAATGATTTTTTGAGCAAACCGGCTCTTCTGCCAATCGTTCAGCGCGATGACACTCCGCCAGTAATTGGCCACTTCGGGCAAGCCGAAGTAATCGCAAAGATAAGTGAGATTCAGGATATCCTTTTGAAAGCACGAGCCTCCGAATCCCACCGATGCCTGAAGGAATTTGGGACCGATTCGACTGTCCGTTCCCACAGCCCGGGCAACTTCATTCACATCTGCCCCGGTTTCTTCACACAAAGCGGAGATGGAATTGATGGACGAAACGCGCTGTGCAAGGAAGGCGTTTGCGGTGAGCTTCGAGAGCTCGGAAGACCAGAGGTTGGTCGTGAGGATCTTTTCGCGAGGAACCCAATTGGCGTAAATAGACACCAGGGTTTCAATCGCGGCTTCATCCTCACCTCCAATAAGAACCCGGTCAGGGTTACTCAAATCGGCGACCGCGGTTCCTTCGGCAAGAAACTCGGGGTTGGAAAGCACTTTCACCCTGTCCTCTTTACCGCCACCACGGAGAACGCTTTTGATCATTGCTGCAGTGCGAATCGGAACGGTCGATTTCTCGACAACAATGATATCTTTCTCAACCAACTCGGCAATCTGACGAGCGCACCGCTCGACCCATTTCAAATCAGCTGCCTGCCCCGCCCCGGCTCCATAGGTTTTCGTAGGCGTGTTGACCGAGATAAAGATAATATCCGCCCCGCGAATAGCCGAATCCACATCGGTGCTGAAGAACAAATTACGATCTCTCGCCCCGGAAACCACTTCGTCTAACTGAGGCTCAAATACCGGCAAGTTAGCAAGATCCGGATCATTCCATGCCGCAATCCGATCGGCATTGACGTCAACCACTGTGACTTCAATATCGGGACATTTGCTGGCTATCATAGCCATGGTCGGACCACCTACGTATCCCGCACCTATGCATGTGATTTTCATTGCGAAAGATCTAAATGATTGATTCGAAGTACTGGATGGTCTTTTCCAATCCTTCTTTCAAAGCAACATTGGGTTCCCAGCAAAGTTCACGGCGCGCCACGGTAATATCCGGTCGGCGCTGCTGCGGATCATCCTCGGGAAGTGGCTTGTGGACAATTTCGGATTTACTCCCCGTGATTGCGAGCACATTCTCGGCGAGCTCCAGCATCGTAATCTCATTAGGATTGCCGACATTCACAGGGCCGGTAATGCCCTCCTTATCCATCAGTAATTCGAAGCCACTGATTAAATCGCTGACATAGCAGAACGAACGAGTCTGGGTTCCGCCACCGAAAATCGTAATCGGCTCACCTCGAAGCGCCTGACAAATAAAATTCGAAACGACTCGACCATCACCGGGACACATTCGCGGCCCGTAAGTGTTAAAAATGCGAATCACCCGAATATCAACGTTGTTCGAGCGGTGGTAATCAAAAAACAGTGTTTCCGCGCATCGTTTTCCTTCATCATAACAGCTTCGAATGCCGATGGGATTCACATTTCCCCAGTATGACTCAACCTGCGGGTGATTGCCTTCAGTCGGATCGCCGTAAACCTCTGATGTAGAAGCCTGGAAAATGCGTGCACCTGTCCGCTTCGCCAACCCCAGGACATTGATTGCCCCAATCACCGAGGTTTTAATCGTTTTGATGGGATTGTGCTGATAGTGCACCGGAGAAGCCGGACATGCTAAATTGTATATTTGATCGACTTCTACCTTGAAAGGATCGATCACGTCCCAACGCATCATTTCGAAATTGGGATTACTCACAAGGTGCTCAATATTGCTCTTATGACCGGTGAAAAAATTATCAAGGCAGATTACCTCGTGGCCTTTAGCGATAAGAGAATCGCATAAGTGGGATCCCAAGAAGCCGGCTCCGCCTGTAACTAAAGTGCGCATGATGAGAATTCAGAAAACCGGCTTTCGATTAAGCAGGCTTGTCGAGGATTTTCGGAAGGAATTTCCGAGTGAAAGAACAGGGGCATATCAGAGAAGACTTACCCGATTTGAGAGTTCGATCAAATACAATTGGGGAAGATTTCAGAGACGATTTCGCCTAATTCCACCGGTTTTCCTCATCGAGTGCGACACTCAGGCGAGGACTTCGCCCTTCAATTTCCGTGCTTCAATCGAATGCGATCAAATGAGACTCCTCGAGAACCCCATCAAAGAAACGCTCCCCGAACCGTCACTTTCGGCTTATCGACCTTCCCTTTCCGGAGGCTGAGACTGTCGAACAATTCGAGGGTGGCCCCATCCTCGTCGAAACGAAGCCGGACGAGATCGTGATGCGGCGTCTCGTAATAGCGCCACACCATCTCGTAGGTGGCTTCCTCTTTCCAGGCACCCGAGACAGCGACCTTGGAAAATCCTTTTTCGTCGGTTTGACCGAGGGAAACCAGCCAGGAATTTGAGATCGCCACCGGCATGAGCCCTCGCCTCCACTCGCGAAATTCCGAGGCCACCTCCCAATCGCCCTTCGCGGCGCTCGTCCCGCTCACTTTGGTTTCGCCCTCATTGAACTCAAGTTTCAGCGTGTCTAGCTTTAGAGAATTCGCGGGGAACTGAATGACACGGCCGCTCACGATCGCTGACTGTTTGCTCGCGCTTTCGCCTTGCAGGAATGGAACTGCCATCGTGTTCAAGCGTTCCTTCAACGCGCTTTGCTCCGCCTTGTCCGAAACCTGCTCCTCATCCTGAAAATGGGGCAGGAGATGCTCCCAGACGAGATCGAGCTCGCCCTGCATGCTCGGGCTTTCACTGCTGATCACGACCACGACCTGCTTTTCAGGAATCACGATCGTGAATT
>JAOFXR010000029.1 GCA_028047635.1 Verrucomicrobiales bacterium
TAGTGAAAGTCGGTAGTTATGCCAGCTAAACCACATCGCCCGGAGATTTCCGTTGGTTTATTCGTCCTCGTGGGATTTCTCCTCCTTGGGGGGCTTCTTCTGCAGTTCTCGAAATCAGGCCCTAATCGACAGGGCGGCTACCCCATTACGTTGGAAGTTCGTGACGCTTCAGGAATTCGAGACGGTGTTCCGGTGCGGCTCGGTGGCATTGATATCGGGATCGTTTCTTCGCTCCCGCGCTTAAGCAGCGAATCAACCGTGATCGAAGTTCCCCTCACGATCTACCCCGATATCAAGATTCCCGTCGGATCAGCCGTTCAAATCGCAACAAGCGGCCTCATGGGCGATAGCTTTGTCCGCATTTTGCCTCCGGTAGAATCGACCGGTGAATTCATTGAAAAGGGCACGCTAATTAGAGCGGCTGAGACGAAGACCATCAACGATCTGACAACCAATGCCGGCAGCGCTATCGAAGAAGTCGAGACGACGATGACAGCAATTCGCGATTCAGTTCAGCACCTCAATGAAATTTTCACACGAATCGAGAAAGGAGTTCTCAACGAGGAAAACCTCTCGAATCTCAGTGAACTCCTCGTCGAAATGCGAACGCTCTCAGGGCAGCTGAAAACAGCGACGACGGACGTTGGCCCTCTCCTTGAAGACACATCAGCGGCCATCAACTCCGTCAAAGAAGCCGCGGAAACGGCCAATGCGACCTTTACCAACGTCGACGGCACGATGCAGGAATTTAACAAGACGCTCGAAACAATCAATCCAGCAGTAAAGGAATTTGATGGCTCTCTCGATGAACTGCGCGGCATGATTACCTCGGTAAACGTTCTCGTGAAAGAGATCGATCAGGGAGACGGGCTCGCGAGCGCGTTGATCAATGACGAGAAGCTGAAAGCGGATCTTGAAGAATTCGTGACCAAGCTAAATAAAAACGGAGTGCTTTTTTATCCCAAAGCAAATGGTATTCTTGAGCGCAACCGGCCTTCCCAACCGCTCAAACGGCCTTAGAAAATCTCATGTCTCTTCTGTTTCTCTTTAAACGTTTTGAAATCTGGTTACTACTTGCAGTGGTGGTCGGGCTCCTTTTCGTCGCGTTTTCGCCGGAAGAGATTGACGCAGAGGTAGTCGCAGTGAGCGAGACGCCCGTGCTTTTGGAGAAGAAGCTTGAAGTGGAGCTACCTGAGAACAATGGGACTCAAACCGATGAGCCCGAGCCCACTTTCGCGATCAAAGAGGTGAGCGTCCGCCCTGATGGCGACGGAAAAGTAGTAGAAGTGACTCTGTCCGGTCGAGCGCAGAACGGGGAAGAGGCACTGGTCAATGAGGATACTCTCCGAGCGATGACAGGCTCAGGCGAACCAGTGAGCCGCTTTTTTGAACCGTTTCGCAAGGAGCTGACATTCCATCCTGAGCAGGTCTCTCTCATAACGACTCGATGGTGGCTCGAAAAACCGACCGATTCGATTTGGCTGGAGTTTCAGGGGCAACGTGTCGAAGCTGTGCTTCCCTGATTTTTCTCTTCGCCTATGACCCAGGAGCGATCCCGTTTTTTACTCATCAACAACAACAACACGCGGACCAAGTTCGCGCTGGCGTCTGATGACGGGCTCGTGGCTCACCAATCGATTGCGACTGCCGATGTTACTCCCGCCAGCGTTTCCGCACTGCTCGACCAGTGGGAATACGAAGACGTCATCCTCGCATCCGTGGTGCCATCCAGCGTCTCCGCTTTAAAAGAGGCACACTCAGGAAAGAGATTTGTTGAAGTATCTCATCGCATTCCTCTCGGCGTTGAAATTGATTTTCCGGATCCCTCTGGAATCGGAGCAGACCGTCTTGGAAACGCGGCGGCTGTGGCTGGTCAGTTCCCGGGGGAATCTGTCATTGTCGTGGATTTCGGCACGGCGGTTACTTTTGATATCGTGGACTCGCGACCTGCCTACATTGGCGGGGTCATTGCGCCGGGACTGGATGCGATGCGCCACTACCTGCATCAACGAACCGCACTGCTTCCCGAAATCGAAATTTCACGCCCGGCCTCGGCAATTGGAAAATCAACCACTCATGCCATGCAATCGGGCGGATTCCATGGCTATCGAGGGCTCGTTCGCGAGATCCTCCTCCAGATTGAAAAGGAAACGCAATTACCCTCAAAAGTGATTGCGACGGGCGGATATGCGAGTTTGATGGCAGAGGATTTTCCTGAAATCGAGATAGTATCTCCTTACCTGACAATGGAAGGGCTCCTTCGAATCGCACAGATCAATTTTTTATGAGCAAAAAACCGCGGGCAATAGGGGTCGATTTTGGAGGAACTTCAGTGAAGCTCGCCGTCGTGGAGGGAGCTGAACTGGTCTCCGACGAGCACCGCATTCCGACCCAGGACTTCAAGGATTCCGAATCTCTCATTGATAGAATCGTGGCCGAAATCGACGTGCTTAGGTCTGCCTTCCCCGCCATTGATGCCATTGGGTTCGGCGTTCCCGGTTCGGTCGATTTTGGCGCCGGAGTCACTTATAACCTCACGAATGTTCAAGGATGGTCTGAAGTACCGCTCCGCGACATCATGAAAGAGAAAACCGGCCTCCCCGTGGTGGTGGATAACGATGCCAACTGCATGTGTTTCGCCGAATGGAAGTATGGGGCCGCCGAAGGATTTGAACACGTTATCTGTGTCACGCTGGGAACAGGAGTCGGCGGCGGACTGATTCTCAATGGTGACCTTTATCGAGGGAGCCAGTATGCTGCCGGGGAGATTGGGCAAATGAGTATCGATTACGAAGGCGTCCCCGGTCCCTACAACAACACCGGGGCTCTGGAACGCTATATTGGAAATCGTCAGATTACCGAATGGGCCGGAAGGCTCTACGACGAAGCCGGTGTCACAAGACCTGAAGACACCTCGCCTGAGAACATGGCCAAGCTCGCGCAAAGCGGAGACCCCATCGCTCACCAACTTTGGAAAAATGTCGCAAGCTGCCTTGGTTCCTGTCTAATGAGCACCGTATATCTGCTCAATCCGGATGCGATCGTAATTGGCGGGGGCGTCAGCTATGCCGGCGAGGTTCTTTTTCAACCTCTCAGAGACTATCTTGAGAATTCACTGACCTCCGAATGCTTCGAGCATCTCGCCATCAAGCATGCTCGATTCGGAAACACCGCCGGAATAATTGGCAGTTCAGCACTCGCACTTTCGATTTCTTGATCTTAGTATGACGGCGATGAAAGCTTCAGAGGACTTACCTTCATGGCTCCGCGCGAGTTTTGTTTTTTTTCTCGCATCATTGCTGCTGGGGTCGGCAGCTATGTATGTCCAGATCGGAATTGTTTTCATTCTCACTTGTATATTTTTTCGGTGGGCAGGATTGAAGGAAACCGTTCCCCGATTGCTTCAGTGTGCAAAGTCGATGTGGTGGATGCTTATAGGGTTCGCCGTGATTTTTTCTGTTTCGATATTTGCCCGCCATTCTATTTCTTTTCTTGAACTGGGCGAGTTGAAGTGGATTCTTTTCCTCTCCATATTTTCTCTGTTCTTTGTCGCAGTTCCATTTGAATTGCGGTTGAGTCCGATGGAGAAAATTGCGGTTGGTTTTCTTCTATTGGTACTTGTGTATTCGCTCTTGGATTCATTTAGCCAAGTGACAACAGGGAAAGGCTATGGCCGCCATTATTTGTTTGGCGATGAACTCGTATACTCTAAACGCGGACGTGGACTCCTCACAAACCCGATTCCGTTTGCCGATGTCGTTGGCTCTTTTTTCTGTATCTCCGCCCTCGGTGCTGCGGCCAGTTTCTCGGTTAAAAAGAAGCGCTTAGGAGTTGTTATGGTCACTGTGGCGCTGCTCTCTTTTATCTGCGTTCTAAACAGTCTCTCTCGGGGCGTCTGGTTTGCGATCGGGATGACTTCTTTATTTTCTCTATTCGTCCTACCTAAGAGTTTTCGAAAAATCTATTACTTGGGAATTGGAATAGCAGGAGTGATCGGGCTAACGACCTTACTCGTCAGCCCGATGTATCTACGGCGATTTCTTTCCGCTTTTAGCGTGGAGATGCGCTCCAATGAAATTCGTTTGCAGCTCTGGCATGCGAATTGGGAAATGCTCAAAGAGAATCCTCTCGGACTCGGATTCAATGTCAATGATTCCCTGCTACCGAGTAAACTGGCAGAGCTGGGTTATCCGGAATCCTCATTCATGTCGCATCCGCACAATGAGTTTCTTGACTATGCTGCAGCCACAGGATGGCTGGGCATTGCCCTCTACCTTGGGGTTACCATCTGGTTTCTGGTATTCTCAGTAAAGTTACTTCGAAAATACACCAAAAGCGGGAACGTCGGCGCGGGGTATTTCATCACCTCGTCGATTCTGGTTCAGATCTTCCTAAATTGTTGTGCACTGACAGATCAATTTACGACTCCTGCCCGGTTTTTGATTTGTATTGCCTGGGCGGTTCCTCTGGCATTGATGACAAGAGGACAGAATGGTGACAACAAAAAATTGATAGTTTCGTCCTCCCAGTAGAGGTCCCCGCTTAAATCGAAGGGTAAAGTGACCAAAGTTTTGTTCTGGCATCGTCAGTGGTGAACTGCCAGTTGATCGGCACTGCCTTTTCGTTTTTTCTCGAGGTGTAAGCGACCGTTTCGACTTTGAAGGTTTCCACCGTTGCGATTCGCTCCTTGAGGCAGCTGCGACTGAGGGCAGCGATCTCGATTACCGCAATATTCAGCCAACTTCTGTGCTTCAGGGTGAAGTGGAACTCAAAACGTTTCACAAGGCGACGGGCTTCGGGTGCCTCAAACGCCGCATAGAACGATTCGATCGCGTGGGTGTTGAGGTTGTCCTGAACAACGATGATTTTCTTTGCCTCGGGATGGATCTCATCGGCAAGGTGACGCATCGCGAGGGCGTAATCCTTCGCGGTAAGACGACCGCTCGGCGACACGTAGACTTCGCGATGCCCAAAATGAGGTGATGCCATCATGAAGCCACTCACTGTTCCCTTCCGGACAAACTCGTAGTCCTGTCTGGCAATGCACTCAGAACGCATCGGAAGTGGCTCGTTAGCATGCTGAAGGAGTCATTCGGAGAAATCGGCGAGGCAGATCAATGGCCTCAACGGGCCCGAGTCCAAAGCGTAGATCTCAAGCACGTCTTCAATCGCCGCTACGAACGCGGCGTTCTGTTTCTTCGGGACACACCAGTATTGGCTGCGGTGAGGCTGAAGCCCGTTTTTTTTAATGCTCTGCGAACGGACTCGTCCGAAATACTGTCCACCAGTTCGAGTTCGACGACACGGTCGGCCAGAAGTTGGAGCGTTCAGCGCGCGCAGCCTTCTGGGGGATCGAAGCAAGCTAACGCTCTGATTTCGGCTTCCAGCTTCCCATCCACCTTGATCTCGCGAGGCGGGACAAGACGCTTCTTGCGCTCAAGGGACATCAGAGGCCCGTGCTCGTGGCATTGCTTGCGCAATCGCTCGATCGAACTGACCGCCATGCCGGTTTTCTCAGCGATCTCGACATCCTTGAGGGGCCTCCTTCGCGGTTCTCGTCATTGAACAGAAACACCCTCGCGCGTTGCATCCTCTGCGCAGAGACGCTTTGCTTGCGGCAAAATGCTTCAAGCTGTTCGCGTTCCGGGGGACTCAATTTGATGCGATATTTCTTGGGCATCCATTGCAAAACACCCAACTTCAGAGATTACAAGTAAAAAACCATAAATGCCATCTACTTTAAGCGTGGTGATTTACTAGGTGAAATCACCATGTCGAAAAATTTTTCCTAAACAGGTTGAAAAAGAAAGTTTCGAAACGGGGCTATATCATGACGATGAGCTACCTCGTAGGTGTGACTCCCTAGGTAGCGTTTACCACGATGCTCGAATTCAGGGCTTCCGTACCCCATGCCTGTTAGAAATTCTGACACGTCAGCCAGATCGCTATCTGATATCTCGATTAGCAAAACCGGCCTGAAGGCTTGCAGTGTTTCTTTTGCACCCTTCAAGACTTGCAGCTCAAAACCGTCGACATCGATTTTAATAAACGAAATTGTATCGATGTCCTTCGACTTCGCATACTCATCCATAGTCGTGGTCTGAACAGTAACGGAGTCAGAATAATCACCTGCCTCTTCAACAAAACTTCCAGACTTCATGGCTCCGACACGGTGCAAAGTCCGTGGCCCACTTTCTTCTGAAAGCGCGATCTGCTCAAGTTCAACGTTGTTCAGCCTCAGTGATGGAACCATCACTTCAAGCCATTCGAACAATTCTTCCTGTGGTTCAAAGGCTATGATTTTGCCGGCATTCCCTACTCGGCGCCTCATCATATGAGTGACCACTCCTTTATGAGCACCAATGTCGAGACAAACATCACCTTCACTCACGAATTCGTTGATGAACGAAGCCGTGTCGGGTTCCGTTCTCACGCAGTAACGAATCAATCGATGATAGCAGTGGATCTTCTCCAGGAGATTCAACTTGACCTTCATTCCAGTAACAAAAATCTAACCTACATGGTAGACCTGCGAATTCTAGCGTTAATTCGAAACCATGCACAAATCTTTGAAGCGTTTTTAAGGCTCTGTTTCAAGAAAGTTGCTTAAAATCAGCCAAACAACCCAACCAGCGGCTTGCCTTTATCGGCGAGCGTGAACGGACGCATGCTGGGTGAGTAAAGCACCTGATCAAGCGGAAGACCTAGCGCATAACCGATTGTCGCATTGAGATCGGGAACTTTCACCGCATTCTCAACAACCTTGGATCCGCGTTCGTCAGTCTTCCCGTAAACCTGCCCGCCTTTGATGCCACCTCCGGCAAGCAAACAACTGAAGGCCTGCGGGTGGTGATCCCGCCCTTCGTTCGCATTGATTTCAGGGGTCCGGCCGAACTCTGTGGCAAGAACGACGAGCGTGTCATCGAGCATGCCGCGACGTTGAAGATCAATCAGTAAAGTGGATAGAGCTGCGTCGAGCTTGCCCGCCATGTCAGGCACGTTCACAAAGTTCGCATTATGAGTGTCCCAACTTCCGAAGGAAACCTCGACGTGGTTCACTCCGTTCTCAGCAAGACGTCTCGCGAGAAGACATCCCTGTCCGAAAGCATTCTTGCCATAACGCTCCTTGAGCCCGTCGGGCTCGGCCGCCAAATCAAAGGCGGCGAGGTCTTTACTACGCATCAGCTTAATCGCGTCATCGTACATGTCAGTATAGGCACGCACATTTTTCTGATCGTATTTTTCGCCGAAAGGAGCATCAAGTTGCTCGGAAAGATTGCGGTGAAAATTGAAACGCTCTTCGTTCATCCCGCGCACCATCGCGCTGTTTTGAAGCCCGCCTTCAGGATCCCGAACCGCCAGCGGCGAAAGACTGCTTTCGAAAAAGCCGGAACCGGGATGCTTGGAATCGTTTCCAATGAGGACATTTCCAGGAAGAGCCGGATTGTTCCTCCCATTGAATTTCAAATCCCATGCGCCCATCGCAGGGTGTCGAATCGAACTGCGCATTTCGTAGCTCGTGTGCATGTAGTAATTGCCCTGCTGGTGGGCTCCCTGCGTCGAAGTCATCGAATTAATTACCGCGAGATGCTCGGCCTGACGGGCAAGCAACGGCAAGTTGTCGGAGAGCTTCATCTCATCAACCGGCGTATCGATCTGGCCGGTGGCCCCCATCACTTCGTTCTTCCCTTTTGGATTGAGCGTGTCGAGATGAGACATTCCTCCCGTCATGTAAAGATAGATGACACGCTTAGCCGTGGGAATCTGCTTGAGAGGAGAAGCACCGGCACCTGCCGCATGACTGAAATCAGTCAAGCCTGACAAAGCACTCACACCGAGAAAGGATTTGGCTGCGTTGGAGACAAAACGTCGGCGGGAAAGATCGGTTTTCATACTGGCAAAAGGGTTAGGTGTTAGACAAAACAGGGTTTGATTTACTGGATGAAAAGAAACTGACGGGTATTGAGCAGCGTCCAGATAATTCCTTTCACGCTCCCGGATTCAGGATCAGCCTTCCAGGCGTCGCGGAAGACAGCCCTTTCCTGAGGATTAGGAAGGCGGCTCAACATGGAGAGATAAATGATATCGAGGCGTTCAGGGAACGTTTTCGTCGTCGCGAGATCACGGGAGATCACGGAATATTGATGCGTTATCTCCCCGAGGACAGGGCCGTTGAGAAGCGCGAGCGCCTGAGTGACGGCCGCCTGATCACTACTATTTTCGATCAACTCCCGATCGCTTTGGCCGAACTCGCGTAGAAAGTGTCCAGGCGCGGTGGGAGAGCTCAGATCCGAGGCTCGCTGCATGCGGCGCTTGGTTTTACTGGAAAACCCCTTGTAGCGCTGACGGTCTTCTCTCGACTTCACCTTCCAGTCGCTCATCTCGCGAGCCTCAACCGTATCCCTCGCTGTCTTGGCTGCTTTGAGCTCATCCCGCAACATAGCGAGCACGAGTTGTTCGACGATTCCGTCGGTGCTTTTTTCACCAAGAATCGCATTCATTCCCTCCGCCGCAGTGTCGTGCTCTTTGAGGACCGCCGCGGCAAGACTATTGAGAAAGGCTTCACTTTCTTCACCCGAAGCAGCGACATCCACTTTCGGTTTCAGAGCCGCCAGTTTTTCTTCCAGTCCCTCGCGATAGACTTTTTCTTCGATCAAATTGCCGAGTTTTTTTCGAATTTCCCGGGCCGCTTCACTGGCCTCGCGGATCTTTTCGGGATCTCCCTCGAGACGGGCCTCAGTCACTTTCGCGAGAGCACCTTCAATCTCGGCAGAGAGCGCTTTCTGCACTCGTGACACTTCGAGAACATTCCGCATGAACTGATTCGAGTCCTGGTCATAGAGGGATTCAGCGACGAGTTGCACCTGAGCAATGCGACGCTTCGCAAAAAGCTCACGCCCCTGGTTTCTTTCGTCGGGCGCTTCCACGGTCAGAGCCACGAGCGAGTCCCAAATTTGCTCTGCGCTCATGCGCCGGAGAATGGGGCCTGCAAAATGATAAGGAGCGCCGGGAACATGCTCTTCGAGAGTCGCTTCGCGCTGATAAGCTTTCGTTTGATAGATCACCTTTTGGAACGCCTGAATGTCGTAATCGAGTTCGATGAAAAGCTTCGTCAGGTAGTCCATCAGTTCGGGATTCGATGCCTGAGTGTGATCTTTCATGTCATCCACCGGTTCGATGAGACCAATACCAAAGGCACGCTTCCAAACGCGATTGGCCATCACCTTCGTGAAAGCCGGATTCTCCGGTGAAGTGAGCCATTCCCCGAACGCTTCGATCGTGGAAGTGCTGCCGCTGATGACCGCCTCATTTCCCATCAGCGTCGCCGGTTTCACGACCGACTTTGGTTTTGCGTTATCGTACTGATAATCATGTGGAAGCCTCAAGCTGCGATCCGTTTCGTAAACGCTGCTGAAACGCACCGGGATCAAAATCTCGCTGGCTGCCTTCTTAAGCTCTCTAACCCGCTCATTACTCAAACCCTTCTTTTTCTCCTGATACTTCTGGATCGATCGACGGGCTACGGAATGATTGTTCGTTGTCATCATTCCGTAAGTGAACGCGGAAAAATGGTAGTAATCCATCTGAGTCCATGCATCGAAAGGATGATCGTGGCACTGAGCGCAAACGATCTGCGTTCCGAGGAACAGCTGAGAAGTCATCGCGAGGTTATCCAAAGGCATTCCATAGTCGCGGAGGTAGTAGCCAATCGCCGGATTTTCCCACGAATAGCCGCTCGCAGTCACCATCTCGTATACCAGTTCGTTGTATAGCTTGTTCGAGCGGATCGCTTCCTTGAGCCACATCTCATACGCCATCCCGGAGGCTGAACTCTGCCCGTTACCGGAAATGGTGGTGCGGGCTCGCAAAAGGTCTGCCCAATAGTTGAATTGATGGGAGACATATCCCTCGGAACCGATCAACCGGTTGACGATCTGCGCGCGCTTTTTCGGATTCTCTGATTCGGTGAAGTCAGTCGTCTCAACTCGTGTCGGAATTCTCCCAAGGAGGTCGAGATAGACGCGCCTCACAAAAACAGAATCATCGGCGAGCTGGTTGGGCTCAAGTCCCTCTGCTTTCAACTTTTGATTGATGAGCTGATCGATTTTCGCCGAAGGAGACGTTTCCGCTTCCGAAGAAATCGGCGTCACAACAAACGCTACGGCAAGAGAAATAGACAATAGGGTTCTCATAAAAGAATAGGTCCGAATGAACTGTAATATTAAACGTCGAAAGCCTTTAAAGGTTTCGGCGGAATCGCGCCAAAGGATACGAATCGAGCCAGATTATTAGAGGCTTCTGCGCTTAAGTGAGCTCAGCAAAAATCAAACGTCCGGCGCTGGTCTGAACCGCCCCGGCAACGACCACCGCTTTGCGCTCTCCGATATGAGGCTTCCCGTGATTCACGACAATCATGGTTCCGTCAGGGAGGTAGCCAATCGCTTGATGGTCGTCTTTTCCCTCCTTCACGAGTTCGAGATCAACCTCATCACCCGGCGCGACAACCGGCTTCAGCGCCATTGCGAGCTCATTTAAATTTAAGACACCAATCCCTTTCAACCGGGCGACTTTCCCGAGATTTAAGTCATTCGAAATGATTCGGGCACCGAGAATGTCGGCGAGCTGGATCATTTTATCATCAACGGAAAGGCCCTCTCGAAAAGGCTCATCGTGAATCGTGACTTCGAATCCGTCCATCGACTTCATCAAATTGAGCGAATCGAGCCCCCGCTTGCCGCGACTGCGTTTGATTTCATCGCTGCAATCCGCCATTTTCTGAAGTTCCTCGAGAACGAATTTGGGAACCACAAGCGTTCCCCCCAGAAAACCAGCAGCACAGATCCCCGAAAGCCGGCCGTCAATAATGATGTTGGTATCCACCATCGTCGGGAGATCCTGAAGCGCGTCCTGACGAAAACGAACATACGGAATCAGGAGGGAAAATTCCTCTCGCTTGCTTCGAAGGGCGAGCATCACGCCAATGAATCCGAAGGCGAGGAAAATCGCGAGGTTAAAAACATTACCTGCCAACTCAAACCGATCGAGACTGGCTTCGAAAAATCCAATCCGCGTCACCAACCACGCGCAGAGAAGGCCGATCAGCAGCCCAAACGTACCATGGGAAAATGACCGAATGCTGAGCGGACGCAGCATAATGTCCAAAACAATAATGATGGAAGCAAAACCAAGTCCCAACATCGCGCCAAACCACCAAATATGGCTGGCCACTCCAGAAGCGACCGTCGCACCAACAAATCCTGACAAAAGCAGGAAAAACATGCGTACAACATTAAGTAAAGCGCTGGAATTCATGAAAAAGTAATTATATCTGAGCATTATACTCAGAATAGAGATAATTGCGATCAGTCGTTTCCCCCCTCTGACGAGAAGCTGCTACTCACCGGGAATCCTCGCACCTCGTGCGGCAGTCCATTTCCCTCGACGAAGAAAATCATCGAGCGGGATACCAGCGGCTGAAGCCGATTCCTGGACTGCCCTTACCTGCGAGGTCAGGCATCCTGAAACAACCACTTCGCCGGAATCAGCGAGCCGTTTGGGAAAGGAAGGAAAAAGCTGCACGAGCAGATCGCTGAAAAGGTTAGCCGCGATTAAATCGAACTGCCCCCACTTCTCGTCATGAATCAATTCAAGCACATCCGCCTCAATGAACTTGATCTGAGCTTCGCACCCATGAGCAGCCGCGTTGATCCGGGCGTAATCGAGCGCCATGTCGTCAATTTCGACCGCAACCACCTCCGTCGCTCCCAGTTTCGCCGCCGCGACCGCCAAAATCGCACTTCCACAACCGAGATCAAGAACCCGCCAGGGCTTCGAACCCTGTTTTTTTGCAAAATCAGTCAAAAACCGCAAGCAACCCGCCGTGGTAGGATGCGCCCCCGTCCCAAAAGCGAGCTGAGGAGGGAAACTGAGAATCGTTCGCCCCGGATTATCAGCCGTGAGCTCCGCAAGAATGGATTCGTCATTCGACTCCGTGACAATGAACTCATCCCGAATTCGAAGCAGTATCCCTGCATCGGGCTCTCCTGAAGGCTGCCAATGCTCGGGCTTCAACTCACTGATACCGCCACCAAATTGGCTCTGGAGTTCCATCGCTCCTTCCCGGGTCATCGTATAGCTATTGAACTGCCAGCGCTCGCGGTTGACCAGTTTTTCTGCGGTGTAAGCGATTTCAGCCACGACGAGCTTGGTTTCCCATTCGTCGAACTGCTCATCAGTGACGTATTTAGACCATCGAAAAAGAGTTTCCATATCGGTAATTCGGGAAAGCAGACCTCTCAAAACAAAAAAGGCCGACCGGGAGAACCCTGGACGGCCTGAGATAATGAATGCTGCTCCATTAAAAAATGGAGCGGGTGAGGCGATTCGAACGCCCGACATCAACCTTGGCAAGGTTGCGCTCTACCCCTGAGCTACACCCGCATTCGCCACCCTTCGGCAGCGCGGACGGTAATGTGGAGAGTTTAAGCGTCTTTTCAAGGGAATTTTTTCAAATTCGAGTAGCAACCAAAATCAGGAGAGCGTAAGCATTCCTGCACCCCATGAAGAAATTCGGCAACAAACTCGACGAGATCCTCGAAGACAAACAGGCGGAAGTGGAAAAGCTTCTTCCCCTTCAGGATAAATTACAATTCTCCGCGCAGGCGAGAGAGGACTTCCGATCATTCTCCACAGCCCTTGGTGGCGCGGTGCGGCACCTGGAAGACGATGAAGGCTACGGCAAAAACGAACTCTCTGTCATCGCTGAAATCAAAAAAGGTTCCCCGTCAGCCGGAACGATCGTCAACGATTTCAATCCTGTCACGATCGCCAAAGATTACGCCGAAGCCGGCGCCAATGCCCTCTCGGTCCTCACCGATGAAAAATATTTTCAGGGTCACTTGTCATATTTGGATCAAATTCGTGAAGCCGTCGACCTTCCCCTTCTCCGGAAAGATTTCATTATTCACGAGGTCCAGATCTATGAGTCCATCATCGCAGGCGCCGACGCGATTTTGCTCATCGTCGGTGCACTGGAGCAGGAAGAACTCATTCACCTACACGATATCGCGACCAACTACCAACTCGATGTGCTCGTGGAAGTTCACAATCTCGAAGAAATGGAGCGCGCCCTCGAAACCGATGCGCAGATCATCGGAATTAACAATCGCAACCTCAAGACCTTCGAAGTCGACCTCCACGCGACCGAAATGCTGAGCGAAGAAGTCGGCCCTTATCACATACTCGTCAGCGAAAGCGGCATCTATACCGGAGAAGACACGCAACGCATTCAATCCTGGGGAGCCGATGCGATTTTGGTAGGCGAAGCCCTCATGCGCTCAGAAGACAAATTCTCCAAAATGGCAGAACTGAAGGGCTTCGACCCTCGAAGCACATGATCCGCCTCTTTTCCATCGTCGTTCTCGTCTCACTTCTCAACCGATTCGACGCGACGGCACAGTTAGTGGCACAGCCCGTTGAATTGACACCACCGGAGGTCACGGCCAAAAGCGTTTACGCCGTCGATCTCAGCAACGGCCGGGTGATTTGGGAGAAGAACATCAACGAAAAGCGTCCCGTCGCGAGCACGCAAAAGCTCATGACCGCGCTCATCATCGCGGAATCAGGCGAGCTCGACTCTAAGCTTCCTGTCAAACATACCGATGGCCAGATCGAGCCGAGGAATATGTGGATCACCCAGGGAAGCTCCTACCAAAAGCGGCTCCTTCTCGAAGTCATGTTGATGAGGAGCTACAATGACGTCACCAAGTGTCTCGCCCGGAACCACGCCGGAAGCCAGGGGCAGTTCGCAACGCTCATGAATGCCAAAGCCGCCGAACTGGGGATGGACAATTCTCACTTCGTCAACGCTCACTGTCTCACCGAAGCCGGCCAGCATTCCACTGCCCGCGACATGATGATTCTTGCCGCCGCCGCCTACTCAAATCCCGAGATCCGCCGCATCGTGCAGATCAAAAACTCGTCCTTCAAATACACCGGAGGCAAATCGGTCCCTGTCAAAAACAGTAATGAGCTACTACATACTTATTCTGAATGTGTAGGGATGAAAACCGGCTTCACCAAAGCTGCCGGCCGCTGCCTCATCGCCGCCGCCGTCCGCGGAGACAAAACCGTTTTAGCCGTCGTGTTAGGAAGTAACTTTGACGACGTCTGGACCGATTCTGAGACCGTCATGCGTTGGTCGCTGGATAATTTAGACATCGCGCTTCCGGCGGGAATTGTCTAGCCGGACTTCCCGACCACCAATACGATCTTCACAATCCAACCGAAGATTCATTTCTCCGGTTTTCCCCTCCCGTTCTAGATCGCCGGTGTGGCATACTCCATTACTCAATTTTGCCCGCCTATGAAAACCCTCCTCACGCCGCCTGCACTTCCCTTCGCAGGGACCCCATGGAATTCCTACAGGCGAACGATTTTTGCCTTCCTTGCTCTGCTTCACCTGTCGATTCAAGAGAGCGAAGCGATTACCGATTGGACAGACATCGGCCCCAATAATGCAGTGACCGTTCAAATCACCTGCCATCCCACCAATGCCAATGTCGTATTCTATGTAGCAGACTCCGGACATGTTTACCGATCGCTCGATAAAGGGAATAGCTACAGTCGTGTTTCGCAGCGAGTTGCCGTAGCTGTCCAGCCCGCAAGGCAACTGCGAAGCGGTGCCAACAGCATAGCGATCGACCCAAGGCCATCTCATGACAACATCATCTACTACTCACCTGGCTCTCCCGGTGCTGGTCTATGGAAATCTGAAAAATTAGGTGAGATGACCTCATGGAAAAAAGTAATGACTGCCACAGTCTGCCAATACGACCGTTTCCATCGGAGAAGGGATGGATGAACTCGAATTCGTAATGAAAGATCGAGCTTGAAATAAGTGGATGGTGATCCGTTTTAGAAACCCATGAAAAGAGATTTTTCATGAGGTCGGGAACACGACCTGCCGGAGGCGCCATATGAATCACATCGGCACCCGAAACAACCCCAACACCGCCCGATCGGTAGCAGCCTGAATCGTCGGCGAGATCCTTCATGAGTATCCCGTGTGCCTTGAGGAAGCCTTTTTCAGAGAGTGAATCCCACTCAGAAAATTGTTCATAGACCTTGATCGCATTGACGGCTTCGAGCAGGTCGGCGGCGGGCGCGATGACTCGCTTCCCTTCGATGAGCGCCGTCACATCCCCTTCACCGAGAGTATTCCCCTCAATTGCCAAGGTTCCCCTGATCGTTCGAATCCGGTTAATCCGACGCAGTTTAAGATCGCCTTGAGTTTTCGATTCAGAAGTGATCCGACCCACCGCTTCACTGATATCCGCGACGAGACGCACGATCTCAGGGGAGATCGTGCAGGGCGGGTCATCGGTGCTCATTCGTTAAATTTGCTCAAGCACCCACAGCGGTTCCTTTCGCGATCCAACCGCTGAGCATTCTTACCCCAACAAACTCGTCAGAAACGCAGAAGGCAGGTCCGGCTTCGAGGACGACTTGGTGGCCGTTGGCGCGGGTCACTTCGATATGGAGGGGACGCTCGCCGGGGAACTGCGCCGCAGCATCCTGGATCATGGAGATTGCAGACAGCGTATCACGAACAGAGTCGAGCCGGAGGAGCACAGGAGTTGCGAATGGGGCACCGGAGCCATTGCTACCGTTGCCATTTCCATTCGACTGAACAGGGTTAGACCCTTGACCTGACTCTATTAGGTGGCCTCCCGCTTGATTACCATTTTGTCTCCTCGCAGGATCAACCGACATTTGGACGGCGTCGGCATCAGGATGGATTTCTTTGACATCATCGGCGGTGAGCCGGTTTGTCTCGGTCCTTGAATCCTGTTCGATCTTTGCTTTCAACTCGATCACATTACCCTTCACGAGAATCTGATTCGCTTTCTGATAGACCTCGTTCCAACACATTACTTCGGTGGAGCCGGTGAAATCTTCGAGCAACAGAATCACAAAGGGCTTCCCCTCCCGCTTGGTATATTTGGTCGTCGCCTCCGAAATCAGACCGGCGTAGCGCTGATTCTTTTTCCCGGGCTTCATCATCCCAAGATCGGAGATCTTGTTGTAGTTACCCTTGTCGATCACGCTCTTGTATTCGTCGAGCGGGTGGCCGGTCACGTAAAAGCCGAGAAGGTTTTTCTCGTGGGTTAAATACTCGCGCTGATTCCACTCGACGCGATCTTCTTCCAGAATCTCGGGACTGGGAGCTGCGGACATGAGTTCGTTCATGTCGAAAAGGGCGCCCTGTCCGGTACGACGATCTTTTTGCGCAGCACTGGAACCGGAGATGATCTGACCCACTTTCGAAAAGAGATCGTCACGGCGCTCCATTGTAAAGTCGAAGGCGCCCGCTTTGATGAGGTTTTCGAGAATCTTCCGGTTCACTGACTTGCTGTCGAGGCGACTCGCAAAGTCTTCGATGGATTTAAAATCGCCATTGGCTTCGCGTTCCTGAATCGCCACTTCCATTGCCGCACCACCGACGTTCTTAATCGCAGCGAGTCCAAAGCGGATTGACTTGTTTCCATCAGGCCCGATTTCAGGAGCAAACTTGAGCTTACTCTTGTTCACATCCGGGGCAAGAATCGGATTGCCCATGCGCTGACACTCAGCAACAAAAATCGAAATTTTCTCCGTGTTGTTGATCTCGTTACTGAGAACCGCCGCCATAAATTCGACGGGGTAATTCGCTTTGAGGTAAGCGGTGTGATAACTGAGCAATCCGTATGCGGCCGAGTGCGATTTGTTAAAACCGTATCCCGCAAATTTCTCGAGCAAGTCAAAGATCTCGTTGGCCTGCTTCTCGGGAATGTTGTTCACGCGGTCGCAACCTTCGACGAACATTGCTCGCTGCTTCACCATCTCAGAGAGCTTCTTTTTACCCATGGCACGACGAAGCAAATCCGCCTCACCGAGTGAGTAACCGCCGAGAAGGTTGGCGGCTCGCTGCACCTGCTCCTGATAGATCAAAATCCCGTAGGTCTCTTCACTCGCTTCCTGCAAGAGGGGGTGAAGGTAAGTCACTTTCTTCTTCCCTGTTTTCCGATCAATGAAATCGGGAATGAGGTCCATCGGACCCGGTCGATAAAGCGCGATCAACGCAATGATGTCCTGAATTCGGTCGACCTGGAACTGGCGACACAGACTCATCATTCCACCGGACTCCAACTGGAACACAGCGGTCGTTTCCCCCCGGTTCAGCAGGTCAAATGTCGGCTTGTCGTCGAAGCCTTCGTTGTCGATCACAAAGTCCGGTGTGTGGTCGTGAACGAGATCCACCGCATCCTGGATCACGGTCAGGGTCTTGAGGCCCAAAAAGTCCATCTTCAACATCCCGAGATCCGTAAGCGGGCTCATCGCGAACTGCGTCACAACCTCGCCCTCTTTTCCGCGGATCAGCGGAACGTGCTCCATCAGCTCGCGGTCACCGATCACGACACCCGCCGCGTGAATACCGGTGCCTCGCGTGAGGCCTTCGAGGAAAGTCGAGTAGCGCCAGAGTTCGGCGATCGTTGGATTATTCTCGATCTCGGCTTTGAGCTCGGGGTTTTTCTTTTTGGCTTCTGCGAGGGTGATTCCGAGTTCGCCGGGAATCATTTTCGAGACGCGATCCCCTTCCGTGAAACTCAAACCCATGACACGACCGACGTCGCGCACGACACTCTTTGCCCCCATCGTCTGGAAAGTAACAATGTGAGAAACGGCCCGCTCGCCATACTTCTGACGCACGTACTCGATCACCTCGGGACGACGAGTCTGACAAAAGTCGATATCAATATCCGGAGGAGAGACACGCTCCGGGTTGAGGAATCGCTCGAAAATGAGTCCAAAGCGAATCGGACAGAGATCAGTAATCCCTAACACATACGCGACAATAGATCCCGCCGCTGATCCACGACCGGGTCCAACAGGAACGCCATTGTCCTTCGCCCACTTCACGAAATCCCAGGTGATGAGGAAGTAGGAAACGAATCCCATTTTCTCCATGACTCCGATTTCATAATCGAGCCGGGTCCGGAGCTCGGGATCGGTCGAGGCACGTTCGCCGTAGCGCCATTCGAGGCCTTCGAAGCACATCCTGCGAAAGTAGGCTTCACGAGGACTTCCATCGGGAGATTCAAACTGCGGATATTTCGCCGAACTGGTTGAGTCGAGATGAATATCGACGTTGCACATATCCATGTAGTGCAGCGTGTTATTGCAGGCCTCGGGAAGCTCTTTGAAAAGCTTCCGCATCTCATTGGTCGTTTTGAAATAAACCTCGGGAGAATATTTCATCCGGTTCTCATCCATGATGAGCGAACCAGTACCGATACAGATCATGGCATCGTGTGCATCGTGATCCGCGCGATTGAGAAAGTGGACGTCGTTGGCAGCAACCAACTTGAGGTCGAACTCTTTGCTGAACTTCACCATCTGCTTCGTGCAAAGGGCCTGTTCGCTGAACCCGTGGTCGTGGATCTCAAGGAAGAAGCGGTCCTTCCCGAAAATGTCGACGAACTCACCAATACTCCTTCGAGCACTATCGATGTCACCATTCTGGATGAACTGATTGACTTCACCGTTGATGCACCCACTCATACAAATCATCCCCTCGGAATGTGCCGCGAGCGTCTCCTTGTCGATGCGCGGCTTGTAGTACATGCCCTCGAGGTGACTGATACTTGTGAGCTTCATCAGATTCTCGTAACCTTCGGTCGTCGCCGCGTGAATCGTGAGGTGAGAATTGCGCTTCTTCTTCGTTGCTCCCACCGCGACCGGATCCGCCTTTTTATCGGTCAAAGCAACGCCCGGCGGAGTGAGATAAGCCTCCATTCCGATGATGGGCTTCACCGAAAATTCTTCGTCGTTCGCCTGAGTCCGCTTGCAGGCCTGATAGAAATCGATCGCGCCGAAAATATTGCCGTGATCCGTCATCGCGACCGCCGGCATCTTGCTCCGCTGAGCCTTTTTAATGAGGTCTTTGATCCTCACCGCTCCATCCAAAGTCGAGTATTCGGTATGAAGGTGCAGGTGGATAAAGGGATCAGTCGGCATGGCAGGAAAACGGAGTCGGAAGTTGGGTCCCCATCATAAAGAATGCCCGATTCGGGGCAAGAGCGATATCGGGAAAATATCGCAATTCCCTCCCTGCTACAGGTGCTCCCACCGCTTAATTACGAATAGAAGCCCTTTTGGAAGAAGAAATGAAGCCACGAAGCCCAAAAGATGGTTAAAATCGACAAAATAATGGTCAATTAGCTTGAATATTTAAGAAAACTTAACAATAATCGCCGGAATTGCTCAATTATAGTAATTTCGGTTTTTTAATAATTTTATGGCGCGTTATGATCTAGGTGAGCAAATTGGTAGAGGTGGTATTTGTGCCGTCTATCGCGCTTTCGACACTCACCTGCGCCGGGAGGTGGCGGTGAAGCGACTTCTCCCCCTTGAGAATACCCAACTCGAGGAGGCGGATGAGGGGATTCTCAGCCGCGAAGTGCTGGCGCTGGCTCAACTTCAACATCCCAATGTAGTGACCGTCTATGAGTTTGACGAAGATGAGAATGGACCATTTGCAGTGCTCGAACTAATCGAAGGCGAATCCCTGAAAAAGGTCATCGATGAAGGTGCCCTCAGCTATTCCGATTTCGTCGAAATCGTCGGCCAACTCATCGACCCTCTGATTTCAGCAATGGAATTGAATCTTTTGCATCGTGATATCAAGCCTGAGAACATCATGCTCTCGCAACTCCGCTCCGGTCGGCTACAAGTAAAGATTCTCGACTTCGGGCTCGCCAAAATCACGTGTACACCTCAGGCCCAGACCGTTGATTTGTCAGGATCCTTTCTCGGATCGGTTAACTATGCCGCCCCCGAACAATTTGAACGCAGGCTACTTGATCAGCGCACTGATCTCTACTCGCTTGGTTGCGTGCTCTACTTCGCGCTCACGCAGCAGTCGCCCTTCAAGGGCGGGAATTGCAGCGAGACAATGAACAATCACCTCGCTCATCGGGTCGAGTCACTGGAGCGCTACCGACCTGATCTTCCAAGCTCCATTTGTGATTTCGTGATGATGTTAATAGAGCGCGATCCTTGCGAGAGACCAAACGACGCGATCGAAGCTTACCAATTGTTCCGTAAGGCGGTCGCTCTTGAAAATGTGCCGGACAGAAAACTCACCCGTGCAGCCAAGGACAAAATCAAACAGGCGCACCACGCTCCCTCCTTCACTCAGAACGAGCCCGCCGCCGAATCCCGCCGCGAGGACACCGTTCCTATGGCCGGAGCAGTCGGAAACTAATCCCCCTTTCCTTTAGAGCGCCTCTCAGAAACAGTTGCCTAAGCGGTGACCTCTCTACCCCCATTTTCACGGGTTTTACGTCTTGCTCTGAACCTAAACCCGCTGAATCATGTCAGCAGAATGAACCTACGCTACACACTGCGTGCCCGGAAATTCCGCACGAAATGGGATCCAGCCGAAATCGACTGGATTATGGACAACGTCAATACCGATGAAGTCTGCTTCGATATCGGCACTCATAAAGGCGGCTGGACCTACTGGATGCGGAAAGCAGTTGGCAGCGCAGGAGCGATATTCGCTTTTGAGCCGCAGCCGGCTCTCCACCGCTATTTAACGAAGCTGTTCGCTCCCAACTACTGGAGCAACGTCACCCTTGAAAATATCGCGTTCTCAAACAAAGAGGGTAGCTTTGAAATGTTCGTTCCGGGCGAAGCAGGTTCAACCTCCCCGGGAGCTTCGTTGAAGCAGGAAGTCGCTGTTCACGAAGCGGATACGATGACCACCACGACGGTCACGACGACGACTCTGGATCAGTATGTCGCCAAACACAGTCTGGACTCGATCGCTTTTATCAAGCTCGACGTGGAGGGAAGCGAAGTCGATGTCATCGAGGGAGCAACCACGACTTTAAGAGAGCTGAAACCCAGTTGGGTCATCGAATCAGAGGCTCGTCACATTGGAGAAGACGGGGTTCGGGAATTGTTTTCGAAAATGGAAGAAGCCAACTACAGCGGTTTCTTTTTCTCTACCGATGGCCTTACACCGCTGTCAGAATTCGACTTTAGCAGGCATCAGAGTCAGGAAGGCGAACGTTTCTGGGACAAGGCCAGTTACTACAATAATTTCCTCTTCACACCCGGGAACTAAAAGCGGGGTGCTGAGGGAAACATCACTCCTTCAATTTCCGTATCAAAAACGCCTCCAGCGAGCCGTAGGGATCGTTTTCAGGAATCACATCGGGAGCCGTAACTAAACACTCGAGTTCCAGCTCGCTCATTTTTTCCTGGAGCTTGAGCCCGAACTTCACGTGGTGGACCCATTCGCTTGATCCGGTCTCGAGAGTGATGTCAGTGTTAGGGCGACTGTAGAACATGTAGACGGGAATATCATCCTTGGTGAGGTGATTGATCGAAGAGGCATCGACCATGAGTTTTTTTACCCGATCGCTCTCCCAATCATCCTCGTTTTCAATTCCGTAAAAGAAGGGAAGCGCAGGTCCCGAAACGAGGCCGGGAAGCCCAAACCACTCACGAAAATCGTTCAAGTCATAGGTGGACTGGCCATTCATCGTGCCAGCTGCGACAATGCGAGTCGACTGACGGGAGACAGGATCTTCGCTCTCAGGGTTAGCGAGGTCTTCGTGAAATCCCAGCCACAGCGAAATACCGGCGCCGGCTGATCCCCCGTAACAGGCCACCTTCTCGGGGTCGAGGTTCCATTCCGAGGCACGACTGCGGATCGTCTGGATTCCACGAGCGGAATCTTCCATCATGATGGGATACGGTCCGACGTCAGAAAGTCGGTAGTTCATCGCGGCAAAGGCAATCCCTGCCTCCAGATATTTTTCGACGACAGACGGTGGAAAAGCAGACTTATCGCCCGTGCGAAAGCCTCCACCATGAATAAAAATAACTAGAGGAGTGGGTTTGGTAGCTTCAGGAACCAGCCAAATATCGAAAGCCTGTTTCTCATGCTCCCCATAAGGGACATTCGCATGGTTAGGCTTCACTCCTTTTTGCTGCCGGCCTTTCGATTCTCCCGGCTTTTTCACCCCTTCCCGACGCGCACGGAAGAAAGCGACAGCCTCCTCTCGTGAGAGAACTCCGTCTTGGTTCGTATCGCTCTGCGGGAATCGCTTCAGCACCGCGGCAAGGCGATCAGCAGGCGCGGCATTGCCTTCATCAGATGGTTTCTGCGCGAAACCGATGCCGACAACGGAGAGAACTGAGAACAAGATAGCTTTCATGGGATAACGAACGGGTGACTTCACTTCCGTAAACACTCATCCCGCCGATTCGTCTCATTTTTTTTCTGAAAACTCATACCGATACACTCCCGTGTATGCCGGGACGGTGATCGAACCGTCTTTCTCTTCAATGAGCCGATTCGCAGCTGTTTTGAGTTTTTCCTTTTTCAAAGTCTTGCCGCTTCCGCGATCAATCACGCAGAGAAAGTCATCTTCTCCAGTGAAACCGAAATGAGTCAGAATGTGTTGCTCGCGGACGATGAAGTTTCCGTGAGCAACACCGGAATCCGTCACCCCGAGCTGCTTCTTCTCTTCGATGGAAAAAGCTTAGAGGCATGCCTTCTCCTTTTCGCCGTGGTTCGACTCGACCGTCGTGTAATACAAGATTCCCTCTTCAATCACGCAGAACGAGATATCCCCCGCTCCATATGCCGTAAACTCAAAAGGATTACTTCGATCTTGATCAACGACCGAAACAACGCGCGTTCGGTAGTGATCCAACCCGTAGTAGCCAAACAAATACCTCCCCGAGCGAGTGACATCCGTGATCGGAAATTCATCTTCGCCGCCGATGACGATGGCTTCTTCAAAAAAGGGAGGCAACCCACCTGACCAAACAGATCCCGGTTTGTAGGAAGAGAATTCCACGCCACTCTTCTCCTTTTCCGATTCAACCGTCGCCGAGGCATCGAAGCCCAATTGCTTGAGCGAAAAGCCTTTACTGAGCGCAGACGGCTTCACTTGGGCCGGCTCATGCGTGATGGCGATCTTCAGCGGGCCAGAAGCGCTCTGCGCTTTGGCCGCGATTGGAAATCCTACGAAGAGAGCTAGAGAAAAATAACAAAGTGGTTTGAGCATAAGGATTTGTTTGGAATGGTAGCCGCATCAAAGGGCGTAACCAATGCAGAGCATCGGGAAATCAAAAGGCACGCCTGCTTCCTTTTTTGACGATTGCGGCAGTAACTTTAATTATATTTTTGACCGGCTGCGTCACCCATTGCCCCAAGGAAACAACCGCGACGCCGGCGCAGGGAAAATTTGAGCACTTTTCGGTGACTCTTCCCGGCAAGTCAGAGCCGGATTCGGTGTGGCGAACTCGCTCTCCCGGAAAGCCCCTTCTCCTGCTTCATGCCATTAACGGAATCAGCCCCGCTTTCCTCGAATTCGCTCTCGAATTGGAAACGTGGGGCTACCAGGTTTATATGCCAAGTCTCTACGGCGATCCGATCATGGGAGATTCCGCTTTCGGCTATGATATGGCACTCGAAGCGCTCGCTTTCCTCAAAGAAGATGAGCGATGGGATCTGCACAACGAAGACAATGCCGGCCCCATTCTTAGCGAAACGCTAAAATGGACTCGCTGGGTGAGACAAAAAGAGCCGGGAAAACCGCTTACCGTGGTAGGGAACTGCCTAACGGGGAATTTCCCTCTCGCAGTCCTTGCTGAGCCAGGCGTCGAACTGGCCATACTCGCGCAACCGGCTCTTTCCGTAAAAAAATATCACGAAATCCTTCTGCACCTGCCTCAGTCGAGGCGAAAAGAACGGGGACTCGGAATTCCAAACGAGACGATGGAACGACTCGCGGCCACGATGCATGAGAATCCGAACAAGCGAATCGTAGGTTTTCACTATGCACATGACCCGCTCACCCCGATCGGAAAATACGATGCGCTTCACGAGTTTTTCGAAGAACACCAGCTCGCCGATCGATTCGAGGCAGTCGTTCTGAAACGCCCCGGGAGTCGATATAGCAACTCACGCCATGACTGGGTGACCGCCGCCGACACGCAAGAGCCGTTGAAATTGCTCACTCCGCATTCCACCATTGTGAATCCCGAGTCACTTATCGATCGCAATTGGTTCCGCGCCGAATTGCGGCGTCACCTTTCTTCCCGCCAGGACGAGTAAAACGGGATTTTCCATTTAGAAAGCGTGCACTAGCGCCCCAAAGCCGGCACTTTGTGGAAATCTGTTTGACCAAAGCACTGATTGCGCCTATCTGTCCCACCCGAATTTTCGGGAAATTTTAATTTCTACAAAAGCCACATCATGCGCAAACGGAGAACTACCCAGAAGACCCCTTTGACTCGCCCCCGTAAAAACGGAGCAGCTAAGAATCGCCGTCGCCTCGAGCAGCGCAAACGTCTCGTTGCACTCGGGATGGATGAAGGTGCTGTCGAGAGACTCACTTCACGTGAGATCCTTACCCTCCTTAAGCACCCTGTTAAGGTAGCCAAAGCACACGGAGCCGAGTCTTAAGGGACTCCTTTCCTAAATTTAACGGGACTTGCCTGCATGGCAGTTCTGTTTCCAATCGCCCGGATGATTCGTTCTCCGGGCTTTTTTGTGCCCTGAGAGGCCCGAAATACGATGCCCAAATGATTGCGTGTTTCACTTAGGAGTCTATGATCACCACAGATGCGACCTCTAGCTTTCACGGCTCCCTGCGTCGTATTAGCTATCACCATGTGGTATGTCGGTGCGCAAAGTAAACCTGATTCCAGTTCGGTGACAGGCAATCATGCGTCCTCCCCCATCTCAGTCATTTTGATCAGCGTGGACGGATTGCGCCCCGATGCGATCACAAAACTGGGGGCCAATACCGTCCCTAATTTTTACCGCCTTCGCCGCGAGGGAGCTTTCACGGACAATGCCCGCTCCGCGAAGGACTACACAATCACCTTACCGAATCACACGGGAATGATTACCGGTCGCCTTGTCACCGGGTACGACGGTCATAACTGGACAACCAACCGGGATACCGAATTCCCGCCCGACGTCACCCTGCACAAACAAAAAGGAAGCTACCTCGACAGTGTCTTCGCAGGGGCACATGACCATGGCTTCCGGACCGCGTTGTTTGCCAGTAAATCAAAATTCTCTCTTTTCGACGTGAGCTACAACAGCGCGAACGGAGCCGAAGATATGATTGCTCCGGACAACGGAAGGGACAAAATCGATGTCTTCGAATTTAAAAACCGGTCCGAAAACGTCATAGACAAACTTGAGCGAGCGATGAAAAAGGACGTCTTTGATTTTCTGATGCTCCACATTCGCAATCCGGACACGGCCGGGCACGTTTTCAAATGGAACACGGAAATCCCTTCTCCCTACATGGCCTCGGTTCGCAAGGCAGACGAATTACTTGGCGACGTCTTTGAGCAGATCGAGGATAATTCCACCTGGAAAGGGAGAACCTATCTCGTCGTGACCACCGATCATGGCGGTGCTACCGGAGAGAAGCAGCATAAAGCGAATCAAAATCCCGAGAACTACACGATTCCTTTTTTTGTGTGGGGCCCCGGAATTCCCGCAGGCGCTGATTTGTATGCACTCAATCCTGAAACTCGCCAGGATCCTGGAAGTCAAAATCCCGCTCTCGATGAGGGCGTGCAGCCCATTCGCAACGCGGGAGCAGGCAACTTGTGCCTTGATTTACTTGGGGTGCCTGCGATCTCCGGTTCAACCGTCAATGCAATGCAGGACCTGAAAGTCAAAGCACTCACTCAATAAAGATCAGAGATGAACTCTTTTCCCCTACCTCACATCCTGACTACCGCGCTGGTGGGTGCTTTTAGCCTAATTGCTATCGGTGGAGAGAATGGGAAACTCCCTGCTACCTCTTCCGTAAGCGGGATCGGCGAGCCACTCGCAACAGGGCTGGACATGCAAAGCTTCAATCCTCCTGAGGGGGAGAAGAACACCCGGGAAGCCGGTGAGCTGCTATCACTGTTTGAAGAGTTTTTGACAGCACAGGCGATCAGTGGCGAATGGAACGCTTCGGACTTGGAGAAGCTTTATATCATTGTCAGGACGGACTTGGGACATGCGAGATCTCGCGAGGCAATACTCGATGATAAGTACGATGCTCTGAAAGATGAGTTCGAAGAACTGGAAGATTATCTCACCGACGACGGTGATGATGAGGACGAAGACGGGGATAAAAAGAAGAGCAAGAAAAAGAAGAAAAAAGACGACGATAAAATCAAGGAAGTCCGAAACCCTCAGGCTGATCTTGCCAACTATCTTCGCCTCAAAGAAATCGCACGCCCGATCAAATCGGAGCGCAACGATCTCCGCAAGTATATTACTTTCGAAGAACCTCTTCTCGCAACACTGGAACGCGCACGCTGCGCTCCGGAAGAGGCGAAGTTAAGATATGAAGCCTGCGACGAAGCCGCGCGGATTCTCTACTCATTATTCGCCGATCAAATGATGTCCGAACGAGGAAGCATCGCCCTCCCTCAGAATATGCGGCTGAAAATGAGCGTCGCGAAGCAGTTCATGTTTCGTGCCGTCATGAATGCGGCGCCGATGCTAAATCAGGCCTCACAACGAAAGCGAAAGCTCTACCGTTTCGGCGCACAAAAAGAGGCCTACAATCTCGCCCATCCCCAAGACCCAAACCGTTTCGTCACCATCGATGAAATGGCCAAAATGACGCACGGAGAAGTCGCCGCTCTCGATGTGGCAACGACTAATCCACTATGGCACTCCCGCCGCTTCATGCAGGAATGTCGTCCTGACACCTGGAACCAACTCGAACAGTGGCTCTCCCACGAGGTCAGCGCCGAGCTACTCGACAAAAAGAAGTTTCGCGAAAAACATCCCGACTTTCATTACAACTTATCAGCCTCGCGCCGGGTTCTCCTTTGGGACGATCTGAAAAGCACCGCCACCTCTCCCAAAATTGAAACCGAAGATGTCTTCGGCCAATCCTGGAAACTCAAGTGGGGCGAGGAATCAGCGACCGAGCCTGTTTCAAACCGTCTCAAATTGTTGCTTGGAGCGAAATACACGGACCTCGTTTACGCGGATGTCGACGGCAGCTCACACCTTCTCATTCTGCCTTCAGAACTGGAGCGGAAAATGAGCCCCCACAAAACAATGCCGCTTACCACGGGTGAGTTTGTCAGGACAATGAAGGAGTCCAATTACGACTTTAACATTGAACCGTTCATTCTTTCTCATGGCGTCATTACCGAGTCGAATGCGGAGTCAATCTTGTGGGGCCTTCCCGCTGAGACGCCCAAGAAGTTCCAGCCGGAAAAATTCGTTGGCCAAACATGGATTCGTTTTAGCGAATCCATGGTCGAAGCGAAACACGATGCCTTCACCACTGGCGGCCCGGTTTCGAACTACACCCATTTTGCCTCCCGCGACCGCGCCCTTCGCCAGATGAAGCTGATTGCCTTCTGGATGGGCGAAGTGGATGTCAAAGAGGACAACTTCAAGTCCGTCACGATCCGAAATTTCAATGGTGCTTCAGGGCCGCAATACCTCGAATACTTTCATGATTCCGGCTCCGGGCTCGGCGGCGCGGCTCGCTCCGGAGAGCTCAACAAGTTTAGCGTCGCTCTTGGAACCGGAGGCTTCATGTGGGTATGCCCCGAAGGCCGTCTTGTGCTTTCCAACGAATTTCAGATCTACCGCCCGTCGGCGTGGAACCAAGTCTCCTTCGCAGACCACCGCGCTGCCGCCGAACACCTCATGCGTCTCACCGGAAGCGAAATCCACGCGACCGTTGAGCACTCCCTTCAACCCGACTTTTATAAGAAGGTGCTCACCTGGAAATTAATCCGCCGCCGTGACCTCATTGCCAAAACCTTCGGGCTCGCAACTCCAGATAAAAAAGCCGGGCCGGCGCCGACAATCTCAGTTCCCTTGACGACCAGAGAAGACCGGGTTGCTGCAGCAAGACTCTATTGCATTCCACTTGTCGAAATTGAAAATGATCTCGCCAGGATGGGATTTATCCCCGAAGACGCGAGAGACGCATCGACTGAAGAACCTTATCTCGACCTCATTGTAAAAAATGGCGTGTTACAAGATTATCATGATACGGTGATCACTGGAATCCTGCGTGATGTTCGTCATCCCGGAGGCTTTGTGAATCGCATCAGCCGATTT
Source organism: Verrucomicrobiales bacterium (assembly GCA_028047635.1). Classification (GTDB taxonomy): domain Bacteria; phylum Verrucomicrobiota; class Verrucomicrobiia; order Verrucomicrobiales; family DEV007; genus Arctic95D-9. The sequence continues at coordinate 28,187 of JAOFXR010000029.1, forward strand.
GACGATGGAGGAGAGTGGCAATCCCTCCGCCTTGGAATTAAACCGATCAAGTAATTTGGAAAACGAAACACCAATTAAAGACGTTGATGCATGCATCAGGAAGCTCGGGACCAAACGGGGAGTCGAAACAATCTTCCGCAATGCCTATCGGGTTCACATTGAAGTTAGCGCCCTCGCCGATGCCAAAGCAAACTTTCTGATCTCCGTCAACAGTATCATCTTAATTTTGATCGCCGCTCACGGTCAAAAGTACATCACTCACAAAGGATTGTTGCTACCGGTTGGCATTGTCATCGCTACCTGTATTTGCTCAATGATTTTTGCAGTCCTGGTAGCTCGACCTCGCTTCAAACAAATGAAAGCCGGGGAATTGAGTATCAAATCCGGCAAGTCGAATTTGCTTTTCTTCGGGAGCTTTACCGCTCTCCGAAAAGACGAGTTTATTGAAGGGTTCAGCGATCTCATCACCTCACCCAATCAGTTGTACTCATCAATGATGGGAGATATCTATGAGATGGGGCTGGTCCTGAAACGAAAGTATATACGCCTTCAATATGCCTATGGGATTCTCCTCTACGGCTTCCCTCTCGGACTCATTATTTTCGTGATCATGGAATGCATCATCGTACTTCGTTCGTTCGAAGAAAACATGCTGACACCGTGAATTGGTGCAGCCACTTCGTCGCGATCAAACAGGGTTAGGTCCTGCATTCAACCCTATTAATCATTTGGAGGTGAGCCTGAGTGGAATCCTGCCTGCATTTTGTAGTGGTGTTTCGTAGCAGTGTCTTGGACTATGAAGAGACATGGAGTTCTTCTTTGTTTTCATTTTTATCGTTGTTCTGATTTTCTTTTTCGGACTGCGGCACACCGCCCGTGTCAATGAATCCTGGACTCAGGCCGCCAATGAACTTCACCTCAAATTCGAAAAGAGGGGCTCCGGAGGGCAGGAAATACGGGGAAGTCGCGCGGGCTTCACCATCGTTATTGGAACGACTTATAAAAACAAAGCGAAGTGGACCGAATTCAATCTCCGCTTCAATGAGAAACTTCCCGTATCCTTCGAATTGAGAAAGCAGCACTTCCTTTCCAGAATTTCAAAGAAGCCTCTCAACAGTCAGGATATCGAGGTCGGCGATCTCGCTTTCGACGAAAGAGCCATTATTTCAGGAGCAGATCCCGAGACCATTAGAGAATTTCTCACGAAGGATCGGCGGGATCGACTCAAGCGGCTCTTCGGCCGCTTTGATGGCTACCAAATTACTGAAAAAGGAATCAAAGTGGAAAGCCATTCCTTGATTTCCGACACCCAGGATATGGTACGAGCCGCAAAACTGCTCTTCGGCACCGCAAAGTCTATGATGGATAACCCAAAAGAGTCAGCGCCCATTCCTCCCCCTCTTCCCAATGGAAAACCATCACCTCCTGAAATTCCAATTGCTGCAGAACCAGTCAGGGAAAAACCGGAAATCCCCGAAGAACCGCCGCCAGTTCCCTCTCCCTTCGAAATGGCTGAGCACGCTGAATTAGAAGAAGCTCCTATTGAAATTGAAGAAGAAGTCGAGGTCGAAGTTCCCGTCGTGATTCAGTCTCCTGTGTTCCGTCATGAAGTTTCAGATTTTGCCTGTGATATTCTCGATCTCTTCACGATGCACACCTCGCACTACGCGATCTCCACGGCTTTCACCAAGCTCTTCCTCAATGAGCAGGTCAGCTCAAAGATCACTCCTCTGCGCGTTGAGAAATACTTCCTCGACCGCACGTTTGGACGTGGTCCCGGGTTCCTCGTGAAAGGAGAGATTTGTCTCCTCGAGGACGGAAAGCCAGTCACCCTCGTGATTGCTTATCCTGAAGTGGCGGATCTGACCGAACTCCGCAACGCCGTGGGAACCTCTCACGCCTTTTCCGGCACCTTAATCAAATGTGATACCTTCTCCCGTGAGATTTTTCTCGTTGCCGACCGGTCAGAAACCTGAAACCCTCAGCGTCATGAATTTCTCACGACGCCACCTTCTCAAACACGTTCCTTTTACGGGGATTACCGCCCTCGCTGCCACCGGATACAGCGCAGACAAGGAAAAGACGGAGCCCTGGCTGAAGATTTCGCTTCAGCAGTATTCTTTTAACCGTCAGTTACAGAAGGGGGAACTCGATCCGCTTGATTACCCAAAGCTGGCGGTCGAAAAGTGCGGCATCTCCGCGTTGGAATACTACAACGGATTCATCATGGAAAAGGCGAACGACAATGCCTGGTTTGCTGAACTCAAAAAGCGCGGTGACGATCTCGGCGTCGAGAATCAACTCATGCTTCTCAAGAATGATCGCGCTCTGGACGATGCTGATGCGGCCGTTCGCAAGCTCGCGGCAGAAGACTACCGCCCCTGGCTCGAAGGCTGCAAGACACTGGGCTGCCATTCCGTTCGCGTGGATGTCCGCTCCGCAGGTGATCCGGCCGAAGTCATGAAACAATCCATCGATGGGCTCAATCAACTCTGTGATATCGCCAAGCCCTATGGGATCGATATCATCGTCGAGAACCACGGGAACCACTCAAGTAACGGCAAGTGGGTAGCTGATCTCATGACCGCTTTGGGCCGTGATAACTGCGGCACTTTGCCTGACTTCGGAAACTTCAAAGACTACGACAAGTATCAGGGTGTCAAAGACATGCTCCCCTGGGCCCGCGCGATCTGCGCCAAGGTGCACCACATCGAAGAAGACGGTTCAGCGAAAGATACCGACTTTACCAAAATGCTGAACATCGTCAAAGACGGCGGATTTAAAGGCTACATTGGAATCGAATTCGAAGGCAAGTCGGATCCTGTCGCAGGGATTCTCGGGACGAAGCAATTGATTGAGAAGACGCTCGCTGAAATTGGATAGAGCTCCGGCGATCTGTGACGCTCGAGTGTTCAACGAGCGAAGTCACGGCCTTCACCTACAGATGGCGCACCAAATCGTTTCCAAAAGAAATCAGCGAAGGAGCAGGGAAAATCAAACCCTACCCCTTCACTAACTCTGAACCAAATTCTTATTTCGGCGGATGCGCCTCACCGTCTTTGCCTGATGCCCAAATGATTCCACGGGCGAGCATACGGATGAAAGTCTCATCACCGAAAGTTTCGTCGGAGTGGCCGTAGGTCGTTCCCATGACACGAGTGCCGTCGAAATCATTCGCCCAAATGACAGGGTGCGCTTTGCCATCTTTCTCGCTGACTGAAGTGGCAAGAACCGTATTGGTGGGCTCAACCTTCTCGATGATGTAAAGCTCATCCATCGGTGTGACCCAATCCTTGGGAAAACCGGCCATAACGGGATGATCTGCCGTCTCCACTTTGACCTCGTAATTACTCTGGTGATCGTGCTTTCGACTCGTGACTCCGAGAAACTGTCTCCAGTCATCGATCTCGGTGGCGCGGTAGGTGTGCATCGCGCAGTGAATCACGAGGGCTGGTGTTCCTCCTTTGTGTGCCGAAGTGATTTTTCGAATGTATTCGGGATCCGCCGTGTTCGCGAAGCACTCATTGTGAATCACCACGTCGTAACCCTCCGCCCAGTCAGGATCATCATAAAGATCGATCTTCGCGTCAGTTCCTTTGCCACCCACGTTCATCACTTCAAAATCGACGTTGGCAACTTTCTGAACGCCGGAACCAAGAGCAAAGGTCTGATAAAGGTAATTGTGGCAACAACCTCCCGTAATAATGAGCGCCTTGATCGGCTGCCCCGAGTAGAATTCCTTCTTGGGAGGCGCTTTCTCCTTTTTTCCTTTTTTGTTCTGCGCCCCAGCAAATCCGACAAAAAGACACAGGGTCAAAAACAGCGGTAAAAAGTAACGAAATCTCCTCATATTAATGAGGAGATCATTATCACAAAGCCTTCAGGCTCTCCATGGCCTGATCAGGGTTAAGGAATCGCTATTAGGAGAGCCCCAACTCAATTCGCAATTGAGCCATGGTCTCTTTCTGACGTTTCTCAACGAAAGCCCGGGCTTTCGCTGCCTTTTTCCTCGCCGCCTCAGGATTCTTAGCGAGGTCGAGAACAGCCGGAACAATCCCGGGCATTTCGTCAGCATTGTCCGTTGTAAAAAGCCAGTCGCCGAGACCAATGTCCTCCCACATGTAGCCTTTGGAAGTCTGCTCCTTCCATCGACAGACAATGGCCGGGGTCCCGTGTCCGATGCACATAATAGGTGAATGCATCTCGTTTCCAAAAAGCCCCGCACTCTGGTCATGAACGCTGATCGCTTCTCCTGTAAGCCAGTAATCGGGACGCCAAACAACGCGCTTTTTGATCGTGTCAGGCAGTGGATCGTAGAGCATTTCTTTGCCCACCGCCATTTGGGTTCTATCTTCAGGACACACCAGCACTTTGAGATCAGTCTCTTCGACAATTTTGACGATCGCTTCGCGCAGCTGCGCATGATCGTGCTCTTTCATCGCTTCGTTGCGGGCATGCTTGACCTCATCGAACGAGACGTGCTCCTTGATAGTCCAGTAGGGCGTGTAGCGAAGCCGTGGAATCACGCAGATGAATTTCCCCGGCTCGAGACCGTTGGCCTTCAGATACGACTCCGCTTTTTCATCATCACGCAAGTCGCAGGCAAAAGCACCATCCGGTCCGAATTCCATCACCGGCGCCTTGCAGCCCTTTTCCTTCGCAATAGCGAGCGAGTGAGAGTCGCGAAAATAAACAAACCGCGCCCCATTCAAAATCGCTATCGTTTTTTGCAACGCTTCTTCCGAGGTCGCCGTGGTTTTGGATGACTTTTTTAAAGGCAAAGTGATGCCGTAGATCCCATAGGGCTTACCCGTTTCGTCGCGCCATTTTTTGACGTCGTTTTCAGCAACGAGGGAGGCACCCGAGCCATGAAGAAGGAAGTCGCATTCTTCAAAAGCCTGTTTCAGCTCAGGTGTATTCTTCTTCGCAATCTTCAGCTTCGGGAAGCGAGCTAAAAGGAGTTCATCAACCCCGTTGTCGAGATTTGATGGCCAAAGCGTCACTTCGACTTCAGGAAGATGCGTTTCAAGAATGTGAAGCACACCGGGCGTATGAGCGATGTCACCGATATTCACCGTCTGCCAGGATGAACGCAGAAGAACACGTTTAGGGATTCCGTCAGCCGCCCCAGCGAGAGCGGCCCCAAGAGGAGCGAGGCCAAGCGCGGCAAGTGCATTGCGTCGAGTCTGATTTTGCATCATGAAGAGTCAGCCTGTTCGAGGTTGATAACAAGAACGCAAAAAAGGCAGATAAGACGTGTCCAATCGTTCTCGCCCTCACATCATTCCGGCAGACCAAGGCGAAAGAGAGGGCTTTTCACCATTTCAGACTCTGATAAGATTCTGCGTGATGATTTCAATCTACTCTACATAGACTCGGTTGCCGACCAATCAGAAAGACCAGGTCGCCCTTCCGACGATGGAACGATTCAGGTGACCCGGCGAGTCCGCAACAGCCAGGGAGGCACTCTCTCAATCTGGATCAAAGACAGCAAGTTTCACGCCTCCTTCACCGATGCAAAGGGCAAAGAAATGGCATGCGAACCGGTTAGCGTTCCGGACTTCGAAAAATCAAGCATCACGATTCGATTCGGGGGAACACCTGACACTCCCCGAAAAATCACGCGCGTTGTTGTGAAGCGTCTTTAGCCTCCTGGGGAGGCCAACTCCTTAATCACTCCTTTTTTACAAGTCGGCGATTCACAAAGCCTTCCAAAAACCATAGTGTCAGAAATGGTCCACTCAAAAACCATCCTTCTGGTTTTGCTCGCTTTCGCACTCCTGATTCCCTCATGCAGCAAAAAGCAAACCGTAGAAACGCGGCAGGAGTCAAACGATCGATTCGCTGCGGCAATGGAAACGGCGGAAGACGAATGATGGCGCTGGGTGCCGGCTTTTCATTTTTGCTAAACTGGCTAACCAGTTTCGGGATTGGTTTTAAGTCACTGGGTGCAGCGTGGGGTTTGAACGGGCTTGCGCAAAGTATGGGTTGGGCTCCGGGAAGCCGACTGGTCTCAAATTTGTTTGGTGATCATGAGCGGGGACGGGCCTTCGGTCTCTTCGTTCTCGCGGCAGGCCTTTCTTCGGTTCTCGCTTTCGTCACTTCGCTGGTGGTTCTCGATGTCCTGAAACTCAACTGGCGATGGATCTTTCGTCTACCCGTCATTCTCATGTTGATGGGTGGGCTCATCGTTTGGTTTGTTGCACGGGACCGACCCAGTGCCCTGGGATTTGAAGATTTCCCGGAAGATGAAAAGAAGGACGACAATGCCAGCGCCGCAGGCGAGGCCCAACGCAACTCCCCCGAGACGACATGGCAGCGCTACCGGGCGGCTCTGACGAACGGACGCCTTCTTCTCGCTGGTCTGGCAATCGGTTTTCAGAACACGGTGCGCTATGGACTGCTCATCTGGGTGCCAGTCTATTTTCTGGGTGACGATTTCAAAAGCGATTCGTTTGGAAAATGGATCAGTATTGCCCTGCCCGTAGGGATGGCACTTGGAGCACTGACCAGTGGGTGGGCCTCTGACCGGTTCTGCGGCTCCCGCCGAAGTGGCATTATTGTCTTGTTTATGATCCTCGCCGCGACCGCTGCGATGGGAATGTTTTTACTCCCCCCCGGACACCTGCTTGGCGTCCCCATGCTGTTTCTTGCTTGCTTATGGACCGCAGTCCGCGTTCTGGGCACTGGCACCGGATCTACTGGGTCGGGCGAGAGCCGGAACGGCAGTGGGAGTGATGAATTTTTTCGCGTATGCAATGGCCGGGCTCGGCGAACCTCTTATCGGTTGGATGGTTCAGCACAATCCCTTTGCAACCATTCCGGGCACGGAAAACGTAGCCCTCGTTTTTCCAATCGTGGCCGCGAGTGCCATCTGCAGCGCAGTACTCGCTCTCCTCATACGTCGATAAATTCCAATTGTTCAGCAGCCGGCAAATGAATACTCATTTTCAAAATCCATCGATCGACCTGTAATGAGATTTTTCCTACTTCTCTCTGCGATACTCACCATCCCCGGATGGAGCCTCGCCGAACTGGCGGTCGAGATCAATTTTCCCGGCGGCTCCGCTGAAGTGGTATCGATCGATCAGACAAGCGGCACGGTGGTGCTCAATCCCACGAATCATTCTGACCGGGGCTGGCGCTGCTGGTG
>JAOFXR010000003.1 GCA_028047635.1 Verrucomicrobiales bacterium
GCCCGCACCAATGGACACCTCGAAAATTTCGACCGTGTCTGGGGCATCATGACGAAGGAGGAAAACGATGAGGAGCTGGCGGAGATCGAAGCGATGAATCCCATTTTCGCCGACTTACCGTGGAACCTTTTCGAGCCCTATCAGTAACTTTCGCTTACTCACCTGATGGCGGAAAACTACGTCTATTTTGATCTGGAAACCCAGCGCTCTGCGAACGACGTCGGAGGCTGGGACAAGAAGGCTGACATGAAAATGTCGGTCGGCGTGACTTACAGCACCGCAAAAGGGGCTTACATGATCTATGACGAGTCGAACGTGCAAGAGCTCATCGACGAACTGTGTAACGCCGATCTCGTCATTGGATACAATCACATTTACTTCGATTACGAAGTGCTCATGGGATATACGATTCTGGATCTCAAAGAGCAGACGACGAATCTCGACCTGATGCTCGATCTCGAAAAGGAGATTCAACACCGGCCCAAACTCGATGCCGTCGCTGAATCCTCCCTCGGTGAAAGCAAGACCGCGGTAGGAACCGATGCCATCAAATGGTGGCAGGAAGGCCGTATCATGGACATCGCCGAATACTGCTGCTTTGACGTAAAAGTGACGAAGATGGTTCACGAGTTCGGCGTTGAGCACGGCATCATTAAATACAAGAACCGCTTCAATCAGTCTCTCGAGATTCCAGTTCAGTGGTCACTGCCGACCTGAGCCTCGTCTCCCCTCTTTGCAGGGGAAAGTGACAGGAGAGTTGCTGGACAGTCTATCGATTCGCTTTCACGGTATGAGATGGCTAATCAACTCGAGCAACTGAAGCAGTTCACCACCGTCGTCGCAGATACCGGAGACTTCGAGTCGATGGTCGAATATAAGCCGCAGGATGCGACAACGAATCCTTCACTCATTCTCAAAGTCTCACAGCAGGAGAAATACGCCTCACTCGTTGACGAAGCAGTCGTCGAAGGAAAAAGATCCGACCTGAACGGTCCCGCTCTCACCGAAGCCATCATCGACAAGGTGCTGATCGCATTCGGAAAAGAAATTCTCAACATCGTCCCCGGCCGGGTTTCCACTGAAGTCGATGCACGCCTCTCCTTCGACGAAGCCGGAACGATCGCCAAAGCCCATGATATCATCGGACTCTACCAGGAAGCCGGGATCGACCGCGAGCGGGTCCTCATCAAGATTGCTTCCACCTGGGAGGGCATTCAGGCTGCTACGAAGCTTCAGAAAGAGGGCATCAACTGCAACCTTACGCTCATGTTCTCTCTCGCCCAGGCCGTTGCCTGTGCCGAAGGCGGCATCAAGCTGATCTCACCATTCGTCGGACGGATCTACGATTGGTACAAGAAAGATACCGGTAAAGAATACACCGGAGCAGACGATCCCGGCGTTCAGTCGGTGCAGGAGATATACAACTACTACCGCAAGTTCGGCTATGACACCGAAGTGATGGGCGCGAGCTTTCGCAACACCGGCCAGATCACCGAACTCGCAGGCTGTGACTTACTCACGATCGGAACCGGACTGCTCGAAGAACTTCAAAACACCGAAGGCACTCTCGAGAAAAAGCTCGACCCAAGTGAGGCAGCTAATGCAGACATCGAACGACTCGAGATCGACGAGAAGACGTTCCGGTTTCTTCTCAACGAAGACGCCATGGCGACCGAGAAAACCGCTGAAGGCATTCGCGCCTTCTCTGCCGATATCGTCAAGATGGAAGACCTCGTCGAGTCGAAGCTTTAGCGCGAGGCGCTGCAAAAGGTCAGGAGTAACAGGATTGCATCCTGTTGGCGAAGCCCCTGCCATCTGCATGGGGCCGATAGGCAGAGAATACAGGTTGCAAACCTGTGCTAGGGCTCGTGGCATGGTAGCCATCTCACTCCGAGAGATGCGGCAGAGCCTATCCGCATCGCAGCCCATCAGACTTTTCACCCGGCCGGCGCTCCGGTTTTACCTTAAACTTTTTACAGCGCGAAGCGCTTCTTGCGCTACTTTCACCGCGCTATGACCTCAAGTGAAATACGGCAATCCTTTCTCGATTTTTTCGAAGAGAAAAAGCACACCATTGTGCCCTCTGCATCGCTGATGCCAACCTCTCCGAACCTGCTTTTCACCAATGCAGGAATGAATCAGTTCATCCCCTACTTCCTTGGAAGTGAAGCTGCGCCTTACGATCCACCGCGCGCCGCTGACACTCAGAAGTGCATTCGTGCGGGAGGAAAGCACAACGACCTCGAGGATGTCGGTTACGACACTTATCACCACACGCTCTTCGAGATGCTGGGAAACTGGTCGTTCGGCAACTATTTCAAAGAGGAAGCCATCACCTGGGCCTGGGAACTCCTCACCGAACGCTGGAAGCTCCCCGCCGAGCGACTTTACGCCACGGTCTACGCCCCGTCCGAAGGCGACCCCGCTGAATTCGATCAGGAAGCCTATGACCTCTGGGCTGCTATTTTTGAAAAAGCCGGACTCGATCCCAAAATCCACATCGTCAACGGCAACAAGAAGGACAACTTCTGGATGATGGGCGAAACCGGTCCCTGTGGCCCCTGCTCCGAGCTCCACATTGACCTCACTCCCGAAGGCGACACCAAGGGCAGCCTCGTCAATGCCGACGACTCACGCTGTATCGAAATCTGGAACCTCGTTTTTATTCAGTTCAATGCGAACGAAGACGGCACCTTCCGTCCGCTTCCGGCTACCCACGTCGACACCGGCATGGGATTCGAGCGCGTCTGCTCCATCATTCAGTGCACGAAAGGTCTTAGCGATTTCAGCACCCTCGCCTCGAACTACGATACGGACGTCTTCTCTCCGATCTTCGACAAGCTTTCTGCGCTCACGGGAAAGAAATACACCTCGACCGTTCCGGAAAACGGCAAACGCGCCGGACTCTCCGAGCAGGAACAAATCGATATCGCTTTTCGCGTCATCGGCGACCACATCCGGACGACCAGCTTCGCGATTGCCGATGGAATCGAGCCAGGAAACGGCGGACGCAACTATGTGATCCGCAACATTCTCCGACGCGCGGTCCGGTTTGGGCGAATTCTTGGATTCGATGCGAAAAGCGCCTTTCTGCACCAACTCGTTCCCGTTCTCGTTGAGCAAATGGGTGAAGTGTTTCCCGAGCTTGCCACTCGTCAGGAGAAGATCAAAGCGGTTCTTCTCGCTGAAGAGGAGCAGTTCAACCGCACCCTCGACCGCGGCTTGAAACTCTTCAACGACGCCGCTGATAAAGTCGCGAGTGGTGAAAATTTCCCCGCCGCCACCGTCGTCAAGTTGTGGGAGACTTTTGGATTCCCCACTGATTTAACCCAGCTCCTTCTTGATGAGCGCTCTATCACCGCTGACGAGAAGGAAGTCGAACGCCTCGTCGAAGCCCACAAAAACACCGGTTCGGAAGGCCAGACCACCAGTGTTGTCGAAGCCGTCTCCATTGAAACGAATGTCGTAACCGAGTTCGTCGGATTCGAACAGGACGAGACCGAAGCCAACATCGTCGAGTGGATTGAAAACGATTCCGGTATTTTCGCCATCGTCGACAAGAGCCCCTTCTACATCGAAAAAGGCGGACAACAGGGCGACATCGGCGAACTGATTGACGACGGAGAATCCATTCCCGTTCTCAGTGTGGTCGGAGTCGGTGAAGCAACGGTCCTCCAGCTCGAAAAGCGCTCCAGCTCTGACACGGTGACTTTAAAAGTGAATACCGACCGCCGCCGCGGCATTGAAAAACACCACACCGCAACGCACCTCTTTCACTGGGCACTGCACGAGGTCGTCGATCCCGACGCAACCCAGCAGGGATCGCTCGTCGCTCCAGACCGACTCCGTTTTGACTTTAATTCAAAAGCGCTCACGACTGATCAGCTTTCGGAAATCGAATCCAAGGTCAATCAATGCATTTCCGACGACAGTTCCGTTGCCATTTCCGAGGTGCCTCAGGCAGCGATCAAGGACAACCCTAAGATCATGCAATTCTTCGGCGACAAATACGGCGACCTCGTCCGCGTCGTACAGATCGGAGGAGAAGCCGGAAAATTTGATGGCTATTCGATGGAGCTTTGCGGAGGAACTCACGTCCCCGCAACCGGCTCAATCGGCTTTTTTAAAGTGAAGAGCGAGGGTGCTGTTGCCGCTGGAATTCGACGAATCGAAGCCGTTTGCGGAAGTTCCGCTGCTGAGTTAATTCAGGATCAGGCTGAAGCCGTCAGCAGCGAGGTAACCGAAGCCACCGCCAAGCTTGAAGCCGCGAACCAAAAATTGAAGTCGCTCGGCAAAGAAGAAGTGGTCGTCGATAGCGCCGGCCATCTCGCTGAAGAGATTACCACTTCGCTGCAGAAAGACGAGCTCGCCTCTGCCAACACTTCGCTGATCAACTACGAGTCATATCGCGACACATTAAAAAGCGCTGCTGTCGACGCCGAGAAGTCCGTGAAGAAAGCCTCAGCCGGGGCCGCCGCCGCCATCGCATCACAGTGGTATGAGGACACGCTCGCGTCCCTCGAAGGCAACACCTACGCAGGCTTACTCCCGGGAGACTCTCCTGCGCTTCTTCAAGAAGCGATGAACGTGATTAAGGCACGTCAGTTTTCCGGAGCGGTCGCTCTCGCCCTCGTCGCAGACGGAACCGTTCACCTTGGCTCCGTCGTTTCAAAAGATGCGACCGATCAATACAAGGCCGGTGACATCGTCAGAGAATCGCTCGCCGTTGCCAACGGCAAAGGTGGAGGCAAGCCCGAGATGGCGCGCGGTGCCGCGCCCAACGCCGCTGACCAGGTTGAAGCGATTTTGACCAAGGCAGCTGAATTGCTCAGTTAATTCTCCGAAGCAATGCCACTCATCCAGATCCGCACAAATGTCCCGCTCTCCGAAGAGGCGACGAATGAGCTTTTGAAAAAGGCGACGACCATTGCCGCCCGCGAACTAGGCAAGCCGGAGTCCATCATGATGGCGACGGCTTCAACCGGAGCGCCGATGCTCTTCGGAGGAACGGACGGTCCAACCGCGCTTTTTGAAATCGAGGGAATCGAACTTTCATCCGATCCCGCGAACGCCCTTTGTCTCGCACTTTCAGAACTTGCCGAAGCCGAGTTGCAAGCGCCCGCTGACCGAGTCTTCGTGAAGCTTACCAATGTCCCTCGTGGCAACTGGGCAGGGAATCGGAAGGTTTATTAGTTTTCAACAGCTGCGTTGCTCAGGTGGTAGAGCGACGACGGCCTCCAGTAGCTCGCGAATGGCATCGCCTCCAACTTTTTCAAATTGAGCTATCGAACTGAATCGAAGGCAGCTCTTCCCGCAATTGATCGATGGGTGCTGCTTCTGGAATGCAGCTAAAGCCAATGGAGCGACATAGAGGCTTACGTAGTTTTTCTGAGCCGCGAGATTGGCGATATCTCCAAAGCCAAGCATTCCGTAATCGATGCCCTCCACGGCATTGGGAGCGACTTCGATGATCAACTCACGGATCGCCATGAGAAGAGATTTTTGAGGCTCATCGACAGAGTCCAGATAAGCACCCGGGGAAGAATCGTCACGTTTCATACACCTATTTATTGCATGAGATCGTAAGGAATAGCAGAAATAAACGACTTAATAGGAACGAACCTTCGTTCCTTAACTATTATGAAGACCATTGATCTCACCTCAGACAATTTCGACCAAACCCTTGCAGACGCAACGGTTCCGGTGCTCGTAGACTTCCACGCGGAATGGTGCGGCCCCTGCAAGATGCTCGCCCCCGTTCTCGAAGAGCTTGCCGCAGACAAAGACGGCGAAGCAATCATTGCCAAAGTCGACATCGACGCAGCACAGGATCTCGCAGCGCGGTTTGAAGTTCGCTCAGTTCCCACTCTCATCGTTTTCAAAGACGGCGAGCCAGTTGTAGGAACTCGTGGCGGACAACCCAAAGCGGCATTGGCTGCCATGATTGAACAAGCCACCAACGGCACCGCACAATCCTAGTTTTAATCTTCCCCCCCAAGGAAGCCGGAGGTTCTCGCAAGAGGCTTCCGGTTTTTTTATGCCGTGAGCGCCCCCGGCCTTAAAGCGCCGCTAACGCTTCCCTTTCAACAGAAAAGATAACCCGTAAACGACCGATGCCACGAAGACGATGAAGGGCCCCGTCGGTGTATCAATGGCAAAGCTAACCGCAAGCCCACCGGCGTTATAGACGAGTGCCAGCCCAAGCGCCATTAGCATCACCACCCACATCTGCCTCGAAAACCGGGAAGCGGTGGCGGCGGGGAGAACCAGAAGCGCAAGCGAAAGGATAATGCCCGCGACTCTCACTAATAAAACCATACTAATTGCGGTAATCGCAAGAAGCAGCAGGTAGTACAAGTTGGATGAGATACCACGTAACCGCGCAAACTCTTCATCAAAACACACCGCAACAAGCTTGTGATAGAACAACCCCACAAGGGTCAAAATGATCGCGGCCAACACCACCGTCGCGATGACATCGCTCCTCGAGGTAAGTAAAATGTCTCCGAAAATATAGCTCTCCAAATTCACCGCTTTCCCCGGCGCGTAATGCATGAAGAGAAGTCCCGTCGCCATACCAAACGCCCATATCGCCCCAATGATGGTATCTTCCCTCTCGCTGGTCCGAAGGCTGACCCAACCGATCACTGCCGCGGAAAGCAAAGCGGCAACGACAGCACCAACCATGGGCGTAAGCCAGGCCAACTCATAAACACGACTGAAATAGATTGAGGCTCCGATTCCACCGAGAATGCTGTGAGCAATCGCCGCTGCGATGTAACCGATACGACGGGTCACGACAAAGGTTCCGACGACACCGAATGTGAGACTGGAAACGATTCCTGCGAGGAGCGCGTAACGAATGAACGAAACCTCCTGTATGGCGTGGAGGAATTCAGTCATGCTGGCACGCGGAATGATCTCCATGATTGTGACGGGCACGCCTATCGTGCTCAAGACGTCTGCGACCACTGTAGATTTCCTTGATTGTCTCACCCGAAAGGGGAAGCGAATGGCGATGCACTCGATGGTTCACACAGAGAACCGAATCGCCTACGAGAGATACAATATCGAGATCATGCGTCACCACGAGAATCGTCATCTTTTTGCGGAGCTCGACAAGAGTCTCAAGAAACTGCTCCTCAACGGAGAGATCCACATTGGCAGTCGGCTCATCGAGTAAAAGTAGGTCAGGCTCGCAGGCCAGCGCACGCGCAATCATGACACGCTGACGTTCGCCTCCGGATAGATCGGAGAAGGGACGATTCGCCATGTCGGCCAACCCGACTTCGTCGAGCGCATCCGCAGCAACAGCGCGACACTCTTTCGAAAAACGCCCCACCTTGAGACGGTCGAGCCTCCCCATCAGAACAATGTCGATCGCCGAGATCGGGAACATCCGGTCAAATTGCATCGACTGCGGAACGTAGCCGATCCGGGAACGCACTTTTTCGCACGGCTCTCCGAACAAGCTGAGCGAACCTTTTCCAGGTTCAAGTAGACCGAGGAGTAGTTTCAGCAGCGTTGATTTGCCGCCACCATTCGGGCCGATTATGCAGAGTGACTCTCCTTCCGGAACTTTGAAGGAAACGTCTTCGAGCACCCATGGCTTCCCGTAACGAAAACAGAGGTCGTCGCATTGCACGACAATCCGCTTTTCTGCCATTTCGTTATCAGGAGTGCTCACCCCCCTCACTTAACAGGGTTTGGTGCTTCACACAAGAGAGTTAGATCGCTCTAACCGCTCACCTTCGAATCGCTAGCTCGTTTTGCGGGACTTCCAGGAAACGATCTTATAGTGCGAATCTTTACCAAGGGCGTTGGACACCTCGGTTTTAGAAATCGCCTTCGCACCATTGGTCGCGACGGTCATCACATGAGAACCAGACGATTTTTTGACGATTTTGATCGTCTTAACCCCCTTGAACTTGGCGATTGAGGAGGCAATGGAGCGCTTGCACCCATCACAGTCAATTCCAGTGAGTTTGCCGGTGTAGGTGACACCAGGTTCAGCTTGGAGCTGGCTAACCAATCCAAGAACGACGATCGTGAAAACAGTAATAAGTTTTTTGCACTTACCATAAAATTAATACAACTTCAAGATCCAGTCAATCTAATGCAATGAATTTGCATTAGATTGACTGGACACCTCATGTAATCTGAGGCTGGGGGCTGGAGATTACACCCAACGAGCTCTAGCGATTGAACATGAATTCCTTCGTATTCAGGAGCACCCAGATAATGTCTTCAAAAGCTTCCTGCTCGGCTTGAGCCGGCGGGAGTACTTTCGGATCCGCCGCCGATCGATCGCGCTTCTTTTTCAGATGGGCCTGCGCAATGCCCATCTCACTCGCATCAGGCTTTCGGGACATCGCCTGAAAATAAAGCTCCGTGATTCGCTCCTCATCGCTCCGGTCTTTAGCTTTCGCCAACGTCGCAGCACGCCCCGTCGAAGCGGTGAGTTTCTTTTGAATCGTATCGGAATTTAAGAGGTGCAAGCTTTGACCGAGATTCGCCTCGCCGGTTCTTTCACACTCACAGGCCGTGTCCATCGTCGGGCGTCCGAACATCATCAGAAATTCTGACTCCTGCGTTCCCTTTTCATTCGGCAACGCAACTGCTTTCACCGCCTGCGGCTGACGTGAAAAAGTATTCGTCGCGCCGGTGATATCGTTGACTGAATCCAGCAGCACTTCCGCCGGCAAACGCTTGGGATAATACCTCGCGTAGTTCTGGACGTCGTCGGCATTGTTGTCATTGGGATCCGAGCTTAGTTGGTAAGTGCGGCTGTTGCAGATCGTCCGAACCAACTCCTTGAGATCAAAATTACTTTCACGGAATGAATCTGCTAACGCTTCGAGCAACTCAGGATGGGTCGCTGGATTCGTCGGACGAATATCATCTTCCGGCTCGACGAGGCCACGACTGAAAAAGTGTTTCCAATATCGGTTCACGAGAACACGCGCGAGGTAAGGATTCTCTTTCGCGCGCATCCAATTCGCGAGATCAAATCGAGGATCCTTCATCGCTGGAATATCGAGCGGTTCCGCATCGCCGAGGAGCTTTGGCTTCATGTTCTCACCGGAAGCCGGGTTCTTCATCAGAGCCAACTTTCGGCCATGAAAATATATATCCTCTTCGGGCAGCTTCTTGATGTTTTTCGTTTCGATCGTGGAGAAAAAAGCCGTGAATGCAAAGTAGTCATCCATGCTCCACTGCTCATAGGGGTGATGGTGGCATTGCGCGCACTGCATGCGAATCCCGAGAAAAATCTGAGCGACATTTTCCATCCGTTCTTTCTGATCCTTCACGACTCGATACCAACTCACCGCAGGATTTTCGATCGCTTTTCCGCTGGCAACGACGAGCTCGCTCGCGAACTGATCGAAAGGTTTGTTCTCATTGATACTCGTCCGAACCCAGGCATGAAAGGCATGGGAATCCCGGGCGACCCAATCGCGACCACGGTCCACTTTATTGCGCAAAATCGCCGTCCATTTGCCCGCGAAGTAATCGGCATAATCAGGACTCGCGAGAAGCACATCAATCTTCGCAGCGCGCTTCTTTGGATCCACTGAAACCAAAAACGCCTCGGTCTCCTCCACTGTCGGAAGACGTCCCGCAATATCCAGAGTGACGCGGCGAAGAAAAACCCCGTCATCAATTTCCCCGGACGGTGGCAGCCCCATCAAACTGAGCTGTTTAAAAATCCGCTCATCAATAAAGTTGCGCGGCTGAGGCATATTACCAATCGGGCTTCCCTGCGGGATCGTTGCAACAAAGGTATCGATGTGCTCCTGAAACCGGAGCAGAACAGCGGTGCTGCCCGTCTTTTCCTGAATCGTAATGAGGCCACTCTCACCCGCTTCGGCGAGATCAGGCTGATTCGCTTCGTATTGCGCGAGGCGTGTGATATCACGCTTCGTTCCGTCGCTAAAATAAGCGGTCACCGCGAGCTGCTGCTTTGAACCCGGCTTCGTCACGATCGACTTTGGAAACACTTCAATTCGCTCAATGTCAGGATCATTCTCGGGGCGGTACGCAAGTCCCTCTTCAATCCAGCGACGAATCGTTGTGTAATCAGCCGAATTCTTGTCGAGACGAGCACCACCTTGGTGAGGAAGATCCCCCGTTGCCTTCTGCAGAACCAAACTATGAGCCGCTGCGGACGGGGTGACCCGCCGTCCTCGCGAGTGAGTCACAATTTGCTCGAAGTCATCCTGAGGCTCGTACCCGAGAAGCGAGAGCTGAAATCCATTTTGCCCCGACGCCTTTGCATGACAAGCGCCCGCGTTGCAGTGATTGCGCGTAATCACCGGAACCACATCATTGGGAAAACTGATAGGTCGCTGCGTTTCAAAATTCGAAACCGAGATGGGAGCTTTTACTTCTACCGGAACCTCGCCTGACACCTTTGCAATGATGAGGCCTTTCCCGTTTTTCAAAGGAGTCACATAACCTGTGGAATCGATAGCAGCAAACCCCGAAGGCTCGATTCGAAAGGCGACCTCACGAGTGATGTCTCTATCCTGCTTCGTCATCGCGATGACCTGGGCCCTGTCATCCGGTCCTGCAATCTCAACCGAACCGCCACCAGTTCCGCTGTGCAAAACGAACTCGGTAGCCTCCACCGACATCGCGGCGAAGAACACGGCAGAAACAAAAAATGAGAGTCGAAAAATCATGATATCAAGCCATGGGAGCAAGCTCTTCGATCGGCTTACCAAACGGAAGGATCTGCATGGGAAGTCCATCGAGATTCTGAAGGTAGTCGTTATAGTCGATTCCCAAATGCTGATACACCGTCGCCCAGAGATCATTCGGCGTCATGATCCGCTCAATCGGATGCTCCCCTTTCGAATCCGTCGCACCGATGACTTGTCCCATCGGAGCGTTCCCTCCGGAGACGAGCACAGACATTGCTTTCGGCCAGTGATCGCGGCCCGGCTGGATCACTTTTGACTTATTGCCTCGTGCCGGATTGATTTTCGGGGTGTGGCCAAAATCACTCGCCACAACAACCATCACTTTTTCATCCATCCCACGATTGTAGATATCTTCGATCAGAGCAGAGAGCGCCTGATCATAACGAGGCATCCGCCACTTCAGGTCTTCAAAAATGTGACAGTTCACTGAATGCGAATCCCAATTCGAGGCGCAGTTTTTCGGAATTGTTTTTCCCGGCGTCGGATTCTCCCAGACTGCCGTGACAAATCGACTCCCCGCTTCGACGAGACGTCGTGCGAGCAAGCCTCGTTGCCCATAAGCATGATGCCCGTATCGCTCGCGCGTTTTGCCATCTTCCTGAGTCAGGTCAAACGCGTCGCGGACCTGCTCACTCGTCAGCATTTCCATGGCCTGACTGTTGAAAGAATCCATCGCTTCCATGATTCCGCTTTCATCGACCTCGCGGCGCAAACGGTCCATTCCCTTGAGCATCGCGAGCCGGTCTTCAAGACGAGCCTCCATGGCCTTCTTCACGCCGATGTTTTGGACCTTGAAAGCGGGATCGCTCGGATCACCGGCAACGATGAACGGCGTTTTTGCAGCGCCCAGATAAGCAGGACCTAACGCAAAAGTATCTACGGCATGACGGTTCGTATCCACCGCCGCGACACACGTGGGCATTCCTGATTCAGCAACCGTGCCGCCGAGAATTTCTTTCACAATGTTGGTCACCGCAGGGGCGTCGTTCACCGTGCCCGTCGGGACCTTGGGAGGACGTCCCGTCATCATGCGTTTGTGAGCGCCGCCATGATCCGAAAATTCGTGATGCAACGAACGAACGATCGTGAACTTGTCAGCAATCTTCGCGTGAAGCGGGAGCAGCTCGCAAATATCCATTCCGGGGACGTTCGTTTTGATGGGACCAAACTCGCCACGATATTCCATCGGGGCGTCCGGCTTCATGTCATACGTCTCCATGTGCGGCATCCCTCCCGGAAGCCAGATGAAGATCACCGAATTGTCATTCGAGACATGATTGGCATCGTGTGAAGCGGCATTCGCCTCGTAGCGAAGAAAGTCACTCAATCCCAAACCGGCAGCACTGAGCCCTCCGACTTCGAGAAAACTACGACGGGAGACAGGACCTGAGCAGAAGCGATTAGGACTCATAACAACCGTAGTGTGCCAGAATTAGCCCCGAATACCCCTGACGAGATCGCGTAACGGCGAGGGCTTCCAATCTTGCGCGAAGCCCTACGTGCCCATCACACTCCGAGTGATGACCCAAAGCCCACCAGCCAAGTTGAGGTGCTCGAACAAAGCCACCAAGGCACAAAGGTTTTATGATTCATTTCAGATCCTGACCGCTTTGTGGCTTGGTGCCTTTGTGCGAGACTTCTCCGCATTTCACAGTTCGCCTACCACCGAGACGGGAGTCTCCGAACTTCTCCCAGAGCGAGAAGACCACATTCACGGAAGCACCAACCACTCAGCACCCTGCTCTTTATTAGCAAAGCGAAGCGGCTTTCCTCCCGCCATCGGGTTAGCAACTCTCAGCCGATACCCGGCGCCATCAGCCCCGGCCTTCGCAGTCCAAACTTTCGACTGCCCCGGAAGGATCCCCCGAAGGTCAAACATCGCGATGCTTTTCCCATCCGCCTCAAGCTCCGCCTGCCACTGATGGTAAAACGGAGCCGCGCCCTGATTCTCGACCGTGATCTGAACCTCGCCGTCAATGACCTGCCACTCAGAAACATGTAATTCATACCCCAACATTTGCGCCGCTTTCATCGCCTTCGCTTTCCGATCTTCGGGAAGAGGGAATCGCTTTTCAAACAATCCCGAGTCCATCAACCAGGTCGCATGCGTCGCGTCCACACAGGCCTCAAATCCCTGGGACTTCTTATGAGGATTCCCCGTAAAACTCTTTTTCCAAAGCTCCGGTCGCAACTCACCACCGATCGGTTGCGTCTTCCACTTTTCGGCAGCGCCGGCTCCATTCACAAGCGGCATAAAAAACCAATCGTCCTGCTTCTTTCCGGTATCGAGCGTGGCCCAATTGAATGAGTCGTCATGGTAGCCAAAGGGACGAAGGTGATTGGACCCATGAGCATAGTGATCTTCGCCGGCAGGGTAGCGGAGAAGAATCGGCGTCTTTGAAAATGCTTTTTCGTACGCATCCAGAACAAGACTCTCCGTTTCTTTCGACGCCCCGAGTTCCTCTCTCGGATAATTGTGCCACTCGCCCCATAAGCCAAGTAGACCCGCGGTGAGATAGCTGACGCGAGGATCACCATCATATTTTTCGCCCATCGCTGCAATGAAAGCCTCCAAAGCCCGTCGCAATCGAGGATCTTCATAATCCGGAGTGTAACAAATACCACTATCACTCTCCTTGGATTCCCATTTCGTAATTTTCACGCCTTCATCGACAAGAAACTGAGGCACGAGCAACCCGCGCTCCGGATACTCCATCATGACGCGAAACGTAAGCTGAACACCCCGCTCCTGAGTGACCTTCAGCACTTTCTCAATCGGTGACCAATCAAAGGTGTCATACCCCTGCATGAGATCATTGATAGCAAAATAAGTGAACTCCATGCTGTGCGGAAACCGCTCCCACGCATCGGTATCGACATAGGGCACGAACCCTTTGAGCGGATTATCCGCCGAAGCCGGAGCGTATTCCAACTTGGTTTGAGAAAACCCGGCGAGGGGTAAAAAACTGAGAGCAAAAGAGAAAATGGCGAATCGGGTCATATTTGTATGTCAGGTAGTATAAGGAGTAGCCGCATGACGCCCTTTTCCCGGGCACGTTATTCAATAACCTTAAACTCAAACAATGAAAATTTACCTCTTTACTATTTTGAGTTCCCTCGCCCTGCTCACCCCGTCTTTCGCCGACGAAACGAAACCGAACATCGTTCTCATCATGGCTGACGACCTTGGCTGGAGCGACCTCGGTTGCTACGGCAACGATTTCATCGACACACCCCACATCGACAGCCTCGCCAAAGAAGGGATCCGATTCACCGACTTCTACGCCGCCGGGGCGGTCTGCTCTCCGACGCGTTGCGCCGTTCAGTCGGGGCAAAACCAGGCTCGCATCGGAATCACCGCTCACATCCCCGGACACTGGCGCCCTTTCGAAACCGTGCAAACGCCGCTCACCGCAATGGCGCTGCCACTCGACACCGTCACGATTGCGGAGTCACTAAAGGGTGCCGGCTACACGACCGGTTATGTGGGAAAATGGCATCTCGGTAACGGCCCTCAGTTTCAACCCGAGCATCAGGGCTATGACTGGTCGGCTGTCGTCGGAGGTGCTTTTCTCCCCGGAAAATTCCGCGTTCAACACGGCGACAAATCCGTCCAACCGGAGCCCGATCAATTTAGAACCGACTTCGAGGCGAGCCTTGCGGTGAACTTCGTCGAGCAGAATAAGAAAAAGCCGTTCTTCCTCGTGGTCTCCCCTTACGCCGTCCACATCCCACTCGCATCGAAATCGGCCGTCGTCGAAAAATACAAAAAGAAAGCCGCTGAAAGAAAACGGGACCTTCCCCACCCGGTCTACGCAGCCATGACCGAGCAGCTCGACGATCTCGTCGGAAGCGTCATCGAAGCCGTCGACGACGCAGGGGTTACGGAGAAGACAATGATCATTTTCACCTCCGACAACGGCGGCCTCTACCGCCGCTACGACTACACCCCTGAAGCCGATGACAACGTGACTAGCAATGCCCCACTGCGCGGCGAAAAAGGTCAACTCTACGAAGGCGGCATCCGCGTTCCTCTGATTGTGAAATACCCGCCACTAGTGAAGCCAGCATCGGAAACCTCCACCGTTGCGATCAGCTACGATTTTTATCCGACCGTCGTAGAACTGGCAGGGGCCAAACTTCCTGCGAACCAGACTATCGATGGAAAGAGCCTTCTTCCCGTTCTCGCTGACAACACCGCGAAAGTCGGACGATCAGCGATTCACTTTCATTACCCGCACTTCCACCATCATCGTCCTGCCTCCGCCATCATCGAGGGCGAATGGAAATTGATTCAGTATCTCGATAACACCAACAAGGTCGAACTCTACAACCTCAAAGCCGATCTCGGAGAAACGAACGATCTCTCGAAAGAGAAAGCAGGCCGCGTCGCAGACCTGAACAAAAAGCTCAAGGCCTGGCAAAGCGAAGTCATCGCAGCCATGCCGATTCCCAATCCGCTTCACGACGCCAAACGCGCCGCAGAATGGTGGAATATGCGCACCGGAGCGCCACTCGACAGCGCCGCGAGGAAACGTTTCCCGCCGACAGAAAAGGATTTGTAGTCGGCTCGGTCCCAAGACCTTTCACACCTAGCCAGGTCAGCGCCCTCTATGCAAGGGAGCGTTTTCTGAAGCTCTCTCATGCTCAGCCATAAAAGAGAAATTATAAATTTTAAGGTATCGTGATTATTATCACACAGAACACCTTAATCACCTGTTACTCGCCGTTTTTGTTTTTTGCCTTTCGCCCTTACTTTCAGGTGAAGAATTCATTATTGAAGGTTCGGAGTTTGGCGGCATCGAGATTCCCAGAGAGTTTTCCACAGGTGACCGACTCATTTTTCGAGGTTTGATAGATGGGGACGAGGGCTCTCCTATCTTTCTTCCGACACCGTTTAGCGGTGCCGAATTTATCTTCGACGAAACCTCTCGCGTAACTGGTGACTATCGCGGAGCCATTGATATTCTCTTGAGCATGTATGCCAGAGACGAAAGCGATGATAGCGATAGCAGATCTTCCCACACGACCGGGCCGAGCACGTTCTCGTTCGCTGGCGAAATAGCCTCAATGTGGGGCTATGGCATAGAGCACTGCGGAGATTTTAACGGCTCTATGGTGCAATCAGGCCTGATTCAAACGGGATACAATGGGATTAGCGTTTTCGAAAACTCCGGCACGATCACAAGCTACGAAGGCTCAAGCCTTTACTTTGAAGGCCAATTTGATGGGCCGTTTACTAATTCCGGAGCACTCTCATACAGATCATCGAATGCCGTCTACTTTGACCACCTGTTTACTGGTGATTTCCTCAATACAGGAAATATCAAAGCGAATACCTACCTCGACCGACCTCGTAGTCGTGATTCCGAAGAGGAAGAAGGCGGGCGCATCTTCTTCGAAGCCGCTCCCAAAGGCGACTACGATGAAGAGGAGGACTATCGAGACGAGCCTGCGGCAGTGAATTTCCGAGGCGTTTTGAATGCTCTTGGCGATCTTGATGAAAACGAACTCAAACAGGCTGCAGGCAACGCGTCTGGACAAAACGTCGCAGCTGCCGCTGACAACTACGTGCGCTCACAGGGCTCAGAAGTGTTTTCTCTTTTCTCGGCAGATTTCTCCAGTCTGCGCACTGGCGGAGGAAGCAACTCCGGTGTCGCCTCAAACGAGCGCAACGGACTTTTCACTCGCGAGATCCAAGTTGGCGTAACCGTCAACGAACCAATAGACGAGTCCCATGCCTTTATTACCGGTTACATGGGAAGAGGAACTCAGGATCCTGATGAGAACCGCACCGAATCGACAATTGATAGCACCTCTATCATGTTCGGCCGCAGCGAAGCACTATCCGATCAATGGCGTGTCGGACTCTGGGGCGGCTACACGGACAATGACGTCAATGTCGACGGTTTCGGCAGCACACTTGAGAGCGAAGCAGGGCTGAATTCAGGTTTTGATTCGAAAAGAAGCCAAGCTCGAGAACTATGTGCTCGAGAGCAGCGACTCACCCGTCATCTCCTCAGGCTGCTCTAAACCTAACAAGCCGAGAATCGTCGGAGCAATATCACCGAGCTTTCCGCTCCTCAAGGTAACGTCATCCCCATCGTCGCCGACGTAAATGAGGTGAACTAAATTCGTGGTATGCGCTGTCTGAGGTGACCCATCGGCGTTGATCATTTCCTCGCAGTTTCCGTGGTCTGCAGTGATGAGTAACTTTCCTCCCGACGAAAGAACTTTTTCCACGACACGGTGCACGCATTCGTCGATGCACTCGACCGCTTTGATCGCCGCAGGCACATCTCCCGTGTGACCGACCATATCGGGGTTGGCGAAGTTGATGATCGCCATGTCGTAATTCTCGATGCGATCCAAGATCGTCTGAGTGACTCCTTCCGCCGACATCTCCGGCTTTTCATCATAAGTCGCGACGTCCTGAGGAGACTGAAGCATCTGCCTGTCCTCGCCGGCATTCTCCACCTCAACGCCGCCGTTAAAGAAAAAGGAAACGTGCGGGTATTTCTCCGTTTCTGCAATTCGCAGCTGAGTCATTCCTGCTCTTGAAACGACTTCACCGAGCGTGTTGGTTAGCTCCACAGGAGGAAATACGGCCGGGCAGCCATAGGTCTCGTCATACTGGGTCATCGTGCAATAACTGACTTTGGGAACCGCACCGCGATCGAACCCATCGAAATCTTCTTTTAGAAAAGCGATGCTCAACTCACGCGCCCGATCTGCCCGGTAGTTGAAAAACAAAACAACATCCCCATCTCGAACACGCTGCTCATCAACCGCGTCAAAAATCATTGGCTGCATGAACTCATCAGTGACGTCTTCCGCGTATTTCTCAGCCACTGCCGCGGAAGCGAGAATATCTTTCGCCTCACCTTTACCGTGCACAATGGCATCCCAGGCGAGCTTCACTCGATCCCATCGCTTGTCTCTATCCATCGCAAAATAGCGGCCAATCACCGTCGCGATTTTGGCACCGGACTCAGCGAGCTGGTCTTCGCAATAGCTGAGATATTTCTGACCTCCAGTCGGGGAAGTGTCGCGCCCATCCGTGATCGCATGGACCATGATATCACTCACACCAGCCGCTTTAGCCGCCGTAGCGAGCGCACAGAGATGATCCTGGTGACTGTGAACACCGCCATCAGAAACGAGCCCCAACAAATGAAGACGTGAACCAGCTGCTTTCGCAAAAGCCTCTTTCAAAATAGCATTCGAAGCGAGTTCGCCGTCATCGATTGTCTTATTAATGCGGGTAAAATCCTGATAAACGATGCGCCCCGCACCCAAATTGAGGTGTCCCACTTCGGAATTACCCATCTGACCTTCGGGAAGCCCCACGTCCATTCCGCTGCAGCTCAAATGAGCCACAGGATACTTCGCATGCATTTCGTCGGTAAACGGCGTGTCGGCGAGACGCGGGCAATCGCCCACCTTCTCTGCCATCTCGGCACCTGCGGGGTTATCACCCCATCCATCACGAATAATCAGAACGACTGGTTTTTTGGCCATAATGAGGCAGTATTCGGGCAAAAACGGGGGTTTCGCAACCCTTTCAAGAGGGCAATCCAGTCACCTGATTTCCGTTTTATTCATTGCCAACTCCGCTAGTGCATTGTTTCATACTTTTTAAGAACCCGCCCCATGCCGGACTCTTCAGCCGACGAAGCCCCCATCGAATCGCCCCCCGCTGCAAAAGTGGCGATCTCAAAACGACGCACTTTCGTGAACCGTCTCATCAGTACGGTGTGCCTCCTCGCGCTTCTTGGAATCGCCTTCTGGTCCGGTCAGGACTGGATCTACGCGGTTCTTTGGTCGATTCTGGCGATTGGTGCGCTGATCGAGTATTTTCGACTTTTCCCGATTCGGGGGTTCCGACGATTCCGCTGGCAGACCTACGGCGTCAGCATTGCGTTCATCGTTCTCCTACTCGCACCGTTCTGGGGCTTTAAGCCCGCTTGGTATGGTGAACTCGACGGTCTCGCCATTTCACTTCTCGTTACCCTGGTAGTGCTGGAACGAATGCGACACCCGCTCGAAGGCTTCCGCACTCTCGACGAAATTGCGGCGACAATCTTTGGTTTCATCTACTGCGTGATTCTCTTCAGCTTCGTCCCGAAGTTGCTCATGCTTCCGCTGACCGACGTCGACGGCAATCCCTCGGCTCACTACTATCTCGTCTTCCTCGTCATGGTGACCAAGCTGACCGATATGGGTGCCTATGCGGTTGGCTCCTTGATAGGGCGAGACAAAATGGTGCCTCATGTCAGCCCCGGAAAAACCTGGCAGGGCTTTGGCGGCGCTATTCTTTTCGCCCTGATCGGCAGCTTTTCGTTCTACTTTCTCGTGGGAGATAAAATCCCCATCATCACTCCGATTCACGCCGCGGTTCTTGCCATCATTCTTGGACTGGTTGCGGTGCTCGGAGACCTGGCTGAATCAATTCTGAAACGGAGTCTTGAAGTCAAAGACAGCGGCCAGCTAATGCCGGGCATTGGTGGCTTTCTGGATTTGATAGACTCCGTCATCTTTACCGCTCCCCTGCTCTACATTTACCTGCTCATTTTCGGCTAAACTAATATGCCTGAAGGCCCGCCCCGTAAAAAAGTCGTCGTCCTCGGCTCTACCGGATCGATCGGTGAGAGCAGCCTCAAAGTGGCACGAGACCTTTCCGACCGCATCGAATTGATCGGCCTCGCCGCGAATCGCAGCGTCGATTCACTGGCGAATCAGCTCAACGAATTTGGAATACAGCAGGGTTGCCTCTTTGACCCAACAGGGTTGGATCAACTCAAGACGAAAATCGCTGACTCCGTCACGCTCCATGCGGGTGAAGAGGGGCTCATCGAACTCGCAACACTTCCCGAAGCCGACATCGTTCTCATCGCCATCGTCGGCGTCGCTGGACTTCGCCCCGCCCTCGCCGCAATCGAAGCAGGAAAAGACATCGCGGTCGCGAGCAAAGAAATTTTGGTCATGGCAGGCGAACAGGTCATGACCGCCGCCCGCGAAAAGGGCGTCAAAATTTTACCCGTCGACTCGGAGCACAACGCCATCTTTCAGTGCCTCGAAGGGAAACCGGCTGCCGATGTTTCGCGACTTATTCTCACCGCATCGGGCGGTCCTTTTCGTGAGTTGCCTTCCGATGAGCTGGCTGACGTCACCGTCGCCCGCGCTCTCAAGCATCCCACCTGGGAGATGGGACAAAAAATCTCGATCGACTCGGCAACACTCTTTAACAAGGGCCTCGAAATGATCGAAGCGCGCTGGCTTTTTGATATCGAAATGGATCGAGTCGACGTCATCGTCCACCCCCAGAGCATCGTCCACAGCATGGTCGAGTTCATCGATGGATCGATCCTCGCCCAGCTCAGCACGACTGATATGTGTTTCCCGATCCAATACGCCATCACCTGGCCGGAGCGGGTCCCGAATACGTTGGCACCTCTTGATTTTGCAGAGCTTGCAAAACTCGACTTTGAACGCCCTCGATACGAAGATTTCCCAGCACTGAATCTCGCCAAAGAAGCAGGCACTGTCGGCGGCACACTTCCCGCCGTTCTCAACGCCGCCAACGAAGTCGCTGTGAGTTCTTTTCTTTCCGGGAATCTCAGTTTCCCCGGAATTTGGAATACGGTTGAGACCGTGATGTCGAATCACGAAGTCGTCCAACAACCCTCACTGGAAACGCTGCTCGACGCCGACCTCTGGGCGCGTGAAGAGGCAACGCGAATCATTTCATGAGCAAGAAAAAGGTCAAACACTAGCAGGGTCGCGTCTGGGTCGGATTCGATCTCGGCGGCACCAAAATGCTCGCCAAAGTTTTCAACGACGACTACCAGACACTTGGGAAATCGAAGCAGAAGACACAGGGTGCCAGAGGTTCCGAAGCCGGGCTCACTCGCATGGAATCGGTGATCGAAGAAGCTCTCGCTGACGCCAGCGTAGATTCATCCCACATCGCCGGAATCGGCGTTGGCTGCCCCGGACCGATTAACCCTGAAACCGGAACGCTCGTCGAAGCCCCCAATCTCGGATGGCGGAACGTTCACATCGAAGATGCGATCGGAGAGACCTTCAACTGCCGCGCCGTAATCTGTAACGATGTCGATGCAGGCGTCTACGCCGAATATGAAGAAGGTGCCGCACGCGATGCTCGTTGTGCCGTCGGCATTTTCCCCGGCACCGGGATCGGCGCCGGAGCGGTCATCAATGGTCGCATGGTTCAAGGCGCGTCTCTCTCCTGCATGGAACTCGGTCATATCCCCCTCTTCCCCGAGACCTCCGGCCACGGAGAAGATGGTTCCACTTTGGAAAAAGAGTGCTCACGCCTCAAGATTGCGACCGAAGCAGCCAGAGCGGCCTATCACGGACTCGCCCCGAACCTACTCAACAGTTGCGGCACCGATATTTCAAAAATCACGAGTGGCAAACTTGCCGCCGCGATCGAAGACGGTGACGAAGAGATCGAACACATTGTAAGGCGCGCCGCCAGCATCCTCGGATGCGGCGTTGCCACTGTCGTGCACCTCATGGCACCTGACGTGATCGTCCTCGGCGGAGGTCTCGTTGAAGCGATGCCCGACATCTATCTCGATACGGTCCGCCAGGCGACGATGGATCGCGTTCTCGACACCTACAAAGACGGTTTCAGAATTGTCGCTGCGGATCTCGAAGACGACGCCGGTGTTCTCGGCGCCGCCGCCTGGGCAAGGAAGGTGATTGAAGGGTAAGCCCTCCTCCCTTCCCCCACAAAAATGCCGCATTAAATCTGCAGTATTGCATCGCAGCGCTCAACGTGCGAAAACGTAGCCATGTCGAGCTACAAGACCTCCGCGATCCACACCGATAAAATGCCTCCGGGCATCCCTTACATCATCGGAAACGAGGCGGCAGAGCGTTTCAGTTTCTACGGGATGCGCACCATCCTCACCATTTTCATGGTGAACTATCTCTGGCTCATGGGAGACAAAGCCGGAACGCAGATGGCGGATACAGAAGCCACAGAACGCTTCCACCATTTTGTCTCACTCGTCTATCTCACGCCGGTATTGGGCGCCCTCTTAGCAGATCTCTTCTTCGGGAAATACCGTGTCATTATGACTCTGTCAGTCGTCTACTGCCTCGGCCACTTAGCGCTCGCCCTCATGGGAATGACAGGTGAAGCGAGCACGTGGCTCATGGCCGGACTGTGGCTGATTGCGGTGGGGTCAGGAGGCATCAAACCCTGCGTTTCCGCTCATGTCGGCGATCAATTCGGCAACAAGAACCGGAACCTCCTCCCCCGCATTTTCAACTGGTTTTACTGGTCGATCAATCTCGGCGCATTCCTATCCACACTTCTCACCCCATGGTTACTTGAATGGTATGGACCACATCTCGCGTTTGGTATTCCCGGCGTTCTCATGGCTCTTGCCACCCTTGTTTTCTGGACAGGCCGTCACAAGTTCGTGCACATCCCGCCCGGCGGAAAAAAGTTCCAACGCGAACTGCTTAGCAAAGAAGGAATCGGCGCGATTCTCAAACTCGCGGCAATTTACATTTTTGTCGCCATCTTCTGGGCACTTTTTGACCAAAGTGGCTCCTCGTGGGTTCTTCAGGCCGAAAACATGAACCGCAACTGGCTCGGGGTGGAATGGCTCCCAAGTCAAATCCAGGCTCTCAACCCCATTTTCATCCTCATTTTCATTCCGCTGTTTTCCTATGTGATCTACCCGCTCGTTGATCGCGTTTTCACACTGACCCCACTCCGTAAAATCGGCATCGGGTTTTTTATCATGGTGATTTCCTTCGCCTTGGTTTCGATCGCTCAGATGAAAATTGATGCAGGAGAGGCCCCTTCCATTTCATGGCAACTCTTCGCCTACGTTGCTCTCACCGCCTCTGAAGTGATGGTGTCCATCGTTTGTCTGGAGTTCTCCTATACGCAGGCTCCGAAAGCAATGAAGTCAGTGATCATGGCTCTTTTTCTTTTTGCGGTCTCATTAGGCAATCAGGTCACTGCCCAGATCAATCATTTCATTCAGGTCAAAGATCCCACCACGGTGCTGTCCGGCACGGATACCGAAATTTCGCACGGTGGCTTTGATGGAAAAACCGGCACCTCAGACGACCTCGTCGTTACCTTTGATAAAGACGGCGCTCGAACCAGTATCGCTTTCGACGGGAAGAGTGCCCTCGAGGAACTCGTTTCAAAAGTCTCAACGACCGTCGCTGAACAAAATCATACGGTCCTGTCAGAAGCAAAAGCAGCCGAAATCCTCGCCGGAGCGAAGGATCCCTGGGGCAATCCCTATCAGTTCACGCTGCTGGACCAGTCTCGCATGCGTATCGTCAGCACAGGCGCAGATAAAAAGGATCTCACACAATGGGACCAGGGAGCCATTATCTCAGTATCGGTTCCTTCTGAGAGCAAGCCTTCCGCCTTTACTGCTTTCATGGATAACTTCCGCCCTGAAGAAGCTTGGCTCGAAGTGAGAAAAAAGGAACTCGGTATCCCCACGAAAGCAGAAGCAGCCGCTGAAGGCCCCGTCATCTCGACCGACTACTTTGTCGGCGGGCGCGTCCGGCTTGAAGGTGCCAACTACTTCTGGTTCTTTACAGGCCTCATGCTTGTCGCATCACTCGCCTTCATGATTGTAGCCAAGCTGTATCGCCCCCGGGAATATTATCATGATGACCACGAAGCGGAGGTGAACAGCGAAGCGACCGCGCACTAAGCATCTCCGGATAACTTCCAATGCGCCTGACGCAGAACAGCTCGCGGCGCATCTGTCATTTTCTCATACCACACCGTTAGAAGGCTCCCATCACCGAGCTCAACGGTGCTTGGGTATCCGAGGTCACCACCGGCGCCATCACCTGAAATAATCATCGGCTCCCCCCAGGTTTTGCCGTTATCAGAACTAATCCGTGCCTGATTTCCAAAGGGTGCGCGGCGATGTCCGTAGGTCATGAGGAGTCGGTCATCCCGCAGCTTCATTAGATGTGAGGGAAGACCAAAAGTGATGGGATGAGGAATAGACCAGGTTTTCCCGCCATCGCTCGATTCGGTCTGCAACGTCCAACTTTTATTCTCAGCGCTATGATTTCGAATCTGGGCAATGAGCGTTCCATCCGCCGCTTCAATCGCGTGTAACTCATGGTATTCGGTCTCAGGATTGTCCCCTTCCCGTGTTGGAATATCGGCGATCCATTGCCAGGTTTTCCCATCGTCATTTGACTCACAAACGCCGATTTTCTTGCCTTCGCTCCAAAGCATTTTCCCAGCGTAAAGCAATCGACCATCCTTCAACTGGGTGGGCCCATGAGGACTGTTAACGACCGTTGGAAGTCGCTCTCCCCATGTCTTCCCCCCATCCTCTGATCGAATCGCCCACACACCAAGCTCCGCCTTCCGCTCTTCAGGAGTGAGCCGATCATTGCAAGCAGTCCACTGCTTCAGCTCCTTTTCACCAAACGCGGCTGTCTGCCAGCCGTCTTGACCGAGTCCGCTCATCCGCGCCCCTTTCTCCATGTATGACTCATAAGCGAGAGAGGTAAAAGTAGTCGCGATCAGAGTCCCTTTTGCGGTCTCAAGCACACCCGAATCTCGATCGTCAATCGCTCCATCGAGAAGCACCCGGGGCCACGTCCAGGTTTTTCCATCGTCTTTTGAAGTCATCGCATGCACCTGACCGAACGGACATACATGGGCAACACGCCCACCTGACCAGGTCACCCATAACTCGCCGTTCTCTCGCCGGGCCAAAGTTGACCACCCACAGTAATACTCGGGCTGCTGCGAAATTACTTTTGTCTCCATCATGACAGCGCCTTCAGCAGCCAGTGAGGAAGTAGGGACGGTTGCCATTATACCAACGGAGGCAGCTCCTGCCGTCTTGAGAAAATCACGTCGGTTCCTGTTGTTGTTCGATAGGGTATTCATGGATTTTTTGGCATAGTAAGGAAACTTCAAAGGTCTCCTAAAAGTGAAATAGCGAGATTTTCAAAAATCGACTGCCACTCCGGAGCGAGAAGACAATCGCTGTCTTCCTGTGCTCCTCCTCGATTTTTGAGCTGAATCGCGGTTGGCGCATAGTAAAGGTATCCGTTCGTGTAACCGGCGACGAATGTATGTTCGTGAGGGGATTTTTTCTTAATATTCAGCCCGATCGGAACAGTCAGTTCAGCAGGAAACGTGATCATTTTAAAATCCCCCACTCCGAGAGCAACGACCTCGGCTTCGACTGTCTTACCTGCCTTCTGATTCCGCGCTTCGTGCTTCCGTAAAAGCGCCAGATTGATTTGCTTTCGCGTCAGCTCCTCCATTGAGCGAATGTTTTTCAGATAAGCATCCATTGCCTTTCGATTGTCAGAATCGAGTTTCTTCCAGTCCTCTTGCTTCAATAGCTCATCCTGAAGGTAGCGATAGGAAGTGGCCGATGGGTAGTCACCTGACATTTGGTATTTCATATAAAGAGGCAGGAAGGTTTCAAAGTTTAAGGTCGTCCCTCTCAACGAAATCATAAGTTGATCGATCTCCTTTTCCATCCCGGCGATCCGCTCCGCAAGATCAGCTCTTGGGAAAGCAACCTTCCGGGCCTGCAACGACAAACTGCCGTTGGATTTCGTTTCAATGTTTCGTGCCGCTTCCAAAACACTCAAGCCTAAACGAGTGCCTAGTGGTTTCCCGTCGCGCGGCTGAGTCACTGACTTGTAGAGCACCGGATTGATGTCTCCTCCGCACCCCTGCACAAACAGAGCCATCGCGTTTCCTTCACCAAAATTCTGTTCAATCACATTCGATGCAAAGCCTGACAAATCTGCCGTATTACCTCCGCTCGGAATTCCCATGATGGGGTGACAGGCAAAATTATAGACGAGTGCTAGAGGCTGGCTGTTATCGACTCGATCAATACGGAGAATTCCAATTTCCGGATCGATTGGCCCCACCGACTCCACCTCCTCATCATTCGGCAACGCGTAAGCATGACGAACGTCGCTTTGCTTTCCGTTATTAAGATGAAGCCTCCGGTTGATAGAAATACTATTCTCACTTCCGGTTCCCACGCCCGTCTTCACAGGCACTCGGTTCTCCCAGGCTTTGGTCACCGCCTCAATCGTTCGAGCCTCCACATCTGTCGCTACGATCCCGTGGCAATGACTCGCGTTAATGACGATGGACTCTGGAAGAACTCCGATCGTTGCTTCCAATTTTGATCTAACATTAGCCAAATACGGATCTTGAATCGATCCAATTTCGGCAATCGCCACCGCGTCAATCGTCACGATCACGACATGAGTTTCGCCCTTACTCAGAACGAGAGCCTTCGCCCACAATGGATTCTCTCCCGCCGGTTCACCGGGGCGCGTAATATCGACTTTAGCGACACCTCCGAGGATCTCTTCTGCGGTCAATGGCGTCGCTAAGAAGGAAAGAATGATGGCAGCAAGCAGTAACCTCATGAATCAAAATCACTTTGAGAGTAGAAAATTCAGGCCGGAAAAACAAGGCCACCCTGTGGCGCAGATAGGGCGATGCCATCGATCAGCTTTTTCAAAATCGGTAACCCACTCCCGCCACCCCGTGTGATTGCCCTTTGACGGGTTTCACCGAAAAACAGTAGGCTGAGCCAACCTTTACGATTAATGCGCTCTCTTCGCGGACTTTCATCCGGACTCCTCACTTTCATCGCTCTCTCAACCCTACCTGTGCGAGGGGAGATCGACGATTGGATTACAAGGGACTGTGCCTCCGACGAAGTCGAGCTTCCGGAACCCGCTTCCGACACAACATTTCTCCGCCGCGTGTATTTCACGGCAATTGGCCGCGCTCCCACTTTGGCAGAGGCAAATCAATTCCTC
The DNA here is from genome assembly GCA_028047635.1 of Verrucomicrobiales bacterium. GTDB lineage: Bacteria > Verrucomicrobiota > Verrucomicrobiia > Verrucomicrobiales > DEV007 > Arctic95D-9. The sequence continues at coordinate 26,562 of JAOFXR010000003.1, forward strand.
AGCTCGACTGATCCCGGAAAGCGGGAGAGCCTCATCGATTCGCTACTCAACTCCGAAGGCTATGCCAAACACTGGTTTCATTTCTGGGCCGACCTGCTTCGAATCTCAACGGACGTTGAAATCACGCGAAGCGGCATCACGGGGCAGGCCTATTCACAGTGGCTAATCGACTCACTCGCAGACAATGTCCCCTACGACCAGCTCGTTCGAAACCTATTGAGCCGTCAGGGAAACATTTGGGAAGAAGAGAACGCGGGAGCCGTCGGATTTTTTCTCCGTGACTTCGGAATGCCACTCGAGAATTTTGGAGGCCTAATGCAAGTTTTTGCAGGAACCCGAATGGAGTGCGCCCAATGCCACAACCATCCTTTCGACAAATGGACGCAAAGGGATTTCTACGAGATGGCAGCGTTCACCTACAATGTAAGAGGAAGCAAGTATCCGGATATTTACACTCAGATCAAAGGTCCAGAGAAGCCATCCATCAATCAGCTGACGATCCCGATGCGATTCGGCACCGTTACGAAAAGAGATTGGCCCTTAAAACTCCCACACGACTATCAATACGACGATGCGAAACCATTCGCCGAGATCACCGCTCGCACCTCTTTTGGGGATTCCGTCAGGGTTCAGCCCGGCGAGCTCCCGATGGAGACCTTTGCCAACTGGCTGACCTCCTCTTCCAATCCCCGCTTCACCCGGGTCATCGTGAACCGTCTCTGGGAACAACTTTGGGGGGCGGCGCTGGTTCCTCCCCCTCTCGATGATCTTCGCGATGAGACTGCTGCTCACAATCCGGCTCTCGAGTCGGGTTTGATTCAGTTGATGAAAACCAATCAGTATGATCTGAAGCGCTTTCTCTCCTCCGTCATGAAATCGGACGCCTGGCAACGGAAAGCCCTGACAAGATCCTATTCGCCGGGAGAACGTGTTTACTTTGAGGCTCCTTTCCTGACACGACTCAGTGCGGAGCAGATATGGGATACCTTCGTCACTCTCGTCGTTGATGATCCTGAACGCCCCCATTTCCAGAGAAATGCAGACCGGATCAGCCGTCTCAATGACCTTAGAATTCGAGCCTCAAGATTTGACGGAAAGTCCGCCGAATCCGTTGCCACCTGGTTACGCACTTCTGAAGGGTACCATTTAGCCCGTCAAAAAGGACGTGCCCCTTCCCCGGAAGCAATCGCCCTGTTGGCTCGCCAGAAAAGCTCGATGAAAGCGCTGGATAAGACCCGGTCCGATAAGGTGGGTTCAAAAAAGGCTTTTCTGCAGTGGAAGTCATCCCACGCGAAGCTATACCGCGCGAGCGAAATCAGCTCACCGGCACCCCGGGGGCACTTTCTCAGGACCTTCGGCCAGTCTGATCGGCAGAGTATTTCCAATGCTAATCGAGACGCCTCAGTCCCACAGTCACTCGCGATCTACAATGGTGAACTCACCGAAGGCGTTATGAATCCCTACTCAGCCCTATTGCGCGAAGCTCGCAACCATCCTAAAAAAGCTGCTCAAATCGACGTCCTTTTCCTCGGCATCCTGACACGGGTCGCGACAGGGCGGGAGGCGAAGCTTGCTACCGAGGAATCGCTTGAAGATCTCATCGCAGCCCTGCTTACAACGAAAGAGTTTTTGTTTCTTCGTTAGCCAGCCACTGACTCCACCGAACCCGCTTCCAACGCTTGCCGTCGCCCCGTTACTTGTCCTTCACGCTCCTAAAAACCCTACTCTTCTTCGAGCATGATCTCCGGAAATCCCTCCGGCGGAGACGGCTGTGACGCGAGGAATTTCTCCACCCAGGCAATATTGTAGTCGCCTGACCGAAATGCGTTGTGCTTCATAATCGAAGCCTGAAACGGAATTGTCGTCTTGATGCCTTTGATCACGAACTCATTGAGTGAACGAATCATACGGGCAATTGCAATCTCACGCGTTGCTCCGGTCACAATCAATTTGGCGATCATGGAGTCGTAATTCGGTGGCACCTCGTAGCCGCTGTAGACGTGTGTATCAACACGAACACCGCGACCGCCCGGTGCGTAGAACAAATTAATTTTTCCGGGGCTGGGGGCAAAATTGTTATAAGGATCCTCAGCATTGATGCGGCACTCAATTGAATGACCGCGAGGCTGACTGTATATCACGTGATCTGAAAGCGCCTCACCTGCCGCAATCCGAATCTGCTCCTTGATGAGATCACAACCGCGAACTTCCTCCGTAATGGGATGCTCCACCTGGATACGGGTGTTCATCTCCATAAAGTAGAAATTCTCGTTATCATCGACGAGATACTCAATCGTCCCGCAGTTCTCGTATCCGATATTCTTTACGAGTCGTTCAGAAGCCTCTGCCATGCGCTGACGCAAATCGTCGGTCAGAAGTAGAGAAGGCGTTTCCTCAATGATCTTCTGGTTACGACGCTGCATTGAGCAATCCCGCTCACCGAGTTCTTTCACATTTCCATGACTGTCGGCAACAATCTGAAACTCTACGTGGTGAGGATTCTCAACGAGATGCTCGATGTAGACGTCGGGATTACCAAAACAAGCCTCTGCTTCCTGACGTGCCGCATGAAAAGCACTCACGAAACTCGCCTTATTCAGCGCAGGGCGCATTCCACGACCACCACCACCGGCGGTCGCTTTGATCATGACAGGATAACCGATCTCGTCAGCCGCTTTGATTGCTTCCTCCTCAGTATCAACAATTCCATCGGTTCCCGGTGTCACCGGAACCCCATATTTGGTTGCCGTGGCGCGGGCCATGTTCTTGTCGCCCATCATCGTGATGATCTCGGCTGACGGCCCGATAAATTTCACATTGCAAGTCTCGCAGAGTTCAGCAAAACGGGGATTCTCAGAAAGAAATCCGTAACCGGGGTGGATCGCGTCGACATTAGCGATTTCAGCCGCAGACAGAATCGCTTCCATCTTCAAATAGGAGTCAGCACTCGCCGCTGGCCCAATGCAGATGGCATCGTCCGCCAAATGCACATGCATGGAGTCCGCATCCGCTTCCGAATAGATCGCAGTGGTTCGAACTCCGAGCTCTTTAGCGGCGCGAATGACACGGAGGGCAATTTCCCCCCGGTTGGCTACGAGAATATTTTTAAACATGACGTTTGGCTCCCGGTAAAGGGGGTTCTAATCAGCTTGCGGGCAGGCCGACTAGGAAGTTTTGACACGGAAAAGCGCTTCGCCGTATTGAACGGCAGTTCCGCTGTCGACGAGGACCTCAACGATCTCACCAGCAATCTCGGCTTGGATCTCGTTCATCACTTTCATCGCCTCAACGATACAGACGGGTGAATCAGCAGAAACCTTAGCTCCCACTTTTACAAAATCATCTGAGTCTGGCGAAGGAGCCGCATAAAAAGTTCCGACCATGGGAGAAGTGATTTCCTCAACACCAGCGGGAAGTCCAGCGGGCTCTCCGGCAGCAGCAGGAGCAGGAGCAGCAGGAGCGGCATATTGAGGTGCTGGAGCACTGGCCATCAGTTGCTGAATAGCCTGCATGTCAACGTCCCCGCCCTTTTTCAATTCGAGCTTGGTTTCGTCCTGCTCAAGTTTGAACTGGGAAAGCCCATGTTCGTCCATGAGCTCTACAATTTTTTTAATTTCTTTGAAGTCCAATGCGATTCCCTCTCAGTTAAGTTTCAATTTCCGCTTAGCAATTTGTATTCTCACGTAAATAGTGAAAGGATGCCAGCGTTAAAATCAGCCCGATAGAATACGCATCTGTGCGTTTCGTCAAGTGCGAGCGTTGCTTATCCCCTCCAATACCGCTTCAATTTCTGAGTGAGTATTGTAGAAATGGGGACTGAAACGCAAATAGGGCACTCCGTCACGGTCATGACGAAAACTCAGCACGATGTTCTTTTCAAGCAGCACCGGGAAAAGCGACTCAATCCCTTTCGGATTATCCAGACTGGTAAATGAGGTAATTCCCGAGGCATTGGGACCGCTTTGGGGACTGATGACTTTATAATTCATCGCCTCGAGCCCTTCACAAATGGCCGATTTCAGCTCGAGAAGGCGGGATTCAACTCTCGGGATCCCCAAATTAGTCAGCATATCGAGCGAGGCTTTCATCCCAACGAGTCCCTGAGAATTCAGCACCCCCGGCTCATAACGCCGGCCTCCCGGCTCAAATTCTACCGCATCCTGAGCGATGAAATTCGGTGACTTCACGTTCCAGGCGCCCAGAAGAGAGGGTTCCAGCTCTTCGAATCGATTTTTATCCACATAGACGATTCCGGCCGTCATTGGCCCGAGCATCCACTTGTGGGAATCAGCACTTAGAAAATCGACATCTTTAGCGAGCGTTTCAAACGCACCACAGGTCTGAATCGCATCCAAACAAAACAGCGCTCCGTATTTGCGAGCCAGGGCACCGATCGCTTCCACGTCGAGTCTGAAGCCTGAAAGGAAATTGTTCGAAGCCAGCGCTAGCAACCGTGTGTTTGGCGTCATCGCCGCTTCCACCAACTCAGGAGTGATCGCGCCAATCTCAGTCGGCTGCAGATAGACTACTTTGACGCCCTTTCGCTCAAGAAACTTCCACGGATACACATTCGCCGGGTAATCATCGAGATAAGTAATGATTTCGTCCCCTTCGTTCCATGAGATTCCGTTGGCGACCAGGCTCAGTCCCAGACTCGTCGGACCAAGCAGGGCAATTTCATCCGGACTGCTTTGAATTAACCGGGCGGCTGAAACGCGCACTTCGTCCATGTCATCGAGAAGCACTTTCGAGTAGTCGAGCTCTCCCGTGGCCGAGGCGCGATTAAACTCGTCCATGGCACTAATCGCGACTTGCGGGATCGCCGTGACGGCGGCATGGGCCATGAAAATGCGATCACGACAGGCAGGAAAAGACTCCCGACGAAAGGCTTCGTCGGATTCGATACGGGAAATGAGATCTGACATGACAAACTAGACGCGTCGAGCGCGCTCACCTTCCTTAATCAGTTCCCAGAATTGCTTCGATCCGGCGAGCACTTCGTCGTCCTCGACCGGCAGATTGGCACGGTAGAGAAAATCCTGAAACGTGTTTTTGCTCAAGACCCGATGCACAATCACTGACTGATGATCGTCAGAAATTTCAAAGTAGATTCGGACATCGCTCGCACGATAGCGATAGAGACTTTTCCCATCCCGCTGAATCTCTCCAAACGGAGCGTCGGCAGGTCTATCCTCTATCCCCTCAAGGTCTTTGGGACGTACTTGGAATTCACTCAAGACCTCAAGCTGCTCAAGTGTGGGTAGCTGAGAGATTTCGGCGGCACTGATTTCGTTGAAAATTACCTGGAACACCCGCCAATGTTCCCCCGAACCGGCATGGGAGCGAGTGGAAATCTTAATAAAGGTAGGCTTCTATCGCCGAGAGAAGGACGGAGACTCCCTCCATCGGAGCACCGGGCGCGCCAGCCCCCCCTCCAAAACGCTCAGGCAAATCGCGGAATGAGTTTCATTCCGCTACCTTTCTGAAACGGGTGGTGCAAGCTTGTTTCAGTTCCCTTAAATAGACACAATCGAAGAATGAAATGGTTCACGTCAAAACAAACGAAGTCGATTCGTTAACCCACCAGTGACAATGACCCCCAACTCATTCGCTCCCGATCGGACAAGCAAACTTACTCGATGCGCGATCTGCGATCTCTCAGACACACAGGAAGGGATCATCGAAGAAAGCGACCCTCCCGGTCTCAACAAAAAGGTTTCCCGTGAAGACGAACGCCGACTGGTCATGGCGATCATCAAAGCCCAAGTAATGGAGTAACATCCTTCGCTTCCGTATCGCTCAACAGCCCGTCACGAAACCAACGAACACCAGCAACATCAAAACGGCGACAGCCCACCAGAATTTCTCTTTCGTGGTCTTTCGTCGTTGTCCTGATCCGAACTCTGTTTCGATAAACTCGTCGTAGTCGAAATCATCATCCCCATCGACGCCGATCCCGTCGTAAATCTCAGATCTCAGCCATCGACCCTCCCCTTTCCGCGCGCCGCAAGCGTGACACCCTTGCGCGTTCGGAGAAACACCAGCGTCACATTGAGGACATTTAAAATCGGCGGCGTTCATTGCAGAGTTCTTTATCCTTACCTTTTTCTCTATCGCTCTCCCCTTCCAGCAAAAAAATCCGCCTTCACCTGGGACGAGCCCACAAAAAAAGCCGGAGCATCTCTGCCCCGGCTTCTTTGAAATTTAATCTAACGAATTAGACCTTAGCTGTAGGAAGCCTGTGAACCTTTGATGTCACGCTTCTTGAGCCAAGGCATGAGGTTACGGAGACGCTTACCGACTTTCTCGATCTGGTGCTGCTCGCCTTCTTTACGAAGCACTTTGAAGTTTTTACCACCTTCGTCGGACTCTTTGATCCACTCTTTAGCGAATTTGCCGGACTGGATGTTTTTGAGAGCACGCTCCATTTTCTTCTTCACCGAACCATCGATAATCGTTGGGCCCGTTCTCACATCACCCCACTCAGCGGTGTCGGAGATAGAGAAACGCATTCCGCTAATACCGGACTCGTTGATGAGGTCGACCGTAAGCTTAAGCTCATGGAGACACTCGAAGTAAGCCATCTCAGGCTGGTATCCCGCTTCAACGAGAACCTCGAATCCTGCTGTGATGAGCTGGCTGACGCCACCGCAAAGAACGGTCTGCTCACCGAAAAGGTCGGTCTCAGTCTCTTCTGTAAAAGTCGTCTCGAAAACACCGGCACGTGTGCCACCGATTCCCTTGGCCCATGCGAGAGCGATCTTCTTCGCCTGACGATCAACATTCTGGTGAATCGCGATGAGAGAAGGAACTCCTTTGCCCTCGACGAACTCACGACGAACGATGTGTCCAGGTCCCTTAGGAGCAACCATGATGACGTTGACGTTGGGATCCACTTCGATGGTTTTGAAGTGAACTGCGAAACCGTGTGAGAAAAGAAGCGTCTTCCCTTTTTCAAGGTGAGGAGCGATGTCCTTGTTGTAAATCGCAGCGATCTTCGTGTCAGGAGTCGCGATGAAAATCACGTCGGCTGCTTGAACGGCATCGGCGGTGTCCATGACCTTGAAGCCATACTCCTCAGCCACAGCGCGTGACTTACTTTTAGCGTAAAGGCCGATGACGACCTTCACTCCACTGTCTTTCAGGTTCAGGGCGTGTGCGTGTCCCTGTGATCCGAAACCGATCACGGCACAGGTTTTGCCTTTAAGCACTGCCAAGTCCGCGTCTTTGTCTGTATAGATTTTTGCTGCCATATCTGCGATTTTGTAAGGCGCGTAGGTTCCGCTCAAACAGGAGAATGGTCAACTTGTATTGTAAGCGGTACTTAAGGGGACTGTTTGCTACGCCGACCCAGAGGTAAAAGGCACTCCCGCTTTTCTGCTTCTTGACGGTGGGGCATCTCTTCGCGATTGTCCGGCATGAAACTTACAAAGACCGCATTTGGATCATGGAGTGGCGGCCGCTTCATGCACTTTGGGCAGCGCATCGAAGAAGACCGCTGGATCAAACTCGCACGCCAGGCATACGACGAGGGCGTTCGCACCTTCCTCACCTCGGACGTCTATGGAATCGGACAGGGTGATGAACTCCTCGGAAAAGCCCTCGAAGGCATTGATCGCGATGATTACTGCCTTGTCGCGATGATCGGTCACGACATCTATGACGGACAGCGCGCCGGTGCCAAAGGCTACGCCCGCTTCACCCACCCGGACCTCCGTGGACCCGACGGCTACGAAGAATATCTTGAGCGCGCCACAAAGAAATGTGCCGAGCGTTGCGGAACCGATCATTTTGACATCGTCATGCTGCACAACCCCGACTCAATCGGCTACTCCAGCCCTGACGTCTGGAAAGCGATGGGAACACTTCGCGAAAAAGGTCTCGCGACAGACACCGGCATCGCTCCCGGCCCGGCAAACGGCTTTGCGATCGACATGGCCTACTGCATGGAAAATTTCCACGAAGAGATCGACGCAGCGATGATCATTCTCAATCCGATGGAGCCGTGGCCCGGTCGCTATGTCCTTCCCATCGCGCAGGAATTCGACATCGATATTCTCGCTCGCGTCGTTGATTTTGGTGGAATCTTTCACGACGACGTCAAGCCGGGTCACTTTTTCAAAGACGGCGATCATCGCACCTATCGTGCCGAAGGATGGATCGACCACGGCAATGAGAAGCTCGAGAAAATGCGCCCGATTGCCGAGAAACACGGGCTCACGATGCTGCAGCTGGCTTGTGCCTGGGACCTCAGTCAGGCTCCCGTCAAATCCGTCGGCCCGACCTTTGTTCAGGAAGCCGGAGACGATGCTCGCCTTATCGAAGACAAGATCAGCGAATTCGCCGCTCTTCCCGACGTTACTCTTTCCGCCGAGGAAATTGAAACGATCCGCGTCATGGGAGACAACGAAGGTTGCATGGTTCTCAAAGGAGCGAGCACGCGACACGAGGGTATCGAGCCTCAGCCCGATCACTGGCCGATGCGTCCCGAACTCGAGCCAGCCGCAAAGAAGTGGAATCTCGATTCTGCTTGGTAGAGCTGTTAGGCTCCGCAAACGACAGGAATGTCGTTTCTCCACAAGGTTCAATCCCGGACGTCCGGGAAGAGTCAAAACACGGAGCAACCACATTCCTGCGGTTGAGCATCGGCCTGCCTGCCCAGGATCTAAGCGAGCTTACTTTTCAATCGTCCTGAAAAATTCTCTCACCCGACGCTCGCTCCTGCCGCAAGCCTAATCACCCTTTGATCGCAGCCTCAATCGCCTCCGTCACCGCTGAATCATCCGGCTGAACCTGAGTTGTGAAACGGCGAAGCACCTTGCCGTCTTTTCCGACAAGAAACTTTTCAAAGTTCCAACCGATGTCGCCTTCCTTGTCAGGATTGTTGGCGGTCGTGAGATACTGAAAAAGCGGTGCCTGGTCGTCCCCTTTGACCGACACTTTCGACATCATCGGAAAGGTCACGTCGTAATTATCGGAACAGAATTCAGCAATCTCGTCATCAGTGCCGGGCTCCTGCCCACCGTAGTTGTTCGCAGGGAAACCAATCACCGAAAAACCCTCTTTACCATACTTCAGATCGAGCATTTGAAGTGGCGCATACTGAGGCGTCGCCCCGCACTTCGAAGCGACGTTGACGATGAGAAGGACCTTCCCCTTGTATTCCGAAAGATCGACTTCCTTTCCTTTGATGTCCTTGACCGTGTAATCGTGGATCGATTCTTTAACGTCATCAGCGGAGGAAAAAGAGGTCATAGCAGCAAGGGCGAGAGTGGTGATTAGTTTTTTCATGATTGGTTTAGCCACAATACGCGTCATCGGAAAAAATAGATCGTTCGCGAAGATACTTAAATACGGTAGTCGGAAAGACCTCACCGGTGATAAACGCGCATGAGGTTCGTCGGATGCTCATAGATTGCATTGCAATCGCGACCTACCGCTCAAACAAATCGGTCGCGTATCTCAGCGGGAGCAAAACTCATTGCCAGAGAAAAGTGGCACGGATTTGCAATCCGTTGCAGAGCCCATCCGCCGAAGCCTTCGCTCTGATAGGCTTCGAGACGGTTTAAAAAACCGTGCCACACCCGGTCCGGCGATTTTGAGCGCTTAGCAGGATCGTGGCCTGTCCCTGGCGGCATTTTCGGGGAACGCAAGACGGGATAGGCTTCGCTTCATCACTCGGAGAGTGAGGAGCACGTAGCCATCACTCTCCGAGTGATAGTTCAGAGAATTCGTGATAGCCCCTCGCCCTAGGCGAGAATGCCCTCAATCAAATGCCCATGAACGTCGGTCAGGCGCATATCCCTGCCGCTGAAGCGGAAGGTGCTCTTGGTATGCTCCACGCCGAGGAGGTGCAACATCGTCGCATGGAGATCGTGAATTTCGTAGCGGTCACGGACTGCCTTGTATCCAAAATCATCCGTCTCACCAATGCAGGCACCGCCCTTGACTCCGGCTCCCGCCATCCACACCGTAAAACCAAACGGATTGTGATCGCGACCATCTCCGCCCTGGGCAAATGGGGTCCGTCCGAACTCGCCGGCCCAAACCACGAGGGTCGATTCGAGTAGTCCCTGTCGTTTTAAATCGGTAATGAGCCCGGCAATGGGCTGGTCAACGGTTTGGCAATTTTTGCCGTGACCGTCTTTCAGTTTTCCATGCTGATCCCACCGATCTCCGTTTCCTCCCGGACAGGTGAGCTCGATAAAACGCACCCCACGTTCAACGAGGCGGCGGGCAAGGAGACACTGGAGACCGAACGTTTTCGTATTTTTGTAATCGGCATTGAGACCGTAAAGCTCTTTCGTCGCGTCTGTTTCCCCGCGAAGATCCATGAGATCGGGGACTGCGGTTTGCATGCGAAACGCGGTCTCGTAATTCTGAATCGCCGCTTCGATTTGCGGGTCGGGCTCAGACTCCCTCATCGCTCCCCCATCGAGTTCACGGAGAAGATTGAGTTTTCGAAGCTGATTTTCCTCTGATTTTTCCCGCCGTTGGATGTTCGCAATCGGTTGCGCCTGGGGAATAAAAACAGACCCCTGATAACTCGCGGGAAGAAAGCCCGACCCAAAACAATCGAGCCCACCGGGAGGAATGAGCCCCCCATTGAGAACCACAAATCCCGGAAGATTTTCGTTTTCCGACCCGAGACCATATCCGGTCCACGCCCCCATGCTGGGCCGCCCCTGAAACGGACTTCCGGTATGGAGAAAGTAGTTAGCAAAGGTGTGCTCGGAGAATTTGGAAGTCATCGACTTCACGAAAGCAAGCTCGTCAATCACCTCGGTTTTGGCAATGTGAGGAAACAGATCACTGACCCAGTTTCCGCTTTCACCGCGCTGTTTAAAATCCCACTGCGCTTGGAGCACTTTCCCCACCTTGTCGAACTGGGTCGGCTCCAGTTTCCCCATCACTTCGCGGGGATCCTGACCGTTGTACTTCTTGAGAAGCGGTTTGTAGTCAAACGTATCGACGTGCGACGGCCCGCCATCCATATAGAGAAAGATGACGTTCTTTGCTTTCGGAGCAAAGTGCGGGGACTTCGGGGCGAGCGGATTGGTGATCGCGGCTGAGGCGGAATTCGCCATCATCGCCTGTAGAGCAACTCCACCGAAACCCATCGCACCGCGACTTAACATTTCGCGACGGGAAAGGGGCTGTGAATTAAATTTTCCGCAATGCATGGCTCGTGTTTATTGGATAAAGATGAACTCCTTCATGTTCATGACGACATGAGTTAAATCAGCGAGCGCATCCACTGGCGTGGCCCCGCTCGCGAGATCGCTTTCTAAAAATTCGACCAACCGCGTCGTCTCTTCTTCGCGGGGACTCCTCCCGAGGGCGGTTACAAAAACTTCTTCGACTAACTTGTTCTTATCGGCTTCCGCAGAAAGTTTCTCCGCCCATTTGCGACTCTGCTCGACGACAAAGGGATCATTCATCATGACGAGTGCCTGCGCCGGAACGTTCGAAACGCTGCGTCTTCCTTTCGGCCCAAATGGCCCCGGAACATCGAAGGTCGACATGAAGGGAGAAAGAAAATTCCGATACACCGCACCATAGACACTGCGACGACCACCCCCATCAACAGGGCCGCTCTTTTTCCCGCCCCGACCCGTCATGAACGCGGTTCGATGCGTGGCGATGGAAGGCCCTAACAAAGCCGTGTTGAGCTGACCTGAGACCGCCAAAACGCTATCGCGAATACTTTCCCCGGTGAGGCGTTTCACGGCCATTTTGGAAAGCAGTAGATTATCAGGGTCCACTTCAGCAAGGTGCCCCGGCGACACATCAGGGTGTGACTCGGATGACTGTCGGTAAGTCGATGAAAGCACGAGATCACGAATCAACGTTTTCAGTGACCACCCCTGCTTGACAAAATCCACCGCAAGGACATCGAGCAGTTCGGGGTGCGTCGGCTCCTTACCCATCGGTCCGAAATCATCGACCGAGGCAACGATCCCCTTGCCAAAAAGATGGTGCCAGACACGGTTCACAATGACACGCGAGGTCAGCGGATTCTCCGGGTCGATGACCTCTTTCGCGAGAGTGAGCCGATTCCCCTGCTCTGCTCCGAGTGCTTCGAGGAATCGGGGAGGCACTTCTTTGCCAAGACTCCGGTGACTGCCTCTGACGTAAACGTTCGCATTCTCGGTCGAGCCTTCCGCCATCGCCACCGCGTAGGCAGGAGCGGGAAGTTGATTATCGAGGGCAATGCCTTTCTCAACGACCGCGTTCGCGGCTTTGGAAAGCTTGATCTCTGCCGGCTTGGTCAGCGAAGCGGGAATCGCCGGCGGTTTCGGGGCGGTCGAGAAAATGACTTCATCAATGAGCAATTCCCCATCGCCCGCATCGATGAATTCGAGGTAGGCCTTGTGGCCCCGATACTTACTTACGTTGCCTGCTAGCGTGAGCCACTTGAAGGCTCCCTTGGTGTCGATATTTTTGAGGTTGGTGCCCCTGAAAAGCAAAGCGCTGAACTTCGCCATCTGATAGTTATCAACAATCAGGCGGATTTCCGATGCATTGCCTTTCACCAGTAAATGGATTTGATCACTTTCGATCGTGAAGGTCGGAGAGCGAAGAATTCCGACCTGCTTCTTTCCGAAAACGCTGCTGTCGATCATTCCGGGAAGACTCGTTTTCTGAGCCTTGTTAAATTTCACTCCCGGCTTCGTGCCCGTTCCCGCAAACGCAAACCCGGAGGTACTCCAGCCCTTCGGGATTTCCCCTTCAGAAAAGGATTCAAAAATGACATCCTCTTTTCGAGGCGCCACAGGTGACGATTCGATTGCCGGCGCCTTGAGCAACTGGTCAGCTTCACCTTTTAATTGAGTCAGCTCCGCCCGCGCCTTCTCGCGCTTTCTTCCGACATCCAATAAGACTTCCTGACGCGCGCTACTGTGGAGGTAGGCCGTCATCGCATAATAGTCGGCCGTGGAAATCGCATCGAACTTGTGATCGTGACAGCGGGCACAGGAAACGGTGAGCCCGAGAAACGCTTTTCCAAAGACGTCGATCTGGTTGTCCATGATGTCCGCCTCATTCCCGAGAACGTCAGTCGGCGCATGGGTTGCCTCGTGAAAAAACCAGAATCCGGTCCCCTGAATCGACTCGTTAAACGCATCCGTCGGATGGCGTCGTGGATCATCCAACAAGTCACCGGCAATGTGCTCCACGACCAAATCGTTGTAGGGAAGATCCGTATTGAAAGCCCGTATCAGGTAATCCCGATACCGGTAGGAATGATCAATCGGATAATCAAACTCATGCCCGTAAGTATCGGCATACCGAACCAGATCCATCCAGTGCCGTGCCCACTTTTCGCCGTAGTGAGGTGATTCCAAAAGCTCATCGACGACGCGTTCGTAGGAACCCTCTTTTTCATCGTTGAGGAATGCAGTTAACTGCTCAGGTGTCGGAGGCAACCCAATCAAATCAAAACAAACACGGCGCAACCACACCCGTCGCTCTGCTTCCGCCGCCGGTTGCAATCCTGCCGCTTCGACTTCTTTGAGGATGAAGCGGTCGACATCGGTTCGAGCCCATGAGGCGTTTGTCACCGCCGGAACCGCCGGACGAGTCACGGGCCGCCAGCTCCAGTGTTCGTCATACCGCTTTTGCAAATCGAAACCCTCCCCCTTCGCTTTTCCATCCCGCTGTGGAACCGGCTCTTCCGGCCAGGGGGCACCCGCGAGAATCCAAGTCTCAAAATTTTTCACAATCTCCGCAGACAGTCTCTCCTTCGGAGGCATTTGAAGGTCCTCGTTGTGGTAGCGAATCGACTCGACGAGAAGACTCTTTTCAATATCTCCGGGAACGATCGCAGCGCCGGTATCGCCTCCCGCCATGAGGTGCTCACGATGATCCAACTGAAGCCCACCCTTGAGCTTCTTCGCATCCGCCGCATGGCAACTGTAACACTTTTCAGCGAGAACCGGTCGGATCTGCTTCTCGAAAAACTCGAGGTCTTCCACCGCCATTCCCGCCGCTCCGGAAAAACAGAATACGGCCGGGATAGCAAAAAGACGGGTAATAGAAAATCGAATCATGTCACTGAGAGGGGCTTCAATTAGTTACGATACCAAACCTCTTCCCGTCTCGTCCATTTAACAAATCGGATTGGGACACATACTAATACGATTTTCGCACAAATTAGTTTAAAACATGGCTTAATTGCGTTAATTTAACACCACTTCCCGCGATTCCGCTATGGCACGCCCGCAATTAGAATTCATTCCCACCGGAGATTCAAAGGCTCTGATTTTCAAAATCGACCGTGATGTCTGGCCGGTATATCACTACCACCCTGAGTTCGACATTTTGCTATCCTTGAAAGATCACGCCGGAGAGTTCATTTCCGGAGATCACGTTGGCTCGCTCAAAAAAGGAACTCTCTTCATGAATGGTCCCAACATTCCTCATGCGGTCCATTCCGGAAAAGCAGACGAACGTGACTGGGCGAGCCCTTCTCTCGCGGTGATTCAATTTTCACGAAAATCGCTCGGTGAGGAACTGCTCTCGAAAAATGAACTACAGCCGATTCGTGAATTTCTCGACGAGGCCAAATTCGGATTCGAATTCAGCGGGGAAGCCGCGATCACCGGCGCCGAATTGATTCTCGAAATGGAACACCAAAGTCCCCTCGAGCGACTCATGCAATTGCTCAAGGTGCTCCAGTTTTTTGCGGAAACCGGGGAGAAACATTCCCTCGCGAGCCCGGCCTATTCGCCCTCGCTGAGAGAAGAAAACATTTCCCGTCTCGACGAGGTCCTGACGTATTTGCAACAACACAAAACCGAAACGCTCACCCTCGAACGCGTCGCCGCCGTCGCCAAGATGAGCCCGAAATCATTTTGTCGCTTCTTTAAAAGCAACACGGGTAAAACCCTGATCGAATACCTTCACGAACTGAAAATCGGTGAGGCCTGCCGCCTCCTCCTCGAGGATGACCGGCCCATCTCCGATGTTGCCTTTGATTGTGGCTTTCAGAATCTGTCGAATTTCAATCGTCGCTTCCGACAGATCAAAAACACGACGCCTCGTGAGTTCAGGAGAAGCATTCCCATCGATCCGAGGGAACAATCAATGCCGCTTCCTAAATAGGGCGGCCGGATGATTCGCAAACCACCTACTGGATTTTCGCTAAATAAGTTCGGGGCGACATGTTGAAAGCCATCTTGCAAGCGGAACAGCAGACTTTGATTTCCTGCCCCTTGTGCACAAAGGTCATCGGAGTGTTTTTTGAATCAAGCTTCTCGCCCGTGACGAGACAGTCCTTGCGAGGATAAGGTTTCGGCCCCGACGCAGCAGGAGTCGCGGCATCCACTTCGCCCACGGCCCCGGGAATTTCCGCCGGAGCATTGACTATATCAGGAATGGAGTCCGTCGTTTCGCAGGAAGAGAGCATTAGACTCATACCGAGTGCAGCAAAAAGAATTCTAGTCATAGTAACACGTAGGTTTTGTCCATTACCCTACCGCATCGTCCTCGGCATGCGAGCCTGATTACGGACTCAAAGGGGAAGCTTTCCGCTGGAAAAAACTCCGCACCCGATTTACAAGCACACCATGACACCGGAAGAAAAAGCCAACGAACTCGGAATCGATCTCTCAGCACAGGACGCAGGATACCTGAATCTCTGCATTCGCAGCGGAAACCAACTCATCACTTCGGGCCACGTCAGTGACCTCAAAGGAATCCTCGGAAAAGGCGTCAGCGTCGAAGAAGGATACGAAGCCGCCAAAAATTGCTGCGAGAAAATTCTCCGCTCCGTCCACAACGAACACGGCACCCTCAATGGCCTTCGCGTCATCAAGTTGCTCGGGATGGTCTACTCTGACCAGACTTTCACTGATCAGCATCTCGTCATCAACGGCGCGTCGGATCTCCTCCACGAACTCTACGGCAAAGACGGCGACGGATACCACGCCCGCAGCGCTGTCGGATTCTCAGCGCTCCCCACCGGAGTCGCGGTTGAAGTCGAAGCGGTTTTTGAAATTCTCTAAATCGCTCTCGAATCGGACCCTTCACTCCTTCTCCTCATGGAAATCGATATCTATTGCGGCGGGCTTTTCCAAACCAACGGCTACCTCTTCGAAGCCAATGGCAAAGCCTGGCTCTTCGATTGTCCGGAAGGAGTGAGTGAATGGCTCGAATCCAAAGGTGTGAAACTCGATGGGATCATTTTAACCCATCAGCATCACGACCACGTCATCGGAGCAGGGGCGGCTCAAGCCCAATCGGAATGCCCGATCTGGGCCTGGTCGGAACCGTCCGAAGATCTCACGATGGCGAAGCGCCTCGAACAAATGATGGGCGTTCCCTGCGAACTGGCACCCTATCGCGTCGACCACCTCCTCGAAGGCGAATCCACCCTCAGCCTCGAAGAGCTCGAGCTCGAGCTCGAATTGTTTCACGTCCCCGGTCACTCCCCCGACAGCGTCTGTTTCCGGGTCAACGGCCAGCCCGTTCTCGTCGGAGGAGACGTTCTTTTCAAACAGGGCATCGGCCGCACCGATTTCCCCAACGGCGATCACGACCAGCTCATCAACGGGATCAAAGAAAAGCTATGGCCACTGCCGGACGAGACGCACGTTTTGCCAGGTCACGGCCCTACGACAACGATCGGAGAAGAGAAAACCGAGAATCCGTTTTTACAGGCGTAGTCGTTTTCTGTAGGCGATGGCCCCGACTTCGCTCTTCGACCGTTCGGATATCGCGGACGATACGTCCGAGCCCACGGGACTCGGCTACAGGCCCGCGCGCACCCTGTAGGCGATGGCCTCGACTTCGCTCTTCGACCATTCGAACATCGTGGACGATACGCCCGAGCCCACGGGACTCGGCTACAGGCTCGCGCGCACCCTGTAGGCGATGGCCTCGACTTCGCTCTTCGATCATTCGGATGTCGTAGACGATACGTCCGAGCCCACGGGACTCAGCTACAGAAGAAGGGGCGCGAAGAGGGCAACCCGCTGACTGGCGAATGTTCCCATTGATCGAGTAGACTCTTCCCGATGATGCACCCCCGATGGAAACGGACCACCTCCCTGCTTCTCTTAAGCTGGCTCGGGAGTCTTGCGTCATTGTCAGGCGCGGAGATCAATTTCAATCGCGACGTCCGTCCCATTCTTTCGGATCGCTGCTTCAATTGTCATGGTCCCGATGCGGAGAATCAGAAGTCCGAACTCCGGCTCGATTCGGAGGAAGCAATGCGCGCCGACCTCGGTGGCTATTTTGCGGTCGTTCCCGGGGACTTGAAAAAAAGCGACCTGCACCAGCGAATTTGGAGCGAAGACCGCGACGAGATGATGCCGCCTCCGAAGTCGAAACTCGCGCTCACGGAAAAGGAGAAAAAAATCCTCGATCAGTGGATCAAAGAAGGCGCCACCTGGTCCCAACACTGGTCACTCGAACCCATTCAAAATCCGCAAGTCCCGGCACTATCCGACGAAAATCAAAAGTGGGCGCGGAGCGATATTGATTCCTTCGTCGCAGCTCGGCTTGAGAGAGAGAACCTGTCGCCTTCTCCTCCCGCCTCGAATGAGCGATGGATCCGCCGCGTGTCCCTCGACCTCACCGGCTTGCCTCCCACTCCTGCGGAAGTCGACGATTTCCTCGCTGACACAACCCCGTCGGCTCGCGAGAAAGTGGTCGATCGACTCCTCGCTTCTCCTTCCTATGGCGAGCGCATGGCACTGCCCTGGCTCGATGCGGCGCGCTATGCCGATACCGGTGGCTACCAGGGCGACATTCGAAAAACACAATGGCCGTGGCGCGACTGGGTCATCGAGGCCTTGAATCAAAACATGCCTTTCGACCAGTTTACGATCGAGCAACTCGCGGGCGACCTGCTTCCGAATCCAACTGACGACCAAAGGCTTGCGACAGCTTTCAATCGCAATCATCGAATCAACGACGAGGGCGGGATCATCCCGGAAGAATTCCTCGTCGAGTATGTGGCCGACCGGGTCGAGACCACCTCGACTGTTTGGATGGGACTCACAGTCGGTTGCGCGAGGTGTCATGACCACAAATACGATCCCATTACCCAGCGCGATTTTTATCAGCTCTACGCCTTTTTCCACAACATTCCGGAAAAGGGAAAGGATGGCAACGTCGCTCCCGAACCCAACATGCCGGTCTACACGGGCGGGACAAAGGAGGAACACAAAGCCGCCCAAAGTCACGCCGCAGAACTGAAGAAAAAACAGGAAGGCTATGCGGAGACTCATCAGGAAGATCTAAAAAAATGGATCGAGACGGAAGGAACGAAGATCCGTAAGAATCCAGAATTCGTTGCTTCGCCGAGACCACTCATCCACCTGCCCTTTGAAGAGCTGCAGAAGGCCCAATATAAAAATCTCGGGACGGGACAGCGTTCAGCTCTCGTTCGGGGAACCCGAAAACGGATCACGGACGGGCAGGCAGGCAGGCACAACAAAGGCATCAAATTGCTGCAAGGAGGCTATCTCGATCTAGGCGACTCAGCAGGAGAGTTTTCTCCCGATCGCAAAATGTCATGGACCGCCTGGGTGCATCCGACCAGAGAAATCGCCGGTGCAGAAGGCCCTGTCTTTAGCAGCCTCACTCCTGACAAAGCCGCCAATGGATTTCAGGTCAGCCTGATCGAGGCGAAAGACACCAACTTTCACGTCGGGTTTCGACTGCACAGCGATCGGGCTGCAGGGAAATCGATCGAGGTCGTGAGCAAGCCGACCATCCCTCTGAAGAAGATGTCGCAGATTGCGGTGACCTGGGATGGATCAAGTAAAGCTTCCGGCGTGAAGATTTACCTCAACGGAAAAGCAACGCCGGTGGAGATTCGCAAGGACCAACTCGGCGGATTGTTTACCCACAAAGAAAATCTCCTCGTCGGAGCCGAAACCGCAACCTCTTCCGCCAAAGGCGTGCGGGATGAATTGCTCGCCAACACCATCATCGATGACCTGCGCGTCTATGGAGATGCGCTCAACCCGAAGCAAATCGCTGCCCTGTTCTCATTCGATCCGGTGACCCATCTCGTTGCCTTTAAAAAACCAAGAGCAGTGGAAGAGGCTTTTCTCTCAGCGGCATTTTTCCGGGACCACGACCCCGAGTATCAGACGCTAAGCAAAGAAGCGGACATCGCCGCTAAGCAGTTGAAGAATTTTGAAACCGTGAAAATCACTCAGGTAAGTGTCATGGAGGAAATGGAGGCACCTCGCGAGACCTACCTTCTCAATCGCGGCGTCTACGACCAACCTGACAAAACACAAAAACTCAGCGCACTCGTTCCAGGTTCCCTGCCGCCGATGCCGGCTGACTTTCCTCAGA
The DNA here is from genome assembly GCA_028047635.1 of Verrucomicrobiales bacterium. Classification (GTDB taxonomy): domain Bacteria; phylum Verrucomicrobiota; class Verrucomicrobiia; order Verrucomicrobiales; family DEV007; genus Arctic95D-9. The sequence continues at coordinate 45,879 of JAOFXR010000003.1, forward strand.
ATCGAATGGGGCTCGCGAAATGGCTCCTTCTCCCGGAGCACCCTTTGACCGCCCGCGTCGCGGTGAACCGCTATTGGCAGATGTTTTTCGGAGCCGGCCTCGTAAGAACTCCGGAGGACTTCGGCTCGCAAGGCACACCGCCGACTCACCCGGAATTGCTCGACTGGCTCGCGACCGATTTCCGGACCAATGGCTGGGACACGAAAGCCCTCCTCAAGAAGATCGTGCTCAGCGCGACCTACGGCCAAAGCTCGATCGTGAACGCTGAATTACTGGAGCAGGATCCCGGGAATCGATTGCTCGCCCGCGGCCCGCGTTTTCGCCTTTCAGGACATGCCCTTCGCGATCAGGCGCTCGCCGTGAGCGGTCATCTCGACAGCACCATCGGAGGCCCGCCCGTGATGCCCTATCAACCGGACGGCCTCTGGGAAGAGGTCAGTGCCAAAGGAGTCAAGTATATCGTCGGCGAAAACAGCGACCTCTATCGCAAGAGTCTCTACACCTTCTGGCGCCGAACCGTGCCCCCTCCTTCGATGATGAATTTTGACAGCTCGAATCGCGAGATTTGTTCGGTCACGACATCCCGCACGAACACTCCCCTCCAGGCGATGAACCTGATGAACGATCCGCAGTATGTCGAAGCGGCGCGCTTTGTGGCCGAGAGAATGATGAAAGAAGGCGGCGACTCACCCGGCGATCGAATCAGCTGGGGCCACAAACTGGTTCTCGCGCGGGAACCGGATCCACGCGTCCTCGAAATCCTGACAAGCGGCTACAGCGATTACGTCAGCCGCTACGAGAACGATGAGGAGTCAGCCAAAGCGCTCATTGAAATCGGAAAATCAACTCCCGACGCCGCGCTCGCAGCAGCCGAGTTGGCCGCGCTCACGAATGTGGCCAGCGTACTTCTCAACCTCGATGAAACTGTGACGAAAGAATGAATCCTTTTCTCGAATCCCAAATCAACGAGACCCGGCGTCACTTCTTCGGAAAGTCGGCGACCGGAATTGGCGCAGCCGCCCTCTCCTCCCTCATGGGGGACGGAATCGCTTCAGGAGCCGAATCGCCCTTCCCCAATTTCGCACCCAAGGCGAAACGAGTCATCTACCTCTTTCAATCGGGAGCACCCTCTCAACTCGATCTCTTTGACTACAAACCGAACCTCAACGCGAGGTTCAATGAGGACTTACCCGACTCGATCCGAAGAGGACAGCGCCTCACGGGAATGTCCGCAGGCCAGAAGAATTTCCCGGTCGCACCGTCGCGTTTCAAATTTCAGCAGCACGGCCAATCGGGCGCGTGGATGAGCGAACTGCTTCCCCATCTCTCCGGGGTCGCGGACGATCTTTGCTTCATCAAATCGATGCACACCGAGGCGATCAATCACGATCCCGCGATCACTTTTTTCCAAACCGGTTCCCAAATTGCAGGACGCCCCAGTATCGGAAGTTGGCTGAGCTACGGGCTCGGCAGCGAGAACAAAGACCTTCCCAATTTTGTCGCAATGACCTCCACCGGAACCGGTCGTCCCGGCGGGCAACCCCTCTACGACCGACTCTGGGGAAGTGGCTTTTTACCCACGACCCATCAGGGCGTCAAATTTCGAGGCGTAGGCGACCCGGTTCTCTACCTCAATGATCCCGCCGGAATCGATCGCGGGACCCGCCGCCGCATGCTCGATGACATTGCGGCAATCAATCAGATCAAATTGGATCAGTTTGGCGATCCGGAAATCGCGACACGAATCGCTCAATACGAACTGGCCTACCGGATGCAAACCTCGGTGCCCGAGCTGACCGACCTCAGCACCGAACCCGATTCCGTATTCGAAGACTACGGACCCGAGTCCCGCAAACGAGGTTCCTACGCTGCCAACTGCATCCTCGCCCGACGCTTGTGCGAACGCGGCACCCGTTTCATCCAGCTGTTCCACATGGGCTGGGATCAGCACAAAGGCCTCCCGAAGCAACTCGCCGGACAAGCCTACGACACCGATCAACCCACCGCCGCCCTCATTCAGGATTTGAAAAACCGGGGCCTCCTCGATGATACCCTCATCGTCTGGGGAGGGGAATTTGGCCGGACCGTCTATTGCCAGGGCACCCTGACCGAAGACGACTACGGCCGCGACCATCACCCCCGTTGCTTCACCCTCTTCCTCGCCGGCGCTGGCATCAAAGCCGGCACCACCTTCGGAGCCACCGACGATTACAGCTACAACGTCGCCGAAAACCCCGTCCACGTCCACGACCTCCACGCCACTTTATTGCACCTGTTAGGAATCGATCACGAACGCCTCACCTACAAATTCCAGGGACGACGCTTTCGGCTGACTGACGTCCACGGAAGGATCGTGAATGAGGTGCTGGCTTGAGACGCTCTGAATCTTCCGCGACACAGTTACCCATCGCCGATTAAACGAAAAATACACAAGTCGGGACGGAAAGCGGCTTTAATATGAGAGAAATGAAACACGCTTATCGCACTCATATCTTCGAAACCAATCTTTCCGGAAGCAAGAAGGCGTCATCATACTTGCGAGCCCTCGAAATGTTGGGAGAAATTTTAACGGTGAGTGGAGGTACCTTTCAGAACATACCGTCAATCTGGAAATGCACTTCACCACATGAGATCGACAAACTTTATTCTTATATAAAGGAGGCTCAGAGAACCGGCAAAATATTCGATACGGGACACGCCCCAAGCTATTGGAAAAACGGCTACTACTCCGCCGCCCTTCGAACCTACCGAGACTTTCTGATTGAGCACAATCACGCGAACAAGCTCTCCTCGCTCTACAGTGACGATGCCTTCAACGCCTCCGGCGAAGATCTTGCACTTTCAGATGAAACATTACTCATTCGCGATCTCGATTCCTATGAGGGGCAGGAAGTAGTCAGGGAGACCAAACATCGCGTGAATCAGCAAGTCTTCCGTCGGAAGATCCTAGAAATTTACGGAAGCTCGTGCTGCATCACAGGGCTTAGCATTCCGGGTGTAAATGTAGCCAGCCATATTATCCCGTGGCAAAACCGTCCCGACATTCGGCTCGATCCACGGAACGGACTTTGTCTCAGCAGCACCTACGATGCTGCTTTTGACCGGCACCTCGTCGGACTCGACGAAAACTATCGGGTGATCCTCTCAGATGGAATAAAAGAACACTTCGGAAATGAAGTAAATCGAGATTACTTCGAAACAGTAGAAGGACAGACGATCACTTTGCCGATCAAATTCCTACCAAGCCAGGAATGGCTCGCAGAACATCGCTCGAAGTTGGAGTGAAGAAATTAAATCCTGAGCAACATCTGTAAGTATCTCTTCCCGACCCGATGCCGACTCAACAAGAAATCACCTGGTACGACGAGCCTCTCTACTACGACATTGTTTTCGATGAGGATACGGAGGGTGAAGCCTCGTTTCTCGAGGCGATGCATGAGCGTCACGGGCGCGGAGGCAAGAAGCGTAGGGCGGTGCTTGAGGTCGCCTGTGGAAGCGGCCGCCTCGTCGAGAATATGGCAGCGCGGGGCTGGAGCACGGCAGGATTCGACGCGAATCCTGCCACCCTGAAATTCGCTCGTGACCGTCTCCGCCAAACAGGAGAGAAGGCCACTCTGTGGCAGGATAGGATGGAGAATTTCAAAGTGCCGCGAGATCGACGTTTCGACCTCGCTCATTGTCTTGTCAGCACGTTCAAGTATCTGCCTTCAGAAGCGGACGCGGTGTCCTGTCTGAAGCGAGTAGCCGGGTCGTTACATCCGGGCGGGATTTTTGTGTTGGGAATCCATCTGACCGACTATTCAAACCCTCGAATCACCCACGAACGTTGGGTCGCGGAAAGAGATGGGATTGAAGTGGTTTGCAACACCCGGACCTGGCCCGCGGACCGACGCCGGCGAACCGAGAAAGTAAGATCACGGATCAGGGCGCGACATCCGGGAGGAAAGGAGGTCCAACAGGAGACAATTTGGACCTTCCGGACTTATTCGGCCGCTCAGGTGCGGAGGATGGTTCGCGGGGTTCCGGAATTATGCCTCGTTGCCTGTCACGATTTCTATCATGACCCGGAGAGTGGAAGGGAGCTTGATGATTCTTATGCGGATGTTGTTTTGGTGCTGCGGCGGGGGTAGTGGTTTTTTGCCCGGGGAAGAGAGCCCTTTGTCGGATTGAGGGCTGCCGGCTTCTCCGGGCGAGGCTGAATCAATTCGTGATACCTTGAGCGGGAACGGGCCGGGGCGGTTATTTTGTCGGATTGACGGTCGCCGCTTTCTATTGGCGACGCTGAACCAACTCGTTATACCCTGAGCAAGAACGGGCTGGGGTGGTTTGGTGATTTTGTCGGATTGATGGCTGCCACTGAGGTGGCAGCCGTCGTGCGGGAAGCTGCTTCGCAGGGTTTGGTGAATCGCTTATCAGCGGTCAGAAGCACGCGAACCAACTTCGTCGGTTCTCGTCCGAATTGGACGACTTGTTCGGAGAAGAGAGCCATTTGTCGGACTCGAACCGACGACCTGCAGATTACAAATCAGCTGCTCTACCAACTGAGCTAAAATGGCGTTTCTCTAAGTTCTCCCGAAATTGGGAGAGCGGGAATTTAACCGCTTTCTCGATTCCTGCAAGCAATCGCTTACAGGAAAATTCACCGAATACCCCGTTTGCTTACTTCTGCAGCCATAGCGTAAGCCGTCCCTTGCGGTCCAAGGGACCCGGAACGTGCATTCCTCCGCCTAAAATGTCAGGTTTGCCGTCCCCGTTGAGGTCGCCGACCGCGATATTCGCTATATTGGTCGGGGCGTAGGCAATTTTTCGTCTGACGAAATTCTTGAAGCCTCCGGTGTTTTCCAACCAGGCGACGGTGGGGAAATCGTGGTCTTTCCACTGAAAGTAGAGCGCCGAAATCACGACATCAAGATCTCCGTCTCCATCCATGTCAATTGGCTTCGCGTCGTAGCAGCCGGGCATGGCGGCGAGAGAGTGCAGCGAATAATTGCCCGCTCCGTCATTTTCGAGCCAGCGAGCGCCGTGGTAGGGCTTGGGCTCGGGGTTTTCATCCATCATGTCCCCGTTGGTATAAAGAATATCCTCGTCGCCATCTTCGTCGAGATCCCGAAGGAAAATGCTCGAAGAACCGAAAGCGGGATGGTTGGCGCGGGCGATGTAGCTGTTGGAGAAAGTCCCGTCGCCGGTGTTGGTGAACTGAACGATGGACTCGTGCTGCTGGGTCATGAGAGCGACGAAATCAGGGAGTTCATCCCCGTTGGCATCGTTCAGGATCACTCTCATGCAGCCGTTGATGGGCAGGATTTCTTTGAGTTCGAAGCGATCTTTTTCCACCTGTTCGAGGAAACCCACCGCGCCGGTGTAGCGCCACCCAAACATCGCGAGGATAAAATCAGTATCGCCGTCGCCATCAAAATCACCCGGAGCGCAGTCTGTGATACGAGGGGAATTTTTGACGAGCTGGCGGGATTCAAAAGTTCCGTCGCCCCGATTAATGAGGAGATGGAATTCTCCGATCATATTATCATTCGGATGCATGTAGCCCATTGAGGAAACCGCGATATCAATGTCGCCGTCGCCATCGTAATCAAACGGCGTCGAAGTCACTGGAGCGGGGATTTTCGCAATTTCGGTCTCGAGCCAGGCTCCACTGTTCGAGGTGAGCACGCTGACGGCCCCGAAAACGTTGTCGGTTACGACCGCTTCGTTTTCAATGCCATCTCCGTTCATGTCACAAAATTTCACGCTGGTGACTTGAGGCCTCTCTTCAGGAGATACTTTCCCGACACCAAATTTGTCGAACGTGAGAGTATCTTCGGCGTAATCGTCCGGAACGACCGCCAGTTTCAAGGGACTGTTGGCAACGTAATAATCCTCTATCTCGCTGTATTCAGCGGGAGAAATCTCGAGATCCGCGATCTCCATGATCTTTCGCATCGAATTCATAATGCGCGGCCACGCATACACGGGCATAGAGGTCGGACGAGGGACCGGATGGCAACCTGAACATTTCGCACTGACAATCTCAGGGTACGTTTGGGCAAACCCGGAAGGGAGCCCAACGAAGCTTATGATTACGATGGCGAGGAATAGTCGCATTCGGGGAATGATCGTCTCAATAGGAAAAGGAAGCAACGAGAGTTCGTAGTCCCTTCAAGAATACGAATGGGAGTGGCATCTGGCAATCCATCGTCGCATTTTAACGGCAATACGCGCTCACTGATTGCTTTTCAGGGAATCAATCTCAGCGTAACTTCCTCCATGCGATTTTTTCTCTGCCTCCTACTGCTCTCCCTCACCTCGCTTCCCTTGCAAGGTGAGGAGGAAAAATCAGCGCCTCAGCCGAAAGTGAAGAAGATCGGAGAAAATCGCTATCGCCTTGGTCTCGTCGAATTTGATGCGAAGACCCGCGAGATTTCGATCCCCGCGACGGTGAATATGCGGGAAGGCGGCCCGATTGAATACCTGCTCGTCCATGAGAACGGCAAGGTTCATGAATCGATCCTCACGACCGCGGCCTCCCCTCTCGATATTCAGATCGCGATGAAACTTCTTAAATACAAGGCGGGCCACGGTGACGTTTTCAACCGCCTCCTCCCACCGGAGCGCATCGCCGAAGAAGGCGGAAAGAAGGAAGATCGTGGTGACGTGGTCTTCTTTGGCTTTCAACGAGACGAGGCTTCAAAACCAATCCCTGTCTATGACCTGGTGATGGACGGCGAGGATGGCGAGGCGATGGAGTCAGGCGGGTGGGTTTACACAGGGTCCGTTCTCGAAGACGGGACTTTCATGGCGGAAGCCGAGGGTTCCATTCTAGCGATCTATATTGATCATCTCTCACTATTCAACACCACGCGGAAAGGATCTGATCTCGATGACCGATGGGGAGCGCGAACCACTGCTATTCCCGAAATCGGGACGAAAGGCACCTTTCGCATCCTGCCCCGGGAAATTGAGGTCACAAATTGAACGTTTTTCGACAAATAGAACGAAGCATTCCCGTCATTAACGCTATGAAAAAATCCCTCTCTCTCTTTTCATTCCCATTCCTTCTCTGCTCGCTGATCATTTCAGGCACCGCTTCGGCGCAGGACCGAATCAGCCTGGGGAAAGACGGACCCAATGTGTCCCTGAAACTTGAAATCCAACGGGCAATTGATAAAGGCACCCGGTATTTAAAATCGACCCAGAATAAAGAAACGGGAGCCTGGAGCGACGCCACTTTACCCGCGCTTACCGCACTGCCGGTCTCCGCGATACTCGGTGACCCTTCCCTGAAGCAGGAAGACGGGCTCCCTCCTGAAGTCGAAAAAGCATTTGAGTATATCGTCAGTAACGCCAAACCCGACGGCGGTATTTACGGGAAAGGGCTCGCGACTTATAACACATCACTATCGATGATGGCGTTGATGCAATCGGGAAACCCGGAACACCTTCCCATTATCGCAAAAGCACGTCGCCTTCTCATCAATCAGCAGCAGGATCATGATAAGCGAGGGGAAGTCGACAACCTCTATGACGGCGGGATCGGGTATGGCGGGAGTTACGCTCACTCGGATCTCTCAAACACGCACCTCGCCCTCGAAGCGCTCCACTATTCGAAAAAAGTGCTCGCGGACACGGAGTTCGATGAGAGCGGTGAGATTGAGCTCGACTGGGACGCCGCCATTGAATTCATCAGTGCCTCGCAAAATTCTGAAGGCACAGCGAAACGTCTCGGGGATTGGGCGACGGTTCAGGAAGAGGACAAAGGTGGTTTCGTCTATTTTCCGGGGAGCACCAAATCCGACGTCGTAAAAGTTCAAACCGACGGTGGTGAAAAGACCGCCCTGCGAAGCTACGGAAGCATGGGCTATGCGGGGCTTCTCGCCTTCATTTATGCCGACATGGACAGGGATGATCCGAGGATAGCCGCCGTCATGAAATGGCTCCAGGCGAACTACACGCTCGAGGAGAATCCGGGGCTCGATGCTCAGGGCCTTTACTACTATTACCACACGATGGCCAAAGCCCTTATCATCACAGGAACGAAAAAGCTGGTCGATCCGGACGGAAAAGAAATCCACTGGAAGAATGAACTCGCCCTCAAGATCATGGCGACTCAGCAGAGCGATGGTTCATGGATCAACGGTGAATCGAATCGCTGGATGGAGGATGACCCTGCTCTCGTGACCGCCTACTCGTTACTATCACTGGAGCGAATCTTTCGTGCTTTGTAAGAGTAAATTAAGTCGAAACATGCCGCGCATCAGTAGTTGCCTCGTTCGTCCTCTTTGTGTTTAGACTGGAGCATGACACGCGCTCTACTCTTCGCATTCCCGATTCTTTTTCAAGCCTCGCTGCTCTTCGCAGCCCCCGAACCTTCAGAAGTGATTTCAGTCTGGCCGGACCTGGCTCCGGGCGAGACGACTAAAAAGACTGGCGATGCGCTGCCTCCCCGCGAAACGGATAAGCCGACGATCACCCGGGTTGAAAATATCACCTCACCGACGCTCGCCATTTTTCCAGCTCCTGCCGACAAAGCCAACGGAGTGGGTGTCCTCATTCTTCCCGGCGGCGGATTCGGTAAAGTCGTCCCGGACATGGAAGGTTCCGAAGCGGCCGCATGGCTCAATGGAATCGGAATCAGTGCCTTTGTTCTCAGCTACCGTACGACCACAGGAGCGGATGAACCAATTACTGAGAAGCGATGGTTGCGCCCCGTTCAGGATTCTCAGCGCGCGATGCGATATCTTCGACAGCACGCTTCGAAGTTGAAGCTCGATCCGGCTAAAATAGGATTGCTCGGTTTTTCAGCAGGCGGCCAGGCAGCGGCGATTCATCTCACCCAAGAGAAGGCGCTCTACGATGCCATTGATGAGATCGATCAAGCGAATCACCGTCCGGATTTTTCGATGCTCGTTTATCCATGGAATGTGGTGGACAAGAATACCGGGGAGTTAATGCCGGAGATCGTCCCCAGCGAAAAAATGCCACCGGGATTTATCGTTCACACCGATGATGACAAATCGTCATCGCTCGGAGCCGCCCTCATTTACCTCGGCATGAAAAAGCACGGTGTATCAGGCGAGCTTCACGTCTATCAGAGCGGTGGCCATGGCTATGGCACTCGCGATCGTCCTGACTCGGTGATTGGAACGTGGACGGACCGGGGAACGGAATGGTTGAGGCTGAGAGATCTTGCTAACTGAAAACGGAGTCTCCGGGGGCTTCCCTCGGAGATGGAAGCGCACGCGCCCATCACTCTCCGAGTGATGAGCCAGAGCCCTCAAGGTCGCTCGCATTTCCAAATCGCCATTGGGTTGGACTTTGCCCCGTCTGTTTTCGGAACCACCTCGCGAAATAGTTCTGATCGTCGAATCCGATCGCGGACCCAATTCGTCCGATTGTATCCGGGGTATCTTTCAAAAGCCGGTAACACACTTCCAAACGGGCTCTATTGAGAACCTGTCCCACCGTCATACCGGTTTCGTCTCCCAATTGTCGATTGAGATGATCAAGTGTCCGGCCCAGTTCCACTGCGATACATTGCGGAGTCAGCCCGGAAAGTTCGTTTTTCCCAATCACCCGCAGGACGGCTGAAGAGACGGGGCCACCCACTGGAACCTGATCCCCTTCCCTCAAAGCCTCTTCGATTTCTCCGAGAATGCGCAGGATACGACTCGCAATCGCGACAGAGGAGGGGTTCTTCTTTCGCTGCAGCGTATTCAGGTCAAAGAGACGACTCTCGACAGTTGCCAGCTGGTTTCGACTCAGAGCTCCCTGATCCGGCCACGCTTCACCTGAAGTCGTTTCCAGATCAATCGCCAGACAAATCGGACTCGCTGCTTTGGACTTCACGAAGCGATGCTTCTTTCCCGGTGGAATCGAAAGCACCGTTCCTCTCGAAACGGGAACGACGATTTCATCGAGATGCTGCTCCCCCACCCCTCTGAGGTAGAGCAAGACCTGTTGGAAGTCATGAACGTGCTCGCTCAACTTTTCAACACGAGGCATGTGGCGGTTCAGAGCAACACGTCTCAAGACAATCCCAGGAAGGGCGATCTTCAAATCCTCAAGAAGAATTGGCTGCATCTCATCACTCATTCATAAAACGATATCGCTTTTGTGCTAATTTGTCCGCTTTTATTCTCACGGATATTTCATATGAGACGTATTCTTGAAAACATGATTCAGAATCCTTCCGAACTCACGCCGACGACGACCTGGCAGGAAACCATTTGGAGCCAAACCTCCGAGGCGGCCCTTTCCAATCACACGAATGCTCCGCGGCTCTGCGTCGCGACCTACCTTCCCTTCGCCGATGGAAAACCGGACTGGGCTGGATTCGAGCGCAGCATTCAATGGATGCTCGACTGCGCGGAAGCGTTCGGAGTCGAAATTGTCTTCGTTTTAAATGCCGACACCGGATTCATTTTCAATCTCAGCACCGAACTTTACGAAGAGGTGCTTCGCCGCTTCCGTGCCGCTTTTCCCGAACCTAAGATCATCTGCGGAACCACCGCGGTGGGCGCATCAGGGGACACTTTTCAAGCCAACTGGTATCGCCCTCATCTCGAAATCGCCCAGCAGTTCGACAACGTCGAGGTCATGGTGATGACTTCCCAGCTACTGAATCAACTCGGCCCCGAGTCTCGACGGGATGCCTACTTTGAGATTGCTGAAATGATCTCAGTCCCTGCGATTGCCCACGCCCTCGAACCCTCCTTCGTTCCCTGGGCGACGCCGTTTGATCCGTGGCTGCTTCACGAGATCGCAAGCCACAACACCTATGTTGGGGGGAAAATTTCGACCCTCGACGAGCCACACTTTCTTTATTGGGCGGCAATGTGCCGTGACCTCGATCTGAACTTCTCTCCCCACAGCGGAGACGACTTCGGCATCGCTACGGCGATTAAGGTCGGAGAGCCCCTTCTGATCGGGGCCGGAGTTTCCGCCTGTCCGCTCATTTGTGCCGCCAAGCAGATGTGGCAAACCGCTCCACTCGACACTCGTGTTTACAAACTCTTCGAAGCGTTTCAATCACTTGAAGATGCCGTCTTTCGACTCAACCCGAAAGGTAGCGCCGCTGACTACAAGCACAGCACGGCTCATGTGCTCAAACATCTCGGCCTGATCGACTCAACGGAAATCCACCCTGAGTGCACTGACCTTCGCCCCGAAAATGAAGCGGCCCGAATGCTCGAAGCAATGCAGCGCCCCCTTCGTGTTGCTGAACGTCTCGAAATCGAACAATTTCGCCTCGCATGAAACCACGTCCTTTAACCGACCTCTCCAAACTCTGCGTCCACACCATCACCACGAAACCGTGGTCGATCGAAGAGGCGATGGATCAGTACGCTGCCGCCGGAATCGGTGGCGTTACGGTGTGGCGACAGTGGCTCGACGGGCGCGAGATCGCTGCGGTCGGAGATCAACTCCGCGAACGCAACCTCGAAATTGCGACACTTTGCCGCGGCGGGTTTTTCCCTGCCACAACCACACAGGACCGGGAAACAGCAATTGAAGACAACCGGCTCGCGATCCGTGAAGCGGCAGCGCTCGGCGCACCCATGATTGTTCTAGTGTGCGGTGCCGTTCCCGGGCAACCCCTCGAAGAATCACGCAAGCAGATCGCTGACGGCATCGCCGCAGTTCTCCCTCTCGCTGAAGAACACAACATCAAGCTCGCGATTGAACCGCTCCACCCTGTCTACGCGGACGACCGCAGTGCGATCAATACGATGGCCTCGGCGAACGCCGTCTGTGATCAGCTCGATCACCCACTCGTTGGAATCGCTGCCGATGTCTACCACATCTGGTGGGATCCCGATCTCGAAGCACAGATCAAACTCACTGGCGAAAAGAATCGTCTCTTCGCTTTTCACATCTGTGATTGGATGACCCCGACTGCCGACCTCCTAAACGACCGGGGTCTCATGGGCGAAGGTTGCATCGATATCCCCGGCATTCGAGCGATGGTCGAAGCCGCCGGCTTTAACGGCTTCAACGAGGTCGAAGTCTTCTCCGACCGCTGGTGGGCACGCGATCAAAACGAATTCCTCGATGCCATCAAAACGGCCTACCTAGCACACTCCTAATCAACCGCGCGAAGCGCCACACCAAACCTTTAACTTTTTACCTTTAACCTTTTTCCGCCGCTCGCGGCGAAAATTATGAAAATCGGAATCATCCTAAACGGCGTCACCGGACGCATGGGCACTAACCAACACCTCATCCGTTCCATCCTCGCGATTCGCGATCAGGGCGGCATCAAAGTGTCACCGGAACTGACCATCGAAGTCGACCCCATCCTCACGGGGCGGAACGAAAACAAACTCCGCGAGCTTGCCGAAAAACATCAAGTCGAGCGCTGGACGACCGACCTCGATTCAGCTCTCGCCGATGACTACAACCAGATCTTCTTCGACGCGAGTTCCACTTTGCACCGCGCTCGTTTCATTGAAATGGCGGCCAAGGCCGGTAAAGCAATCTATTGCGAAAAACCCACCGCTGTCGAAACCAAAGAAGCGGTTCGACTGGCTCAGGTGTGCCGCGACGCCGGAGTCAAAAACGGCGTGGTTCAGGACAAGCTCTGGCTCACTGGAATTCGGAAGTTAAAGACGCTCATCGACCAGGGATTCTTCGGAGAGATTCTCTCGGTGCGCGGCGAGTTTGGTTACTGGGTGTTCACCGGCCACGATGACGATCAGCCAATCCAACGCCCGAGCTGGAACTACCGCAAGGAAGACGGCGGCGGCATCATCATCGACATGCTTTGCCACTGGCAATATCTCATCGATAAAACCTTCGGAAAAATCAAAGGCGTTTCCTGCCTTGGAGCGACTCACATTCCCGAGCGTATCGACGAAGCGGGCAAGGCTTACGAGTGCACCGCCGACGACAGCTGCTACGCGACCTTCGAGCTGGAGAATGGAATCGTTTGCCAGTTCAACAGTTCCTGGGACGTGCGAGTGCGACGCGATGACCTCTTTGTCATGAATGTCGACGGCACGAAAGGTTCCGCCACGGTTGGTCTGAGAAAGTGCTGGGTGCAGTCACTCGGGACGACGCCGAAGCCGGTTTGGAATCCTGACATTGATCAACCAATCGACTTTTACGAAGGCTGGCAGGAAGTCCCGGACGCAACGAATTACGAGAACGCCTTCAAGATTCAGTGGGAGCTCTTCATCCGCCACGTCGCTCTCGACGAACCGTTTCCGTATGATCTCATGGAAGGTGCCAAAGGCGTGCAATTGGCGGAAGCAGGAATACAAAGCTGGGAAGAACGGAAGTGGGTCGAGCTTGAGGAACTGAAATAAAACGGCGTAAAAGATTAGAGGCTCCGGATTGGCCCCAATCGCCACTTGAAAAACCGTTCGTTTTCACGTACGCTTCCAATATGAAGACAGTCACAGCCACCTCCGCTCGTTCGGATCTCTATCAGTTGATCGACTCGACATTGGAGGAACACCAGCCTGTGCAAATTACCGGCAAGCGCGGTAACGCGGTTTTGGTCGGCGAGCAGGATTGGAATTCCATTCAGGAAACTCTCTATCTTCTGGGGATACCCGGGATGCGGGAATCCATTCAAGAAGGAATGGCCGAATCGATTGACTCCTGCAGCGACGAAATCGATCTATGAGCTATCGAGTCGTTTATACACGACAGGCGAAGAAAGATGCTAAAAAGCTCAAAGCAACGCCTTTGGCAAAGAAAGCAAAAGAACTCCTCGCTTTAGTTTCCGAAGATCCTTTCGCGGCACCACCTTCTTTCGAGGCGCTCGTTGGCGATCTCACTGGTGCGTATTCTCGACGAATCAACATTCAACATCGGCTCGTTTACGAGGTTCTTGAAGAGGAAAAAGTGGTGAAGGTTTTGAGAATGTGGACGCACTATGAGTGAAAGAATATTTTCGCCCGCCCTCCGTGCACCAAATAGATCAATTTGGATAAGGGCAAAGATGATCATGACGAACTCCCTGGGAGCGCTGACGTCCTCGTCGGCAGCAGAGGCAGTGAAGCCGACGGGGACGTCAGCCCTCCCAGTCAGACATCCTCACTCAATCCCCCAAACCTCCGTTGCCTTTTTTGGTAATCTTCGATCGCGGCGTTGAGATGCTCGCTGCGGAAGTCGGGCCAGAGGACGTCGGTGATGTGGATCTCGGAGTAGCTGATTTGCCAGAGTAGAAAGTTGGAAATCCGGAACTCTCCGCTCGTGCGCACGAGCAAATCAGGATCAGGGATCCCGGCGGTGTAAAGATGCTCAGCAAAGATCTCGTTGTTAAGATCAGCGGAATCCATTTCGCCGGCGACGGCTTTGTCCATGAGACTGCGGGCGGCATCGACGATCTCTTCGCGCGATCCATAACTGAGCGCGACAATAAGAGTGAGCCCGTCATTCCCGTCGAGCTTCTCGATGGATTTTTTGAGAAGCTTTTGGGTTTTGTCAGGGAGACGGTGGATCTGGCCAATCACCTTGAGCCGGATGTTGTTCTTCATCAGGCTGGAGGTTTTTTCCTTGATGAAGTGCGCGAGCAAATTCATGAGCGCGTTGACCTCGCTCTCGGGACGCGTCCAGTTCTCTGAGCTGAAAGCGTAGAGCGTCAGAAATTTGATTCCCGCCTCACCGCAGGATTCAAGACAAGCCTCGACCGACTCAGCTCCGGCACGATGACCGTCACGGCGGGGAAGCCCTTTGGCTTTGGCCCAACGACCATTGCCATCCATGATTACGGCAACGTGCTGCGGAATGGGTTTTTCCGGATCAATCGTTGCCATAGTGTGGGGAGAGAAAAATCAACGAACGATCGTCTGATCGCGGGCAGGTCCCACACCGATCATGCTGACCGGAGTTTCCGTCTCCGCCTCGATGCGAGCGAGGTAGGCCTTTGCGTTCTCAGGAAGATCGTCGTAGTGCTGAACTTTGGTCGTGTTGCAATTCCAACCGGGAAGGTTGTCGTAGACAGGAACGACGCGTTCGAAATCTTTCGCGGCTGCGGGTGGAAGGGTCAGCTTTTCCCCATCGAGCTCGTAGTGAGTGCAGACGGGAATTTCTTCGCAGTCGTCAAGACCGTCGAGAATCGTAATCGCGAGATCAGTGAATCCGTTGACCATTGATGCATAGCGCACGAGAACAAGGTCGAGCCAACCGCAGCGACGCTTACGTCCTGTCGTGGCACCGAATTCACGGCCCATTTTGTGAAACTGATCCGCAAGAGTGTCGTTCTGAGTGGGGAAAGGCCCTTCACCGACACGAGTGGTATAAGCCTTCGTGACGCCGACAACCCGATCGATCTTGTGCGGAGGCACTCCGGAACCGGTGCAGGCACCACCGGAAGTCGTGTTGGAAGAAGTCACGTAGGGGTAAGTTCCCTGATCGATGTCGAGGTAAGTTCCCTGGGCGCCCTCGAAAAGAAGTGACCTACCCGCCTTCATATCACGGTGCAGAATCTCCACCGTGTCCGCGCAGTAGGGAGCAAGGCGCTCTGCCGCAGCGAGAAGATCCCGCCCGATCGCTTCGGCATCGAGCTTTTCCATTCCGACGGATTCAAAGAGGACGTTGCAATCGGCGATACGAGCATTGAGGCGCTCAATGAAATTAATAGGATCGCCGACGAGGTCGTGGAGACGGAAACCAATGCGGTCGACTTTGTCACCGTAGGTTGGCCCGATGCCGCGCTTGGTCGTTCCGATTTTGCTGTCGCCTTTCTTTGCCTCTTTATAGGCGTCCATCTCGCGATGAAATGGCATCACGAGATGGGCTCGATTAGAAATGCGAAGATTGTCCGGGCTGATCTTGATCCCCTTGGCAATAAGACCGTCGATCTCTCCGAGCAATGACACAGGGTCCATGACGACACCATTTCCGATGACGCAGGATTTTTCGGGCCAGAGAATGCCGGAGGGAATGAGGTGAAGGATATACTCGACGCCGTCTGTGATGACGGTGTGGCCAGCGTTGTTCCCGCCTTGAGCGCGGACAACGACGTCCGTTTTTTCCGTGAGAAGATCAACGATCTTTCCTTTTCCTTCGTCACCCCACTGGGCGCCAATAACTATGGTATTCGACATGAGAATTCAGTGTTCTATACAGAAAACAACAGGGGAATCTTTCACCCCAATAAGAGAGAGCGCAACGCGCAAAGAGATCAAATCGCCCGACGGGGCAACTTCATGGTTGGGTAGTAGTAACTAAAAAGACCTGATAAATCAGACGGCTTTCATCGTGAAAGCGAGACCGATCACGGCAATCGCCGCAATAACAGCAACTACGCCCACGAGCGTGGCAACCATGCCCAGCGTGTCTTTCTTCACGATTTTCTCAATCGGAGAAAGATTCTTAAAATCAGCAGGCTTGGTAGAAGAGTCGGCAATCTCTGCCGCAATGCCGGATGCGTAACCACTCCCGTCACCGCCACCCATTTCGGCAGCAGGCTCTTCAGCCTCCGCGGCGGCACCATCTTCGAGGTCAAAAACCGCAAGGACTTCACCAAAACTGATCTGAGATCCGGTTTCGACGATCGCTTCGGTAACCGGCTCGCCATTGAGAAAAGTTCCATTCGTGGATCCAAGGTCGTTCACCTGATAATTACCTCTATTGTCATTGGTAATCACAGCGTGGGATCCGGAAAGCGATCCATGATCAAGCACGATGCTGTTGTCCTCGGCACGCCCAACGGTGACTTGCTCGAGTCCACTGATGTCGAGTGCGTAAGGTTCCTGATCGGGTAGGTAGAGTGTGATAGTCGGCATAATTTTTCCCTTTTTACTACAAATCAGCGGGTTTGATCAATGAGATTAGCAAATTCTTCAAAAAAGTAAGAGGCATCATTTGGACCGGGAGCCGCTTCAGGGTGATACTGAACGGAAAATACAGGGTAATCACGGTGGCGCATTCCCTCGACGGTGTCGTCATTGAGATTGATGTGCGTCACTTCAATATGCGAGGGAAGGGCATCCCCATCGGCAGCAAAACCGTGATTTTGAGAAGTGATCGCGATTTTTCCAGAACGAAGGTCCTTCACCGGATGATTGCCGCCGCGGTGACCGAACTTAAGCTTGAAAGTGCTACCACCGAAGGCGTGGGCCAACACCTGGTGTCCGAGACAGATCCCGAAAACAGGCTTTTTATCGATGATCTGCTTCACTTCGTCGTGAATGTAGTCGAGTGCCGCAGGATCACCGGGGCCATTGGAAAGGAAAACCCCGTCAGGGTTCATCGCAAGAACCTCAGAAGCCGGAGTCCGTGAATTCACGACTTCGACCTCGAATCCTTTTTGACGAAGGCTGCGAAGAATATTGCGTTTGATCCCAAAATCGTAAGCAACGATGCGGTATTTAGGATCGCAAAGAGGACGGAACATTTCACCCTCTACCTCGATAAGTTCCTCGCCTGCGCAAGCATTGATGATCGTCCACTCGCGGCTGAGTTCACTTTGGGGATCCCACTGGTAGCCGTCTGGAGTCGTGACTTCTTTCACAAAATCCGAACCTGCCATGAGAGGAGCCGCTTTCGCTGCTGCGACTGCGCCATCAGCGTCGAGGCTGCCGTCCGTGCAAAGCGTCGCCCGCATTGAACCACTGACCCGAAGTTGTTTCGTCAAAGCACGCGTATCAACGCCTTCGATCCCGGGAACATTCGAGTCTGCGAGGTAATCGCTGAGGGACTGTTCGCTACGCCAGTTACTAGGAACCTCGCAAAGCTCTTCGATAACAAAGCCTCGAACGTGAACGGCAGAACTCTCAGCATCCACTGCGCTGACTCCGTAATTCCCGATCAACGGACAGGTCATCGTCACAAACTGCCCACGATAAGACGGATCGGTCAGAATCTCCTGATACCCCGTCATCGAGGTGTTAAAACATATCTCGCCTGATTGGGTGGTGGCTGCTCCAAAAGCAGTCCCATGGAACACGGTTCCATCTTCAAGTGCGAGGATCGCTGGTTTTTTTTCTCTTCCCATGTGGTGAGAACCCCTGCTAGCCAAAGGAGTCCTCGGAGGATGCCAGAAAAGAGAGCGGGTTCAAGTGGTTTTGGGCTGAGATTGCGGAGTATTTAATCAAGAGAATCTAATCAATTCAACTTAGAAGGCCCGAATGCCAGACAGCACCGCACTTTAATCAGGGTTTAGCCGAATACTTCGCCACTGGATGATCTTCCCATACCGGCAGATCTTTTAGCGCACGATCCACATCACTGCTCATAGGAAGACTCCAGGTTGCCCAGAAAGGCTGAAGGTTTTTCCCACAGGCTTTGGAAAGACGAATCACCCATTGATCGTTGATTTGCTCCTGACCTTTGGGTCGGTCATCGCCCTCAAGGTTGTTGTATTCATCGAAAACCTTTTTGAACGGCTCCCATCCGAACTCTTCCTGAACCTGAAGATAGGTTTCAAGAGCCACCCACATGGACCAGTCTTCAAATTTGGCACCCTCGCCGAAATAGGTATTCATGCGCTGCTTTCGGTCGAGGGGGCGAATCGCGTTGTGAGTGTTGTCGCGATTCTTGCCCACGAATTCTTCATAAATGTAGACAGACCATAGGTTGCAGGTCGTTTCACCCGTTCCGGGAAGCGCCCAGAGGTTGTGCTGATGGTTATGCCCGTATTCGTGAAAAAAGCCCCAGTTACCGTCCTTTTTTAACGAGCTCGCATCGACAGATTGTTCAGCACTTTTTCCGGTATGAGCCGCAACAGGATAGCTGCTATGCATCGAACCCGCCGAAGTCTGGACATCAAACACAATGCGTTCGGCCCGGTAGTTTTCGCGATCGACCTGAACGAGTTCGGCCGCGGTGTCGATGTAACTGTTCCAGACTTCCATGACTTCATCAGGGTTGCTGAGTCGGCGGATGTAGTCGCTCTGCAAAGCGATGATCATTCGGGGTCCGGCAATCTCAGCCCAGGGAGCGGGATACTTTCGGATCTCAGCGGCCCATTCTTTTAAATCTGTCTTGCCGTGCTCATAAAGAGGGGCAAGAACTCCGCCTTCGATGACAAGATCGAGCGATTCATACTCCGCTTCTTTGGGAATCCTGATCGTCACGAGCCCGCCGAGTCCGCTCGAAACCTCGGTGACCCGCGAAGTCACCGGCTTCGAGACCTGCCAGTCCGTGTAACGATGCCAGGCGTCGCGATTTTTCAACTTTCCTCCATACGAACCGATCGTGACTTCGAAGCCCTCACCCGAAATCCGCGCGGGAACCGTCACTTTGATCACCTCGCCGGGCGCCGCGTAAACTCCGGTCGGGCGCATCTCCTTCGCTGCCCAGCCCGCCGCATTGCGACCCTCGAGCCATCCGCGCCAGGTTCCATCGATCGTGAGTTCTTTCGTGACGCGCTCTGCGTCATCCGGAACCGCACCGGGGAAATTATCCGCCGCAGGAATCGCATACATCACGCCTGCCGGGGCCGTTTCATTGAAATGCGTCTCCAGCTCAATAATGGCATCGACGAGAGGATCTTTCCCTGGAACTACCGGATTCTCTTTTGTCGGAATAATGGGCCCCACCGCTAGATTGAGCGCCTTCAACGCAGCGAGAAATTCAACAAGCTCCTCACCCCGCAGGGCCTTGGCGGAGAACAAATCAGCGAGCAACTGAGAGCCAGCCGATGATTGAGAGACTTTTTTCTCCTCCGCCAACTGCTTCGCAGCCGCAAGAGCAGAAGATTCTTTACCGCCGCCACTGGGCTTCATTTCTCCCGGCTTGGAGGTGAGCGACATGGGTGTCTCAACCGATGTGCCGATTGAAATGGGCTCCTGAGTGCGCGCATAGCCATCAGGCAGAAACTGAATCCCGGCCATGGCAAAAACCCGATTCCCCGGAAATTGGGAAAAATCCTCATACTTCTTTTTAAACGCCCATGGAGTCGTTGCGATGACGACACCTCCCCCGTCGGTGAAAAATTCGGAGAGCGCTTCGATCTCACTCTCCTCCAATGACTCGTGCCCGATGAAGCAATAAACACTCACTCTGGCGCTACTGACTTCCGAGGGCTTGACTACTTTGACCTTCATCCCTTTGTCCGAGAGCATCTCCTCCAGACCAGCACTCGAAGGGTGTAAACCCACCGCAGGCTTCCCTGAGCGCCCTGCCCAACGAATCGAATTGGCAAGCACCGCAGCAACGCCTTCCTGCTCAAGAATCGCCCCGGATTTGAGAAAGCTCCCGTGAGCGAACCCGATCGCACGCCCTTCTCCCGATTCACTTCCCGCAGCAAATAGATTCCCTTTAGCATCTTGAAGCAGCGCGAAACCATCCTCCGTCGTGATATCCATCAGCCCGGGAACCGACTTCCCCAAAACCACCTCTCCACCGGCCTGGGTAATCAGCTGACGGACTTTCTCATCTCCATGCGAGGTAAAGATCGAGGCAAAACAGGCGAGAAAAAGGAAAAGGGCTTTCTTCATAATAAATTGAAGCACAATGAGGAGCGCTATCATGAACCTATACCGGCACCGTTCATTTTTGTGACGATAAACCCGTTCGTATGACACAAGTGCCCATTCAACGGGAAAAACCTGTATCGGGAACCGCGCCAAAACGCGCCCTTGGGTTGATTTTAACCATCATACGGTGTAGTGCGCGGGAGTCATTTTTGAACCGACTTCGCTGATTCCCAACATCCTTAAGAATATGTCCAAGGCTCCGACCATCATTTACACGAAAACTGACGAAGCTCCTGCGCTCGCCACTCATTCGCTTTTGCCCATCATCAAAGCGTTTACGAAGTCGTCTGGAATCAATGTGGAGACTCGCGACATTTCTCTCGCCGGACGAATTCTTTCTCAGTTCCCCGAGTTTCTCAAAGAAGAGCAGCGCGTTCATGATGCCCTCACTGAACTCGGTGAACTCGCGAAAACACCGGAAGCAAATATCATCAAGCTTCCCAACGTGAGCGCTTCCGTTCCCCAGCTCATCGCTGCGATCGAAGAACTTCAGGCCCTCGGCTTTGCGCTTCCCGACTATCCGGAAGAAGCGACGACCGATGAGGAAAAAGAGATTCAGGCCCGCTACGGAAAAATCAAAGGCAGCGCCGTGAACCCTGTCCTTCGCGAAGGAAACTCCGATCGTCGTGCCCCCGGAGCAGTGAAGGAATACGCCCGCCAAAATCCCCACTCCATGGGTGCCTGGTCAAAAGATTCGAAGACTCGCGTCGCGAACATGACCGAAAATGACTTCCGCTCGAACGAGCAATCCACAACTGTGTCCGCCGCGACCGATGCCCGAATCGAATTCGTCAGCGCTGACGGAACCACCACGATCCTTAAGGACTCCGTCCCACTCCTCGATGGGGAAATCATCGACGGAACCGTGATGCGCAAGGCCGCCCTCGCTTCCTTTTTGAAAGAGCAGGTTGCCGTCGCGAAAGCAGAAGGGATTCTTTTCTCCGTTCACATGAAAGCGACGATGATGAAGGTTTCTGACCCCATCATTTTCGGACACGCTGTCGAAGCTTACTTCTCCGATCTCATCGAGAAGCACAGCGACACCATCGATAAGCTTGGAGTGGATTTCAAAAACGGATTCGGTGACCTCGTTTCCAAAATCGACGAGCTCCCTGCCGACGAAAAAGCCGCCATCGAAGCCGACATCCAGACCGCTTACGAAAACGGTCCTGACCTCGCGATGGTGAATTCTGACAAAGGAATCACCGGTCTTCACGTTCCCAGCGACGTCATCATCGATGCCTCCATGCCCGCCATGATCCGGACATCCGGTCAGATGTGGAACAAAGCCGGCGAGCTGCAGGACACTCTAGCCGTCATTCCTGATAGCTGTTACTCCGGCGTCTATGCCGCGACGATCGATTTCTGCAGAGAAAACGGAGCCTTCGATCCCACGACGATGGGAACCGTTCCCAACGTCGGCCTCATGGCCCAAAAGGCGGAAGAGTATGGCTCACATGACAAGACTTTCGAAATCGCTGGTGAAGGAAAAATCCGCGTCGTCGATGCCGAAGGAAACGCGCTCATCGAGCACGATGTTTCCGAAGGTGACATTTGGCGTGCCTGTCAGACCAAAGACGCTCCGATCCGCGACTGGGTAAAACTGGCCGTGACTCGCGCCCGCGCCACCGGCACTCCCGCTATTTTCTGGCTCGACGAAACTCGCGCACACGACGCCGAGCACATCAGCAAAGTGAACGTCTATCTCAGCGAACACGACACCGACGGACTCGACATTCAGATCATGGCACCGGTCGAAGCGACGCACTTCACCTTGAAGCGTCTCAAGGCCGGCGAAGACACCATTTCAGTGACCGGAAACGTGCTTCGCGACTACCTCACCGATCTCTTTCCGATTCTCGAAGTCGGCACGAGCGCGAAAATGCTTTCTATCGTTCCTCTCATGAATGGGGGAGGCCTTTTCGAAACCGGAGCCGGAGGTTCCGCACCGAAGCACGTTCAGCAGTTCGTGCAGGAAAACTACCTCCGTTGGGATTCACTCGGTGAGTTCCTCGCTCTTGCGGTATCGCTTGAGCACCTCGGCGAAACTTTCGACATCCCCAAGGCCATCATCCTCGGAAAAACACTCGACGCTGCGACTGGAAAATTTCTCGTGAACGACAAGTCACCGACTCGCCGC
Source organism: Verrucomicrobiales bacterium (assembly GCA_028047635.1). GTDB lineage: Bacteria > Verrucomicrobiota > Verrucomicrobiia > Verrucomicrobiales > DEV007 > Arctic95D-9. The sequence goes on from JAOFXR010000003.1 coordinate 68,448, forward strand.
GTTGGAGGAATCGACAACCGGGGAAGTCACTTCTTCCTCGCCGCTTACTGGGCAGAAGCCCTCGCGAATCAGGATGACGACGCCGAACTCAAAGCCGAGTTCACTCCGATTGCGGAAGCATTTGCCAGCAACGAAGAAGCGATCGTCGCCGAGCTCATCGGCGCTCAGGGAAGCCCTGTCGACATCGGCGGCTACTACCAGCCCGACGATGCCAAAACCAGCGAAGCGATGCGCCCGAGTGCGACGCTGAATGGCTTACTTGGGTGAGGATGCCAGCGCTCAGACCGTGTCTGACGTAGAGGAATTTCCAGCCTGAATCGGTGGGGATATTGCGAAGGCGATAGCGGCTCCGCATGCATCCAACCCGTGGTCGGCAAAAGACCTTTCTGCATCGGTGGAGAACGATGAAATGAAGGTGTTTCACTGACGCGTTTTCGGGTCGTCAAATACCTGATTGAAGGTTAAAATGAGGAATGCTCAACCAACCTTTGAGTATCTTAAAATTTTCAGCAGTCTTGAGCATGGGCGTCCTCTCATCCTGCAGCCTCCCGCGCACCGCCATGCGCAAAGATAACGCTGCGACAGAATCCATGCAGATGCCTTTGGGGACGCTAACCAAAGTCGTCGTCACCAGTAATATCAGCACACTGGTCAGAAACCCGGTCACCGGAAACAGGAGGAGGCTGTGGATGCTCAGAAAGCGATCCGAAATAGCAGCTGGCGTCCCGGACTTTTTCACCTCGGTGGACGAAAACTATCGAAACACACATAGCATTGAAGACTTTCTCGACAAGATCGAACTGCCAAAACGTGTCGCAGGAAACGTGGACTATCTGATTGATGGTGAGGCTTTTTTTGACGCGCTCCAGCTCTCCATGGATCGAGCCAAAAACAAGATCGACGCCCGCGTTTTCACACTTGATAACGATGACGTCGCGGTTGCCTTTTCAGACCATTTCAAGGAGCGCAGCGAACACGTAAAAGCCGCATAATCCTCGATAACCTCGGCTCACATGCAAGCTGGGTTAACGATCCCAAAAGTGGACTTCCCCCTGGCTTTGAATCCCCGATCTCGGTACCACAGTATATTAAAGACCAAAGCCAATTCAAAGTGCGAATGTCTTACAACCCGGGGTTAGTCACCGACCATACCAAGGTTTTCATCTTCGACGAACAAGAAGCCTACCTCGGAGGCATGAACATTGGGAGGGAATATGCGACCGATCGGCATGACATGATGGTAAGGGTCACCGGGCCAGTGGTAAAAATTCACCTATATCAAAGCCATCATTGTAGACGACTGGGTCTGCGTAGGATCAGCCAATTTTGACACTCTGAGTATGCGTACTAACGAAGAACTAAATATCGCATTCACCGACAAAAAGTCCGCTAACAAGCTGGTAAGGGATCTTTTTGAAAAGGACATTCGCCAATCGCAAGGCCTCTACCAAATCGAGACCGATTGCGAAATCAAACCGTGCTTAGACCAAATCATCGATCAATTGTAGAAGGCTGATCCAGTGCTAAAGGCAGTCGCAAAAGGGAAAACGCTTTGTGAACCAGCGACGCAAAATTACTACCCCGGCTCAATTCCAATTTTGAAAAAACCCTTCCACAACGATATCCAATCCCGTTCGCAATTTATGCGGATGTCACCCAATTCATAGTCGCGGCGCTGCTGCTCAGTCTCTTGCTGGAGTGGCTTCTCGGCTACCGCATTCTGAGTCCGTCACGCTTAGCTGCAATTGGAGCTATCCTCGGGTCGATGAAATCCCTGGCCCGGTTCTTCAATCGGGAGTGGAGAACTCAACTGCCAATCTGGAAACGGGTCACTGATGAACATTTTATATCGTTATGCTTCGTCCTCGCGCTTCCGCTCGCAGGAGAAGTGACGCCGAGGCCAAACTATATCGGAACCTTTGACGTCAAACCGAGGCCCGAAGTTGTGGTGCCGACAGATCTTACCTGGCAGAAAAAAGTATGCAGGTTCAATTTCAGAACGATGGGAGCCATTTCCTATTCCATCCGCGAGGCAAACGGATGGATTCTCCTCTTTTGTTCTCTTGCCATCGAATCACTGGTGATCGGCGGAAAAAAAGCCATAGCCTCCCGGTGGCAAAACCGAAAGACCAGACCGGCGATTTGATCAACCGGCTAACAACTCATCCAGCATTTCCCCGGTATGGGGGTGCTTCACTTTCGCATCGCCGGTTTTCGTGGCGTATCGCTTCAGCTGCTTCGCCAATTTCACTGCAACAGGTCGCTCTTTGGGATCATTGACTACATTCACCAATTCATCGGGGTCCTCTTCCAGATTCAAAAGCCAGGCATCGTCCTTGTCCGATAGAATTAGTTTGTGTGTCGGAGTCACTGCTGCGATCCACCCCTTCTGATCTTCCGGGCTTTTGGTCGTTCCCCGCATGAAAGTCACATCCTGACCTTTGACTTCCCCACCGGAGAACAACGGGCTTAAATCACGACCTTCTTCTTTTCCCGACGCCTCACCATTCATCATCGCGAGGATCGTCGGCATAAAGTCGGTTGTGTTCATCGCCCGATCAATCTTCGTTCCCGTGGCAATCGATTTCGGCCAACGAATCACAAAGGGAATCTTACCGGATGCCTCCATGGGAAACCCTTTGTTTTGAAGCCCGTGTTCTCCCCGCATGTCCCCATGATCGGCGGTAAAAATTAAAATCGTCTTGTCGTATAAATCCCGCTCTTTCAAAGCCTCAATAAGCCGCCCGACATTGTCGTCGATGCATTTAATCATCCCGTGATACGAAGCCATCTTCCACATACACTTTGCGGCAGGCTTCGCCCAACTCGGTGCTTTGTCAGGGTCTTTACCGTAGGTTCTCGGCTTTTCGACTGTCGCGTCATCGAACATCGTGTCGTAGGGCGCGCGAACCGTATCGGGTCCGTGAGGATCAGGAATACTCACCATGTAGGCAAAGGGCTCGTCCTTATGTTCATCGACAAAATCAATCGTCCGGTCAGTGAGCCAGTCGGTTGCGAAGCTTTCCTCATCGGCACCGGCGACTGAATAACTCGCTCTTCCGTTTCCATCCTTCGCTTTCACTTCAGGCCCTTCCGGAGTGAGTTCAAACTGCTTCCAATGACCGCGGTTGAACATGTAGCGATTGTCTTCAAATCCAAAGTTACGCTCCGGCGCCCACTGCGGCTTGCCCTCTCCGTCGAGGTGCCATTTCCCCGCGTAACCCGTCGTGTAACCCGCCTTACCGAGCTGATGAGCAAAGGTGATGACCCCGTCGTCGAGATGTGTGCTGTTATTGGTCACCGGTGTATTCTGCGGATACTGACCGGACATGAGAGACGATCGCGAGGGCGAACAGACCGGCGTCGCCGCATAGAACTTGGTGCAAAGAGCGCCCTCTTTTGCCAGCGAATCGATGTGTGGTGTTTCGCACACCGCATGAGGTCCCCACATCAGCGCCTGTTCCGTTGAGAGCGTTTCGCGATAGCATCCGAGAGTTCTAAAATTGAGTTCGTCACAATGAACAATGAGCAAATTCGGTTGATCTCCGGACGCGGCCATCGCCATACCCCCGAGCGCCGAAGCAGAAGTGGTTGTCGCTGTTGATTTGATAAATTCTCGTCGCTTCATGTTTGGGAGTGTTCACGACTGACCTCCCTTTGACGATCTCTTTTTGTGATTGCGAGATGTCGAGGCGGCTCATTTCAGACACCTAATTCCGGCGTGATCCGGTGCTTTTCAAGAACAGCGCGATACCGTTGAATGGTAAGCATGAAAGACCGTCCGCTAGATCGTCGCCGTTTCGCGAAGCAACTCACTACCGGAGCGGCAGCACTTGCCGCAGGAATCCAGGGAGGGAACGCTCAGGAAAAAGTGAATCCCGACAACCGCCCCGTCCCTCTTCGCCGCACCCGACCGGGCGATGAAAAACAGGTCTTCGGAACCAGCGAGCGAATGCATGTCCGAACCTCAGGGCAGCTGACAGGCGATTGGTTTGCAGAGGATGCACGCGAGATTCCCGTTGCCGGAGACTATGACGTGATCGTAGCAGGTGGTGGTCCCGCCGGTTTCGCAGCAGCGCTGGCAGCCGCACGAAGCGGAGCCAAAACGATGCTCCTTGAAGTGCACGGCTGCATCGGTGGCATCTGGACCTCAGGAATGTTGTCGTGGATTCTCGATGGAGTCGGCAAACCGGGAATTATGGGCGAGTTGCTTGTTCGCCTGAAAGAACAAAACAACGGTAAGCAGATCAAAAGCGCGTGGGTCTACCACCCCGAGCCGATGAAACTGCTCCTCGAAGACATGCTCCTCGAAGCCGGCGTCGACATCCGCCTTTTCACTCGCATCGTCGGAGCAGTGCCGGACGAGTCGAACCGACTCTCCACCGTTCTTACCGAATCAAAATCTGGTCGCGAGGTCTGGACCGCCAAATCATTCATCGACGCGACCGGCGACGGCGATCTCGCGGCGCAGGCGGGATGTGGTTTTGATTTTGGACGACCAGGAGACGGGATCACCCAACCGATGAGCCTCATGGTGCTTTTCCACGGGGTAAAAACGAAAGAGATCGCTCCTTTCATCAATCACTATGCCGCAGCGAACGGACTCGGGCGCGCCAAATCAAACTTCCTCGCCGAACTACGAAGCGCCGGAGTCGATCCCTCCTATGCAGGGCCTTCCATTTTTGAAATCCACGATGGCCTCTATGCGATGATGGCGAACCATCAATACAACGTCTCCGCCATCAACGCGACCGACGTCACGCGGGCGACACTCGAAGCACGACGAGAGAACCATGCCTTGATCAATGCGCTTCGCAAAAAAGGCGGCCCATGGAAGAATGTGGAGATTGTTTCGACCGGCGAACAGATCGGAACCCGCGAAGCTCGTAGAATTCATGGCCGTTACACATCAAGCGACGAAGATCTCAAAATCGGTGCCCGCTTTGAAGATGGAATCTGCCGCGTTACCTTCGGGATAGACGTTCACGCTACCGATCCGAAGAAGACGAAAGAGATCGAATCGAAGCCATTCAAGTCGCAGCCCTACGACATTTCTCTGCGATCACTCATCGCGAAGGACGTCGATGGGCTCATGCTCGCAGGGCGTTGCATCAGCGGCAGCTTCATCGCCCATAGCAGCTACCGGGTCACCGGCAATGCGGTCGCAATGGGTGAAGCGGCCGGGGTTGCCTGCGCGGTAGCGGCGAAAAACAAGGTCCTCCCCCACGAAGTCCCCTTTTCAGAGCTAGGGGTGAAGCACGCTTAACCTAAAGCGCAGCCAATCTCAGACGATTCATCGAGCGCCCTTGCTCAATCCACTGTTTTTCAAAAGCGGTCTGAGCGTAGTAAAAATCGCCCGGCTCCCAGGGCTTTTGCTCGAAAAAATCACAGCCTTCCTGAGTTTCAAGTGACTCAGCGAAATAAACCGGTGAATCGGTCATAAAAAGCAATTCCCCGCCCGGGGCGAGAATATCGTGAAGCGCTTGAAGAAATGGCATTTGGCACATTTGTCGGCGCCGGGCATGTTTCTTTTTTGGCCAGGGATCAGGACACAGAAAATGAATGCGATGAAAAGCCCCTTTTGGCAGTAGCCAACTAACGACGTAATTAGAATCTGCCCGGAGCGCTTTCGCATTCGTTAAACCGGCGCGATCGATCTTCCGACACACCTTGCGGACGCGACCAAGGAGGCGCTCCACCGCAAGGAAATCGCGTTCGGGATGATGCTCCGCCATTTGAATGAGAAATGATCCATCCCCGCAACCGAGATCCAACTCGAGGGGACGATCATCGGATGAAAGATCAGCTACCTGCATTGGCGCGAACCAATCAGGGGGATAGACTTCGTTAGGAAAGGGAAAGGACTTGTCCTTCGGCATGCGTGACTCTTGTTCAAGACTCGAATCCCTGCAATCAATGAAATGCCCGGGAAACCCTTCAAAAACGTCTCATTTCTTCTTTTGAGTTGTGAAATCCTGCCAAATCGATAAAACAAAAGACTGCCCGTTGAATGAATCTTGATTTGTCCAGTCTACCCACTTTGTGGTCGCTGATCGGAGGAGCCTGTCTCCTTCTTCTGTTCGTATTTGGATGAATCGCCCTGATAATCAAGTTATCAAAAAAGCCATCCGGCCCACCCCGTAGACTTTCAGATCGCGGAACCCTCCGCGGATCGACTGGATCTACCGGAAGAAACAGATGAAGAGGAAGAAGACGACCCTACCGCTCCGATTTCTCCCATCGTCGCGATGTCGAGTTCCCCTCATGACAGCCATCGCGACCTCACCGTGGACAATTCACTCGTTAAAAGCATCGATCTGCTCGACAGCCTGATCCGCTCAGGAAACCGTCAGTCGAAGGCAGATGTCGTGAAGCAACTCGACATCTTGCAAAGTGACTTCATCGGCTTGCTCAAACACTGCTCATTCAAATCCTTCGCCTTCGAACCTGGAACACAAGTCACCGCCGCGATGCGCAGCCGAATGGCCCAGAAGGCTCCCAGTAAAAGCGGAAGCCCTGCCACCACTCTTGTCCAAACACTCCATGGGTTTGCATGACGATCCCACACTTCATCGGTCATCGTCATGAGCCGTATGAAAAAGTTCTCCGCAGTCTCCATTTTGATTCGAGTGACTTGTTTTAGAAACCTATCATACCGTCGGCCGCACTATCTCTTCAACCTCTACCCTCATTGAGATTAAGTCGACTGGACTTCCAAACTGGGTGTATACCGCGACATCAGCCGCATCGCGACCATAGGCAATCGCAATACGAGCACCACCGAGAGTATCCTGAGTAGGATCAAATGTATACCACCGACCACCCACATAAGCTTCAAACCAGGCGTGCAGATCCACCGGCCTCAATGTTTCCAGATAACCAACCACCAGCCCTGAAGGAATTGAAAGCGCACGGCAAATCGCGATACCCACGTGAGCCATATCCCGACAGACTGCTTCGGAACGTTGGCTCACTTCACAAGCGCTGATAATCTCACCGCCCAGCTCGGGCGCATAGCGAATCAAGTTCCTAATGTAATTTACAATCGCCGCACATTGATCGTATCCGGCGGCATATCCCTGTGTTACTTCAGCCGCTAGTTCGGGAAAGCGATCCGATTCACAGAAACGACTCGGAAAAAGATATTAAATCGTCTCATGTGGAAGATTGTCCACCTCCACAAAGGGAGCTCCCGGCTCTGAATCTGAGGCACTCGTCGTCTCGACAAATACAGAAGAGGAAAGAGAAAAATCACCACTTGGCGCATGGACACGCTGGCAAAGATTGCCAAATGAATCGGTGAATTCGTGAGCCGTCACTTCTCCGGACATCAAGAACTCATCGCGAGCAATCCACTGTTGATTGCCACTTCTCGGGCGCAGCATGAACAAGAACGGCGTTGAAACCGAGAGATTGAAGTCGAGCTGGCAAGTTGCATGAATCCACATACCCGAGTTTAAGCGATTTTTGCGCCAATACCGGAAATGATTGTCGCAATCAGAATTTCATCTGAGCACAAAAAAGAGCAAGCGACTGCTCACTCACTCTTCCTGTTATAGCGAAAAAACGCTGCCTCAATCAGTGAGCATGATCACAGGTGCAGGCATACTCCTTATTCTCACAAGTCGGGCAGTCCGCGAGATTCAGATTGAACTTCACCGTCGCCGCCTTGCCATCGGGAGACCCCTTCAGCTGCACGACCACAGGGAAATCATTGCCATCAGGAAAGGCGATATCAGATAGGAGAACACCTCCTTCTTTGGTAAATTTCATCTTCGTTGGATTGGCGCGGCTTCCACCTATGAGCGAGGCCGTCTGAGTGGTAACAGGAATTAGCTTCCCGTCATCGTTCACCGCTGAGATCCGAACCTTGCGATCATCGGTGACGAGAAACTCAACGTGAGGCTCAAGGTCATGAAGAATGCGACCACCATTCGGGCCGGCTTCGATTAAATCGTGCCCATGATCATGATCATGATCATGATCATGATCATGATCCTTGTGCTCAGCGTGATCGTCTTTCTTACCCTTTTCGTGATCGTGATCGTCGTGACCTTTTTCGCCGTGCTCATGACCGTCGTTCTCATGATGCCCGTCGTGGTCATGATCATGATCGTGATCACCGGATTCTTTGTTGCATGCCGGAGTCAGCGCGAAAGACGTTGCGGCCAGGAGAAGTACAAAACGTGACAGGGTCTTTTTCATATTAGTTGGATGGTTCGTTGGGGTATTTATTCAAAATAAGCTTAAAGCGAGGCGGCGGAATTCCGGAAAATAGAGGTCTCGGAAGCTTTCTTTCCGAAAATCCGAAACAGGGCAGGTGTCACCATCAACCCTAGAAACGTTGAACTGATGAGGCCCCCGACGATAACCACCGCGACCGGATTCAGAATCTCTTTTCCAGGCTCATCTGCGGCGAGCACCAATGGAATCAGCGCGATGCCGGCGGAGAGCGCTGTCATCAGAACAGGAACCAGTCGCTCTTCAGTTCCCCGCTCGATCATTTCACGATCGAATGCCTCCCCCTCATGTCTCATCAAGTGCAGATAGTGCGACAACATCATAATCGTATTTCGCGCTGCAATTCCCGAGATAGCGATGAACCCGACAAGAGTGGCAATGCTCACGGTGTCCAATTCCAGCTTCGTATAAAGAATTCCGCCAATCAGGGAAATAGGAATATTCAATAAAACTAACAGAACGAAAAAGGTGCTTCTAAAATAGCTGAATAGCAAAAGGACAATCACCAGTAAAATCACCGAAGACATAATCAGAATTCGTCGCTTCGCGTCGGCCTGCGCGGCGTATTCGCCTTCGAAAGAAAGGCTGTAACCGACAGGAAGATCAAGCTTTTCACTGACTTCCCGCTGAAGCTGCTCGACCATGGAATTCAAGTCACTCGAAGTCGGGTTGATCGAGACGACAAATCGCCGGCGAGTGTTCTCCCTCAGGATCGTGTTGGGACCGCTCGCCTGCCGAATGTCGGCGACGTAGCTGAGAGGAATACGCTTACCACTCAAGGTGTCGATGTAGAGGCGCCCCAATTTTTCAGGTGACTCGCGCCACTCTTCCGGCAACCTCACAACAAGATCATAAACGCGCTGGTTCTCAAAAATCTCCGTGACCGGCTCCCCTCCCATGAGCGCACCAAGTTCTTCGTTTAACTTCCCGGGGCTCACGCCGTAAGCAAGAGCACGTTGCCTATCCACTTCAATCCGGAGCTGGGGAATCGGAGCCTGCTGCTCGATCCTCGCCTCTTCGAGACCGGGAATCTCCCGTGCAATTTCGGCAATCTCGGTTCCGAGACGTCGCAATTCATCGAGGTCATTTCCGTAGACTTTCACTGCAATTTTCGCGGAAACGCCACTGAGCATGTGCCCGATCCGGTCGGCAAGTGGCCCACTGATCGCGCTAAAAGTTCCGGGGATGCCTCGCATCGTCGAACGAATATCAGCAATGACTTCGTCGCGACTTCTTTCCTCCGACTCTGTAAAGTCGATTTCGAATTCCACCGTTGAAACAGGCACGACGTGATCGCCCCGCTCAGCCCTGCCCGCGCGATAGCCAACGGTTTCCACTTCCGGAATTTCGAGAAGCAAATCCATTGCCGTGTTTGCCATGTCCGTCGTTTGCTTCAGCGAAGTTCCCGGAGCCATCGTCGTGGCCACCACCGCAGTCGGCTCACGGAAAGCAGGAAGGAAGTTCCCTCCCATCCCCGAATAGATCACCGCGGAAACGGCCATGAGACTCAATGACAGCGCGAGAACGAGAAACGGCTGGCTCAGGGCAAAGCGAAGCAAGGTATGGTGAAAGCCACGTTTGAGCCAACGAACTCCGATTGGATCGTCGTGGGCTTTCCCAGGTTTGGGATTCAATAAGTATGAACTGAGAACCGGGATGACTGTGAGCGAAACCACAAACGACGCCGCCATGCTCACGATCGTAGCAATCGCAATCGGAGCGAAAAGACGACCCTCGACGCCACTGAGTCCGAGCAGTGGCACGAACACCAAAATGATGAGAACCGTCGCATACAGAATCGAAGAGCGGACCTCCGCCGAGGCGAGAGCGATGACTTCGATGCGTGACGCTTTCTCCCCTTTTGCCGCATTTTCCCGAAGACGGCGAAAAACGTTTTCAACATCAACAATCGCATCATCCACGACCATTCCGATCGCCACTGCGAAGCCACCGAGGGTCATCGAATTCACGGTGAGACCGACAAAATCAAACACCAAAATCGAAATCGCTAGCGACAAGGGAATTGCGGTGAGAGTGATCAAGGTGACCCTGAAATTGAGAAGGAACAAAAAGAGGATCACCGCGACCATGATCGCTCCATCGCGAAGCGCATCAGAGAGGTTACCAATCGACAGCCCAATGAAATCAGCCTGCCGATAAACGACGAGCAGTTCTGTTCCTTCTGGTAACGTCTCCCGTAAAGTATCGAGTCGATCTTCGACGGCCTCTGTTAGCGCAATCGTATCGAAGCCCGGAGATTTCGTGACGCTAAGAAGGACACCGGGATAACCAAACGCTTGATCTTTTCCCTGCGAAATCTTCATCTCACGGGAACCCATTCCCGCGTCACCGCGCATCGGTTCCACGCCCCACTTCACCGTCGCGACATCGGAAAGACGAATCGGACGGTCGTTATCATGACTCACGACCGTTCTCGCAATTTCATCGAGATCGGTCGTCATCGCGAGATTTCGCACCATGATTTCCTGAGCCGATCCGGTCAGAAAGCCACCCGTCGTATTGCTCACCGCATGTGCAGCCGCTTCACGGACTTCGTCAAAAGTGACACCGAGGGCCAGCATCTTATTCGGTTGCGGCTGAACGTGCAGCTGCTTGACGCCGCCGCCCATCGCAAGCACCTCAGCAATGCCCGGAACCGACTTCAAGGAAGTCGCCACGGTCCAATCGACGAGGGTTCTCAGATCCCGTGGAGCGGTTTTTCCGGAGGGATCAACGAGACCGACTAACATGATTTCCCCCATCAAGGAGGCGACCGGTGTCATGTAGGGACTGACACCTTCCGGCAGAAGTTCAGCCGCTCCTGTCATCCGTTCCTGAACGAACTGACGCGCTTGGTAAATGTCAGTGTCCCAGTCGAATTCGACAAAAACGAGGGAGAGCGAGATATCGTTGACCGAGCGAAGGCGCGTCACTCCGTTCACACCCATGAGCGCGTTTTCGAGCGGAATCGTCACGAGCGTTTCCACCTCTTCCGGAGCAAACCCGGGTGCCTCCGTGAGAATGATTACAGTTGGCTTGGTGAGGTCGGGTAACACCTCAACCGGCAACTCGCTGACTTTCTTAATTCCAAGCCCGAGCAACATCGCAGCAAGCACAACGACGAGAGCGCGTTGCGCGAGCGAAAATCGAATGAGGGTATTAAGCATTTCAGAAGGGTTCGGTTAAGCGTTGCTCGCGGCACGCTTCTTCCAAAGTGACTGGGCCAAAATGAGACAAAGCAGCGTCGCAATTCCCGCCCAAATCAGGATCGCAAGTTGCACGTAGGAAGTAGAGCCGCTTTTTTTTCCTCCCGATTGAGAAACCTCATTTTCAGCTTTTTGCGAATCACTCATCTCGGAACCGTCTTCGTTGTGTTCATGTCCATGGGCAGCATCGAGCGCTTCCTTCAACGAGATGCCACTCCCCCCGCCGGCGAAACTGAGCGCGTAGGAACCATGCGTAACCACTTCGTCTCCGGGAAAGAGACCGGAAAGCACTTCGATGTGAGTATCGTTCTGTTCACCGAGCACGACGGGCGCCCTGACAAATGCATTCGCCAATTCAAAATCCTCGACAAAAACGACCCGCTTTGTCGGATCTCCCTGAAGAGCAGTTCGGGGAACCGCTGAGACATTCTCGCGAGAGCCGGTAATGATGGAAAACTCTACCCGCATCCCCGGCTGTAACTTCCGGTCCTTGTTATCGAGCTCAAAAATGCCTTCGACTGCGCCTGCTTCGCGATTGGCGTTGACGCCGTATCGGGTCATGACGGCATCGATCACTTCGCCACCGAGCGCAGGCACCTTGATACGCGCTTTTGTGCCGGGAACAATTCCCGATGCCTCGGGCTCAGGAATGACGGCAACCGCCCACACGCTGGAGCGGTCCGAAATATCGAGAAGATCTTCAGCCGGATCAACCGGTTCACCGAGACGAATGTGGGAATCGACAACGAGCCCCGCCTGAAGCGCTTTTAACTCAATCGTCGGGGGAGGATTTCCGGGCTGACGACTTTCGATGTGAACTAGCACTTCACCAGCTCTAACACTATCCCCTACTTGCACATTAAGCTTCACAACCCGTCCGGAAATGCGCGAGGAAAGCGCGGAGCGATTTGCTGGAATCTCCTCAATCCGACCGATCGCGAATACGGTGGATTCAAAAGTTCTTTCTTCCACCGCGACTTTTTCAATCCTTAAATTCGCGACGGCGGTCTCGTTGAGAATGATCGTGTTGGCAGCACGATCATCTTCGATCGCCGCTTCAGAAGCAGACCCAAAGCTTGCGATGCCGAGCGAAATACTGGCGATAAAAATGCAGTAACGTTTCCAGATCATTTCGAAGAAGGGGTAATATTGAGATTCGGATAGTCCCCCGATACATAGCGAACTGTCGCGGCGGCCCGGTGATAATCGGCAGTGAATTGGACGGATGCATCTTGCAGTTCAAGCACCTGCTGCTGAGCCTGCTGCACCTGAATGAGACTCGCCTGCCCCTCTTGATAGGCTTTGCGGTATTCCTTTAAATTCTGTTCTGCCAAATCCAACAACTCCCCTGAGGCTTCTGTTGCCAGTTCCCAGGAATTGCGACGCTGCTGAAACGCATTTTCACACTCGCTTCGAATGGTGAACGAAGCAGCTTCGACTCCTTTACCGGCAGCTTTCCGATTGATCTTCGCTTTCTCAATGCCCTCCTGATTTCGATTGCGCAATGGAAGCGGAATTGAAACCCCGAAACCCGCGAACGAATTTCGCTCCAGCCCAATCGGTTCATCAACCGCATTTTCACCCTCGACAAAAAGCCTCACCGAAATATCTCCCCACCGATTCGCTTCCTCCAGTGCGATCGCCGCATTCGCTTCGTCAATTTTAGCGAGCGCGAGCACGTAATCGGGACGACGTCCCAGGATGGGCGAAAAATCGGGCTCGGTCGCCGGGGCACTTCCGGGAAGGCTCAAAGTTTCCGTGATCGTCACCGAAGAAGTCGGCTCAATCCCGAGCACTTTATTCAGGGCCAGTAATTTCTGTGTTTCGACCGCATCCTGCCCTTTCGCAGCCTGTTCCAGCTTTCGCCCCGTGAGTGTCGCCTGCATCACATCAAGTGAAGAGACTTCACCACGCTTTTGCTGTTGCTTCAGGAAATTAACAATCTCGCGGTTCAACATGAGCAGCTTACGCTGGAGCTCAATTTGTTTGCGGGTCGCAAGCAAATCGACGATCGCGAGATCGACCTCTCCGGCGATCTCGCGCCTTCGGTCAGCAATTTCAGCCTCCGCGAGAAGCACTTCATATTTCTTCAGCCCCTTTTCTTTCTTCAGTCTCGAAGTGATGGGAAACCGCTGTGAAAAAGCGACTTCGTAATTCCTCTCCCCATCATCGAGACCAATGGCATCGCCGGACCGGGAGACCTCGAGCTGGGGATTAGCGAGCCGTCCCGCCCATCGAAAACTGGCAGCAGCGCGTTCGATTTCCAAGGCAGCAATGCCCAATTCGCGATTATTCGCGAGTGACAGGGCAATCGCCTCACTCCTGGAGAGCGAACGGACATCCGCCGCCTCAAGGGAGCTGCTTAGCGCCAGAACGGCCGGCAATAGAAGAATGAAGTAAAATCTCATCAGTGAGTGCTTGTGGGTGTAGTTCCGTTCCACGCGAGCCTTCTCTTGAGGCACAATGGGTGCAGCGCGCGCAATCAAACCATACCGGGGAGGAACTACACCCCTGAACGGCGCTTGTCCGGCGAAGAAAAGCCGGAGCAGAGTTCGATCAAACCTGAAAGCGACCCGAGAAAAGAGGGTCGCAATGAACTGATGGCGGGGACTCGAGGGGCGGACCGTGCCAAATGTCCGCGACCGGATCGAATCGTCCGGCGTCAGAAAGAAAAACCGTATTTGAGGAATAGAAGCCGTCCAGGCCCTCAGTCGCAAGGAGGGATGGCACAAAGCCCGAAGCAGGCGCGATGACCTCTTCTAATTCGACCACGCAATCGTCCGGGCAGGGCTCCGATTCAGAATGCGAATGCGTTGCTGCACTGTGCGGACAAACCTCAGCCGGGGCGTGAAAATCAATCCCAACCAGTGCCGCAAAATCACACATCTTCGCCTGCCCGCCGGAAGCGAGAAGTCCTAACGCGACCAAAAGGGCCGGTATCCGAAAGAGCAATGACATCCTGAATAACCTCGTTTCGACGATGAAGCTGTCAATTTGAAAAATTTCTTCTCTAGCCATTGGCGCATCGCAGGAAACACGGTAGAATTTCGGCCCCCTAGAATTGCATGAAACATTCGCGCTATCAGACCGACAATATTGACCCTTCGCAGTTTGCGCCGGGTCAGCGCTGGATCAGTGAAACTCAGGCAGAGTTCGGACTCGCCCTGATAATGAACACTGATGGAACTCACGTCACTGCTTTATATCCCGCCGTTGGCGAGACACTGACCTACGCCGCGAGAAATGCACCCCTTCGACGAGTTGTCTTTGAAAGCGGAGACACCGTCCGTGATCAGGAGGGCAATTCTTTCGTCGTCAGCAAAGTCAAAGAAGAGGACAAACGTCTTACTTATATCGATGGCGAAGGGAATGAGCTGCCCGAAAGCAGCCTTTCGGACACGATGAACGTGCAACGCCCCGAGCAGCGTCTCCTCTCCGGTGTAAGCGATGACCCGAGGCTCTGGAGCCTGCGCCAGTCAGCGATCCGAAATCAACATGAAGCGAGAGCACGCGACGTTCGCGGACTCGTTGGAGGTAGGGTATCCCTCATCCCTCACCAGCTTTACATCGCCGAGGAAGTCGCGAATCGGAATGCCCCACGCGTTCTCCTCGCCGATGAAGTCGGACTCGGAAAAACGATCGAAGCTTGTTTGATTCTTCATCGCCTCCAGCTCAGCGGTCGGGCGAAACGCATAATCATTCTCGTACCCGACGCGCTCGTGAACCAGTGGTTCGTCGAGCTCTATCGTCGTTTTGCGATTTCCTGCACGATTTTTGATGAAGAACGTGCTCTCGCGATCGAAAAGGGCCTCGAGGAATGTAAAAACGACAACCCGTTCTTTGACGACCAAATGGTGATCTGTGCGACCTCATGGCTCGCCAACGATCCCAAGCGAGCCGCCCAAGCGGCAGCCGGGGAATGGGATCTCACGATTGTTGACGAAGCCCACCACCTCGAGTGGAGCGTCGAATCATCGAGCCCCGAATACGATACGGTCGAAGCGATCGCCGCGAACTCCACCGGCCTGCTGCTTCTCACCGCGACGCCCGAGCAACTCGGACGCGCCGGCCACTTTGCGCGCCTCCGACTTCTCGATCCGGCTCGTTTTTCCGATCTCGACGAGTTCATTAAAGAGTCAGACAAATACCAGGCCATCTCCGATCTCGCCGACTGCCTCAACGGAGAGAAAAAACTCACCGCCGCGCAGCTCAAGCAAATCGCGAAATTCCTCGGCAAAGAAGCTGCCGCAAAACTGAAAGAAGACGACGTTCCGGCGCGGCGAGACAGCTGCCGCAGCGAATTGATCGACCTTCACGGAACGGGACGCGTGCTTTTCCGTAACCGTCGCCTTGTTCTCGACACCTTCCCCGAACGAAACGCTCACCTCAATCCGCTCACCTGCGAGGAGGCCGAAACCGTCGAGAAAAAACTCGAATGGCTTGTTACCTTGCTCAAAGCAGAGCCCGAATCGAAATTTCTTCTTATCTGCCATGCCCGGGAAATGGTTGAGAAAATCGAAGCGGATTTGAAACTGCTCATCAGCGCTCAGGCGACCATGTTCCACGAAGGGCTCACGCTTTTGCAGCGGGATAAAAACGCCGCCTGGTTCGCCGATGAAGAAATGGGCGCGAGAATCATGATCTGTTCCGAAATCGGATCTGAAGGTCGCAATTTCCAGTTCGCCCACCACCTCGTTCTCTTTGACTTGCCAACCGATCCCGGACTCCTCGAGCAGCGCATCGGGCGTCTCGACCGAATCGGCCAAACGGAGGACATCCACATCCACGTTCCTTTCGTCGAGGGCTCCGCTGAAGAAATGCTCGCGCTCTGGTATCATAACGGCCTCGGTGCATTCGAACACACTCTCCACGGCTCCAGCGCGATGCATCGCGAGTTCCGCGACGAATTGGAAACACTCACCGAGGCCTCAGCCGCAGATCGCGAAGCCGCTCTTCCCGACTTGCTTGACCGCACCAAAGCCTTCAAGGCAAAAGTCGATCTCGAACTCGAAGACGGGCGTGATCATCTCCTCGAAATCAGCTCATTCGACCGCGACCAGGGCCATGCCCTCGTTTCCCAGATCAAAGATCTCGACGAGGACACTCGCCTCGAATACCTGATGCTGAAACTCTTTGATCACTTCGGCGTCACCGTAGAGGACCTCGACACACGAAGCTACGTACTTCTCCCTGAGCACCTCTTCTCAGCCGAAGCCTTCCCCGGCCTCCCCGAAGAAGGCATGTCCGTGACTTTCGATCGCGCCACTGCCCTCGCCCGCGAAGACATCACTTTTTTGACCGAAGATCACCCCATGGTCATCAGCGCGCTGGAAAGCTTGCTTTCAACCGACCATGGTAATGCTGCTTTCTTCCGACTCGAAAAGGCCGGAGAGCAACTGCTCATGATCGAGACCGTTTCCGTGCTCGAGTGCATCGCACCACCCCACCTTCACGCCGAACGCTTTCTTCCATCGAAGCCGATTCGTCGACTCGTCGATCAGAAGGGACGCAACCGCACCGAAGATTTCACTACCGAGCGGGTTCGTAACGAGGGAAGACCCGGACCTTCGGTATTCCTTCGCGAAAAGGCCAAAGCCCTCAAAGCAACCGTTCCCGCGCTGCTCGAAGTAGCCGAGAAAGAATCAGAAATCCGCGCCGACGAGATTCGTGCTGAAGCCATTGAGCGGATGAAAGAGGAAGTTGGCGGCGAAGTCGAGCGCCTCGTGAAACTCAAGGAAATGGGTCATCCTGTTCGGGATGCCGAAATTGAGATCGCGCAAAAGGAGCAAGCGGATTTAGAAAAGTATCTTTTCGATACCCCGCTGCGAGTGGATTCCGTCCGCCTCATTCTGGCGATGACTTAAGACAGCAAAAGCAAAGAGCCTCTTTTTCTTAAGCGCGAAAACGCAGAGGCTCTGCCAAATCTCCCGGAGCGAGATTGCCACTATGAATCGCACGCCATGTCATGCAGGCACTCCTGCCTGCATTCGGAATAGTTGCTCCGTTTCGAGATCAGGGTTAAGAAATGAAAAAGAGGCAGACTTAACCCTGTTAAGCCTGCTACCAAACAGGGTTAAGTCCTGCTTGAGATTCGACAGATTCTGCGGGAAACTCGCATTCTCCTTTTCTACTGATGTCACGACCTTCCAAACGCTCGCGTGCCCGTAAATCTGCGGCACGCAAGTCCTCGAGCCGAAGCCGAAGGCGCACGCCCGAGAGCAAACTGGCGCGGGTCATGCGCAACCCCTTCTTCCGCTTTTTCGTGATAATCGGATTGATCGCTTCGTTTATTGGACTTCTCATCGGCGGAATGATTCTCTTCCAATACGACCGCGCCGCGGCTCGTTACGACATTTCTGCGGTTGGCCGTATACCTCAGGAGTCCGTCGTTCTCGATGCCACCGGCGAGCGAATTGGCTATCTCCACGGGGAAGACATTGGGACCCCGGTTCCGCTCGATCAGATTTCACCCCACTTTCTGAACGCGCTCATCGCCCGGGAAGACGGACGTTTTCACAGTCACCACGGCGTCGATTATTTTGGCCTTGTCAGGGCATGGATCCGCAATACCCGCGAGAAAAGAACGGTTCAGGGAGCGAGCACGATTACGATGCAGCTCACGAGAATAACCTACGGCCTCGCCGGCAAAACGATGCAGCGTAAGCTTCTTGAAATGGCCATCGCCCGCCGCATTGAGAGTAACTACACCAAAGACGAAATCCTTCATCATTACGTCAGCCGTGTCTTCCTCGGAACAGGAATGAACGGGATCGAGCAGGCCGCTCAGGGTTATTTCGGAAAAACGGCAGCAGCACTAACCCTTCCGGAGGCCGCGATGGCCGCCGGCGTGATTCGTGCGCCGAATGGATTTTCGCCCTTCCGAAATTACGACGCCGCACTCCGGGAAATGCGCAGCACACTCTGGCGGATGGAGGACGAAGGCTTTATTACCAAAAAGGAAGCCCAATCAATGGAAACAGCGAGACCGATCGTTCAGGATCAATCGCTCTGGATGGAGATGCTGCGCGAACACTCGAAAGTTTCCGAGCAGACCTATCTTCTGAAAATGGTGAGCGACCAGGTAGACGAGTTGGTTCCCTCACTCGCCGGAGTCGGTGGCCTTACGATTCGAACGACCTTTGATACGAGATTGCAATCAGCCGCCGAAAGAGCACTCGGAAATCACCTCACCCAAATAGAGGCTCAGGCGGACTATCCTCATCCCAAAGCTGCGGCACATGAGTCAGGAGACCCTGCCTACCTTCAAGCCGCGACCGTCGTACTCGAAAACTACACCGGTGCGATGCGAGCCATGGTCGGCGGACGTGACTTTTCCGAAAGCGGCTTCAACCGCGCCACTCAGGCACGACGCCCGATGGGCTCGATTTTCAAACCGCTCGTTTACGGAACGGCATTCGAGCGCGGTCTTTTTCCCGGCCAATGGATCAGCGATGCCGCGATCGGAGAGGACGAAATTCCCTGGGCTAAAAACGAATGGAACCCCGGGAACTCGGACGGAGTCTTCGGTGGAATGCTACCGGCGTCGCAGGGCCTGATCCGCTCACGCAATACGATGACGATTCGAGTCGGCGAGTGGGCAGGCATCAACAATGTCCTCGCGATGATGGAGCACGCCGGCCTCGGCGATCGACGGGAACAGGAGCCGTCACCCACCGTCTACATTGGAACAACCGGCGCCAATGTGAGAGATGTCACGAGCGCCTTCTCCGTCTTCGCTACCGGCGGGATTCGTCACGAGCCTTACTTCATCGAAAATATCGAAGATCGTGATGGCACCGTTCTCTTCGCTCATGCAGATGCCAACTACCGCGTCCTCTCCACCGGAGCCGCCTGGCTGACTTCCAATATTCTCAAGCAAGTGATGCAAGCTGGCGGTACCGCCGCTTCGATTCGTGAGATGGGCTTCACCGCGCCGGCCGGGGGGAAAACCGGAACAACGAACGACTTTTACGATGCGTGGTTTGTTGGCTACACAAGCCGCCTTTCCGGAGGCGTCTGGCTCGGCTTGGATCAACCCGAGACGATCATGAAAGGCGCCTATGGAGGCCGCATCGCCCTTCCCATCTGGAAAGAGATTATGTCCGAAGCCGGCAACATCGGCTACGAATTCAGCGACTTTGCGGAACCCGAAGAGGTGATCTCAATGGAACTCTGTCGCGAGTCAGGCCTCCTCGCAGGAGATGATTGCCGTAGCACTGAAACCGTTTATGTAGAGGAAGTTCCGCACGATCTGATCCCGCGGAAATTCTGCAAGAAGCACTAAGTTGCAGCTGCTACCACCCACCAATCCCGGCAGGAAGATGTTGGAGGCCCGTTGTTTGGCAGGAAAGCAATGGGATTCCACTTCCGGGAATTTCACCCAGTGTGGTGTATCCCGAAGTGGCAAAGGCACCGCTGCTTCCCGCTGCAATCGGCGACAAGTTCTGTGACCCGCAGGGAGTAATATACTCAACCAATTTATCGGCGCCCACGAGCGCCTCGTATGTGATGGCATCACCAGGCTCCAGTTCATACAGATTTTGGTAGGACCGAACCGCTTTCTGAATCGTCGAAATGGTCAGAAGGCACTTCGCTCGATTCGTACCCTCCTTGTAGCTCGTCGCACCAATAAAGAGTATGCTGACAAGCGTGAGAAGAACGGCAACCACCAGGGTTACCTCGACTAGAGTCAATCCCGCAGTGCGCGAAATTTGACGTCGGGAGAGGTTCATTCAGTATAAATATAAGGGGGGGATCCGATTATAAATTTGTTGTTAAATATGGAAAATATAAAAATACGAATTTACCAAAGTCAGACCCAACCGCCCTGATAACAGCCGTTTTGGCTACTCACACCCGATACTCATTTGGTTTAAAATACGGGAAACTTGCTCCTCTGTTTATTATAAAAGTCATTTTGACTGAATTTCAAAAAAAATGGTTTAGATTTCTTAAATGAAAGGCATCTACCTTCTCCCGCTCGCAGCGCTGCTTGCGCAGTGCCGCTCTGTACCCGACGAAGGGACTGATGGCACCACCACCGTCCCCGGACGGTCAGGCGAGTTGCAGCAAATCATTAATGTTTCGGCCTACGATCCCAAAGAGAGGCAGCGTGAGGGCAATAGCTTTTCTCAGCATGATGTCTCAGCGCTGGCTGCCAATGGATCACGAGGTCTCATCGCCCGAGCCGGTAAAGGCGGAAAACTCGACCAGAAATGCGCCGATTTCGTCGCTTCCGCTGACAAGGCAGGAATGCTGCCCGGACTTTACTATCGAGTGCAAAAACACGTCAGCCCCGTCACTCAGGCCAATCAATTCGTTGATCGAGCCGAGGCCTTGGCGAGAGGAAGACGCTGGAACGCACCCGCGATGCTTCTTTCCGGTGACTATGACGGTGATCTACCACTCTCCTCCATCCTCGCTTTCATGGATCGAGTGGAACAACGCACGGGAGTTGTTCCCATCGCTTATCTCGAAAACAGTCAGGCCCTGAAAGAGCAGACGAGCCGCGCTGATCGCCAAACCAAGGCCCGTATCGGCCGCGCTCCCTACTGGCTCGCATTGTATTCTACGAAGAGTGGTTCAGGCCCTGTTTATCCCGCTCCCGGCAATCCGGAAAACCTCGTCAAACAATACAACCTCTGGCCCAACTGGACGATGTGGCAATATGGCGGTGTGGAATGGACCGACGGCAAGTCAAAGCCGAAGGTCTTCTCGAACGGAACCTACCCCAACAGCACCTATTTTGGGAACCTCGATCGCCCCACCGAACGGAATGTCTTCAGGGGGTCTCAATCTGACTTGACCGCCCTCTGGCAGAAGCACGGAATCGCCTTGTAGCGACACGCCAACGCGCTCGAACCCTGAGTCCCGATAAAACGAAGCGCATCAGCACGTTGATGTATCTCAACGAGTCACAACTGATTCCGCGGATAAGCAACGCAGATCAGCTTGGCGCGTTCGATCAGCGAATTCAAAAACCCTCTAGCAAACCCTAACAAAACCCTTTGAAATTCCAGCTTGCCCGCGTCAGTTTCAAATTCTAAGATGCGGGATAATTCAATGACCGACTCGATATCCACATCGGGGGACTGTGGATATCGTCCGTTTAGCGCGTTCGCACTGATCTGGGGGATCACCACCCTCGCTCACCAACTTGCATTTACTTTCTGGGCAGAAAGCTGGCAGGGCTGGGTACTCGTCATTGCTGCCTCTGCTGTTATTTTCGAACCCGCCTGCGTCCTCAGATTCGGCTCACTAGTTTTCGCTTCACTTCTCAACCTCTGGCACAAGCTCCCCTTTGTTCCAAATCACATCCTCTTTGAAGGGATGCTGCACGTCATTATGCTGCTGGCATTTCTGGGCTTTTTCTTTTTCGGCCCCGGTGTTGCGGAATTCCGAAAAATCTCGGATCAATGGCTACCCCGATTGCGCTGGCTCTCTATCGCGATTGCAGTGAAGGCGAGCTATTTTCTCATTCCGGGAATTCCTCAGGGCTATGTCCTCGGTGCGATTACGACGCTGTTCATGTTGATCTCCCTCGGTCGACTTCTCTTCGGCCTTTCGCCCCTTGAACAGGGACGGGAGTTTCTCTCACGATTCGCTCCCGTCATACGAGCCGCCGTCATTATCATGTATTTCTGGGCCGCCACTCAGAAGTTCAACTGGGACTATATCGATCCGGAAATTTCCTGCGCGGCCAAGCTCCACACGGAGATTGCCGCCTACTTCGGACCGCTCGTTCCAACCGCAACATGGGCCCTGCACGGCGCGATCTGGGGATCTTTCCTATTCGAACTGGGAATCCCGATTCTTCTGCTGATTCGCCGGACCCGCTTTGTCGGTTTTCTCGCCGCGATTTCCTTTCACTTGTGGCTTTCGATTCACCCCGCGGCCGGTATTTTCAGCTTCAGCTCGCTGATCATTGCCTTACTCCTTCTCTTTCTCCCCCTGGGATGGGGAGAGCGCCTCCAGAGCTCGTGGAATCACCAACTCAACTGGCTTGGCCGGAGTTCTCCTGAACGAGGTCGAAAAATCGCGAAGTGGCTCGCCGTAGGAGGGTTCTTTGCCACATTGATCACTCAAGGTGTGCTTTACCTCACCGGCGGACGAAGCTATGAAACCTTCGAGCTCGCGAATCGCGTTGGCTTTTTTGCCTTCTTCGCCTGGGGCTGCTGGATTGGTGGATGCTATATCCTCGCTGGTTGGCGCGGACGCGAAGAAGATCTCGGCCTCCCGAACAAGCCACGCCCCGGCCTAGCCTGGATCGGATTGATTCTCGTACTCCTCAACGGTGTCTATCCCTGGATCGGTGGACGCACTCAGACTTCCTTCTCGATGTACAGCAACTTGAGATCGGAAGGCGAATCGAACCATATGTTGTTCAAGCGAAGGGACCTCTTCAAGCTTCAGAGCGAGATGGTTGAAGTCCTTCAGTCCGCCCCCAATATTCTGGCTCCCTCAGAGCGCCCTCGCGGCATTCAGCAGTTTGCCAATATCGGACACCGGATCATCCCCTGGTTCGAATTTCGACGTCTCGTCAGTGAAATGCCGGGCGATTTCGAAGTGACGTATCTTCACGAGGGAGAAGAAAAAACGCTCGGTCGAAAAGACGGGCGTGATTTCGGAGAGGAAGCTGCCTTTGAGCCTCTGCCTCTCTTTGCGAGGAAATTCCTGTGGTTCCGAAGACTGGAGACCCTTGAGGGCCCCATGTGCTGCACGCATTAGAGGAGAGTGGCTAAGGCTACTTTCTGGACAAACACAAAGAGCTTAAACTCCAATAGATTCGGATCGATTAAACTCCCCAGATCTCAAAAGTCCTGAGTTTTTTCACCTCAAATATGGTTTTTTGACATCGAGGATAGAGTTCAGGCATTTGAGAGATGACGCATCCAGCCACCTCCGACAAGATTTCCCCCTGCAATTGAACTCGCAGGTTTACACAAATGTATCTATCACTATTAAGTGATCGCTCAAACCGGCGAGACGACCTATCAAACGTCCGGAAAATCGGAACCTTCGCCGTTTTCCTCCATCTTTTTGAGGACAATTGACATGTCTTCAACAGCTTCCCAGACATGAAAAGCCACAAAAATGGGGGCCTCTGATTGAACCGCCAGAGCAATGCTATCGCTTGGCCGGGCGTCAATCTCGATAATTTTTCGCTCTTCGAGCTCATTTTCCGCCACAATTATGAGGCGGGCAAAATAGACTGTATCGGTGAAATCATTGATCACGGTTCGTTCAACTCGCGCGCCGAGAGCCGTTAAAACATCACCGAAAAGATCATGCGTCTGCGGTCTTGGTTTGGGCGTGCCGTGCAGGAACATGTTAATTGCCGAACCAACCGCATGATCGACGTAAATGACAAAGACCTTCTCGTCATTGCCAATAAACACGGCAGAACCTGCGCTGGTCGCCAGCACGTTTTTAACCTCAACTTCTACAACTGACTTTTCCATTCAATTCGCTCTCCCAACTATCGTAATCGATCTGCGAGATGGCAACCGGTGAGTGCCCCTGACTTCGAATTAATTCTCCGCTGGCAAACCGAGATGCTCGCGGTGTTCCCGGGCAACCGAAATATACTTTTCCGCCCAACCTCGAATTGCCTCCTGCTCATCCCCTGACAAGACACGAACGACGCGCCCCGGACTTCCAACAACGAGCGAGCCCGGAGGGATGATTTTCCCAGGTGGGATAAGGGTTCCAGCCCCAACGATACTTCTTGCACCAACGACCGCTCCGTCCATGACAATAGCTCCCATCCCGATGAGAACCTCATCTTCAATTTCACAGGCATGAAGCAACGCTTTATGCCCCACCGTAACGTAGTTCCCTACCCTGGTGCCTCGGTCACTCGCGAGATGGATCACCGCCCCATCTTGAATATTACTCCCCTCGCCCACCACAATGCGCTGGATATCAGCTCGCAGAACAGATTGATACCAGACACTGGAAAAGGCTCCCAACTCGACGTCTCCGATCACAACCGCCCCGGGTGCGATAAATGAATTTGAAGCAATGTTAGGCGTTATATTAATGTTAGAACAGATTTTTGCAGCAGACATAAGGGAAATTTCAGTTTGGTCTATAACTGCAACATAGCCCATATTCCTTGAAATTTAAGCTTGCTAAAACTTTTTTTACTCATTAGATATGGATAGCATTAAATGCTCAATCCGTTGATTCGCGGAGGTTTCACGATGACCCCTCCGCAAAAAACGGCTTTACATAACCACTCACTCAAACTATCAATCCGTAATGAACAAGGGAGAACTAATTGAAGCAGTCCAGAACACTCTTGGTGGAGACACCTCTAAAAAAGCAGCCGAAGAGGCCGTTAAAGCAGTACTGGAGAACATCGCCACTGGCGTAAAGAAAGACGGAAGCGTTCAGCTTCTCGGATTCGGAACTTTTGAAGTCCGTAACCGTGCAGCCCGCACCGGTCGTAACCCTAAAACTGGAGAGTCGATCCAGATCGCCGCTTCCAAGACGGTTGGCTTCAAGCCATCGTCAGCCCTCAAAGGCTCACTTAAATAAGCAATTCGGTTGATTTAACATCCAATTTATTTTGAAAAGGCGCAGCAGTTTATCTGTTGCGCCTTTTTTTTGCGTCCTCGCGCAACGCCACCCTCAAGTCAGGGCTTTTCTAAACCAGTGAGATCGAGAGGAACCGGGATCGCTTCACACTTCTCCCGCCACCCCTTAAAATTCCACTGATTGGGGAATCCTGCGCATTGCTCCGGCTTCACTGGCTGAATTTGGCACTCGATTCCATCAAGGAAAACGCATTCGCCATTCGGACGCTCTTTCAATGTCAGCCCGGTTCGATTGATCCGAATCTCAGTGTGCTCGGCGACGAAATCGTAAACCGTCATCCCGAGGTGGGAGGAAATAGTTTCGATCTCCCGGTCAGAGACAGGGACTTCACCCGGCCAGCGACAGCAGTTTCCGCATCGCTGACACTCGTATCGCACCCCATCCTCCATGTCATAGAGACTCATGACAGTATCATCGCGATTTTATTCAAAATGTCAGGGAAATCATGAAGTTATCATTCGAATTTTGACAAGCGTCATCTTTTTTGTCACCAAAGAGAGGCGTGATTGGAAAAAATCCTCCTACGTGTTACATTTGCAGTCTTTATAAATTTGAGCAGGGCGCGGAGAATTATCGGCTTCACCAAAACAGGGTTGCTCGCCCATACTTTTCGATTTCCTCCTCCTTCACATGATTGGCAAAATTATCGGCGCTTTTTCCAGCGACATTGGCATAGACCTGGGAACAGCCAATACGCTCGTTTACGTGAAAGATCACGGCATTGTCCTGCGCGAGCCTTCAGTAGTTGCGGTAAAAGCAGGAACGAATCTTGTCCTCGCCGTAGGAGACGATGCCAAACGGATGCTCGGCCGAACGCCGGGCAATATTGTCGCGATCCGCCCACTGCGGGACGGCGTCATCGCCGACTATGAAGTCACCGAAGCGATGCTGAGGCATTTCATTCGAAAAGTGCACAATCGTCGCAATTGGATTCGCCCTCGCATTGTTATCGCAGTCCCCTCGGGAATCACAGAGGTCGAAAAACGGGCCGTTAATGAATCCGCGGCAGCAGCAGGGGCGCGTGAAGTGCACCTGATCGAGGAACCCATGGCAGCAGCAATCGGCGTCGGGCTTCCTGTCCAGGAAGCCGCCGCGAACATGATCGTCGATATTGGAGGCGGTACCACCGAGGTCGCCATCATTTCACTCTATGGACTGGTTTACAGCCGGAGCGTCAGAGTCGCCGGTGATGAACTGGACGAAGCGATCATTCAATATATGAAGCGGGCCTACAATCTCATGATTGGAGAACGCACCGCTGAGGAGATCAAAATTCGTATGGGCTCCGCATTTCCACAGCCCAAAGAGACTTCCGTCGAAGTGAAGGGCAGAGATCTCGTCGCGGGACTTCCCAAAACCATCAAAGTAACTTCCACCGAGATTCGCGAAGCACTTACCGATCCGCTCAATATCATTATCGAATCGATTCGGGTCACGCTGGAGCGTTGCCCGCCGGAGCTTTCCGCTGATCTTGTTGACCGGGGCATCATTCTCGCCGGTGGCGGAGCGCTTCTCAAAGGGCTTGATAAACTGGTGGCCGATGAAACGGGACTTCCGGTTCACGTGGCCGACGACCCTCTCAGCGCAGTGGCTGAAGGAACAGGAAAGCTTCTCGATGAGCTCGATTTCCTCAAAAAAGTCTCGCAGCCGGGCCGTCGCTAGTGGTCAATGGGTCTAACGTTCCTCCATGAGTCGCCTTAACATCATTTTCCTGATCGCCTTTGTCGGGATTCTCATCTGGATCACTCTGTTCCAGCCGGAAGCTGTCTCGACGATTCAGCGCGGTGGCATGGTCGCGTTTCGCCCCTTCATCCGCGCGTCTTCGGAGGTGGAAGGAGCACTTGGTTCATTGGGATCCGAAGCACTGAGTCCTGCACAGATGCGGGAGAAACTGGCCGCAGTGGAAAGTGCTCGCGACCGACTGCAACTGGAGGTAATTCAACTCGACGAACTCATTAACGAAAACAATCAGCTCCGCCGGGCTCTTCTTTATAAGGAGAAATCTCCCCTCGAGTTGATTGCTGCTCGTGTCATCAATCGCAAACCGTCGAACTGGTACAACACCCTCGTAATCGATAAGGGGAACCTCGATGGAGTAATGGTCGACAGCCCCGTCATCGTTCCGGTCGGAGAGGAAGCAGGACTCGTGGGCAAAATCACCGAGGTCATCGGAGATCATTCTGCGGTTGTCCTGCTGCTTACCGACGAAATGTGTCAGGTCTCCGCAAAGCTCATTAAATCTCAGGAACAGGGAATTATCAGTGGCCAGCGTGGAGCGCTTCAAACATTGCCCAATCTTCGGCTGCGCTACCTTTCGAAAGAGGCCAAGGCTGATGCGGGGACGAAAGTCCTGAGTTCAGGTAGTGGTGAGCTATTCCCCGCCAACCTTTACCTTGGGGAAATCATCAGTATCGAATCCGGCGTGATTGATTCCGAAGCGAAGGTGAGGCTGGGCGTCGATTTTGATTCACTCGGCGACGTTTTTATCATTCTTCCCGACCTGACTGATGAGCAGGAAACAGAAACGGTTGAACCGGAAGAAGAACCGGCAGTAGAGGATGCCCCCGCTGAGGCGAAGCCATGAAGTTTTTCGGAGTCGTCATTTCACTGATCGTGCTCTCCTTCATCTTGCAGGAGTTCGTACCTGTATTTGACTGGGCTTACGGTTCCCGACTTCTCCTCGTCCACGCCGTCTTTTATACGATTGCCGTGGCGCTTCCCTTTCCCGCCATGCTTGGTCTAGCTCTCGTCACCGGATTTATTTGGGAGGCCCGCTACCACCTCCCCGTGTACCCGCCGGAATCAATGGAGGGAATCTTCACGCAGGCAGAGCTTCCTTTTGGATTTACCATCCTGATTTTCGGGCTCATGGGATCACTGATTCAGGGAGTTCGCCCCCTTTTCCGCCGCGGTCGCTGGGAACTTCCCGTTTTCATGATTGGGCTCGGCACGACGCTGGGCCTACTTCTTGAGTACCTTGTTATCAGTTTTCACCGGGGAGGATTGGAAATACCCGCTGAGCTTTGGTGGAAATTGCTGATGACCGCTCTGTTTTCTTCTCTCATTTCACCGTTTTTGCTGCTATTGTTGAGTCGACTTGCGGATCGCTTTCGATACCGCATTCGAATGAAAGGCCTTAAGCGGCGCTACACCTACGATGGTGACGCATTATAGATTCCGACTCTACCTAGTCGCCCTCCTAGTGTTGGCGGGCTTTGGTGTGCTCATTTATCGCCTCTACGACATCCAGGTGATCAAGCACGAATACTACGCAGCCCGTGTGCCCGGCAGCAAATTCGAGTCCGTTCGCATTCCCGGAATTCGAGGCGAAATCAGAGATCGCGAAGGCCGAACCCTGGTAGACAGCACCCCGAACTACGAACTGCGCCTCGATTTGCGGGAAATCACGGCTGCTTACCTCAAAACTAACGGCTCGCTTCCGAAAGCGCCCTGGAACCGTATCGACCGTTACGGGCTTCAAGAGACGAAGACGGAAACTGACATTATCAAGATCGTTGAGGAAATGGTCTTCCCAGGCCTCCAGGAGCTAGGCCTTCTCGCTGACTACAGTTCCAGCGCGATGCGTGTGCACTATCGCTCGACTCGAGGAATTGTGCCGTTCACCTTCCGCCGAGATCTCAGCTTCAAAGAATTTGCCCGTTTTGCGGAAAATAATCTCGGAATCCCGGGCGTCAGCGTCGCACGGACCGGGCAGCGCCGCTATCTATACGATTCACTCGCCTGCCACATCCTCGGCTACATGAACCTCGCTGATATCGATCAGGTTTCTGACGAAAAGAAAGGGGAGTTTAACTACTACGTCGGGGACGATTACGGAGTCATGGGGGTCGAGAAAACGATGGACCACTACCTTCAAGGGAAAGCCGGCAAACTAATCATCGAGAAAGATGAGAAAGGAAAATTTGTCGGGGAAGTGAGCCGAACCGATCCCGAGACGGGTTCCGATGTTTACCTCACAATTGATGGACGGATTCAAATGGTGATGGAGCAAAGCCTGCGCAAGATAGGCAGGGGAGCCGCTGTCGCGATCGATCCACGCAACGGTGATATTCTTGCCATTGCCTCAGTTCCCTCCTTCAACCCCAATGTCTTCATTCCGGAAGTCAGCGTAAAAGACTGGCGGCGCTACAACGAGGACCCCACGAGCCCGATGTTCAGTCGTGCGATCAATCCCTACGCACCGGGCTCCACCTGTAAAATTCCGATCGCGTTAGCCGGCTGCCTGTCTGACTCGTGGAAACACCGCTTTAACTGCGGTGGCGGCGCGCAATATGGGAACAAATTCATGAAATGCTGGCACACCGGACACGGCAGTGTGGACGTCAGCACCGCGATCAAAGTCAGCTGCAATGGCTTCTTTTATCGTTACGCGAACAATACCGGTATTCGCAACATTCAAACAATGACGACCCTTCTCGGCATGGGAAGAAAAACGGGAATCCGAATCACAGGAGAGAACGCCGGAAACATTCCCAATCCTGAATGGCTTCGCATGCAAGGCCTCCTATGGAGCGATGCGTTCACCGCCCTGACCTCCATCGGTCAGGGAGCGACTGAAGCAACACCCCTTCAAATGGCATCTGTAACAGCCTCCCTCGCCAGCGGCGGAAAAGTCTATCAGCCGCGGATCATCAAGAAGGTAGCCGAAAAGAATGGAAAAATGGTGTGGGAAGAACCTCCTCTATTGAAACACGATCTCACCAAAGAAGGCATTACGGCTGAACAGGTTGAAATCGTGAAACGCGGCATGTGGCGCGTTACCAATGAAGCCGGTGGAACGGCAGGGCGCGCCCGATCAGAAATGACTGTTTTATCAGGGAAAACCGGCACCACACAGACAGCCAACCCCAAGCAGCCAACCAACGCCTGGTTCATTGCTTTTGCCCCCTACGAAGAGCCAACCATTGCCGTTTGCGTCTTCGTTGAAAATGGTAACTCCGGCGGAGGAGCGGCCTCACCCATCGCAAAAAATATTATCGACAACGCCTTCACCCTCGACCAAGGACGGGAAATGGAAATCGTCTCCATTCCTGAAGCGATCGGTCGCAATGACCGCATCATGAGCGTTGCCTTCAATGACACCGACCTCGCCGCTTTCGGGCAGGAAGAGGAGTCTGAATCCGCAGTGGACGTAGCCGCCTTCGTGCCGGACTCCCTGCAAACAAGAACTTATCGACCTATGAGCGGCAGCATTGCTCAACCTTCGATCAAAAGAACTTCCGATAGCCGTGGCAGAGTCGGTAGCATGAATTCTAAACCAAAACCCAAATTCCAGCCGTTTAAATGGCTAAACAGGAAACGTAGATGAGAAATCATTCCTTCTTTTGTTTCCTAATCCGTCCGGAGCGCCGCCAGGGCCGTTCCGCATTCTTTTTTCAACTTCGATATTTAATCTCATCATGTTTAGCAAAATCCGTAAATTTTTCGGTCCTAAAAAATTAGCAGAAGGAAACAAAATTGTAGTCAATTGCGAAAAGCTGGAGACCCGGGTAGCCCTACTCGAGAACGGCTCTCTTGAAGAATATACCGTTGAGCGAGCCAACGACGACAACATCGTCGGCTCTGTTTTTAAAGGTATTATTCGTAATATTGAACCCGGGCTCAGTGCGATGTTTGTCGACATTGGTCTCGAGAAGAACGCTTTCCTGCACTTCTGGGATGCGATTCCTGAAGCACTCGATTCGGGTCTTGAAGAGATCCAACGAGGTAAAGGCGGCAAGGGCGGCGGTGGTGGAAATCAGGGTCGCGGCGGAAAAGGAAAACCGCGTAAAGGACGGATCCAGTCGAAAGATATCCCCAATCTCTATCCAGTGGGATCCGAAGTTCTCGTTCAGGTCACGAAAGGCCCGATCGGAACGAAAGGCCCTCGCATCACGACCAACATTTCACTCCCGGGCCGTTACATGGTGTTGATGCCGCGCAATGACCAACTCGGCATTTCCCGCAAGATCGAGGACCCCAAAGAACGCGCCAGACTCCGCAAGATCATGAGCGAAAAGCTCACTGTTCCTGAAAAGATGGGTGTCATTCTCCGCACGGTTTCATCGGGCCAGAAAGTCCGCTATTTCGTGAGAGATCTTGCCATCCTTGTCGACGAATGGCGTGAGGTTGAGGAAAAAGCAGCGAGCTGCAAAGCGCCTGCCTGCGTCTTTCAGGAGCCGGACCTCATTGAGCGCACCGTTCGTGATTTTCTGACAGACGAAATCGACGAGGTTCTCTGTGATGACGAGAAAGAGGCTGATCGGATGAAAGATCTCATCGGCGTGATCTCCCGTCGTTCACGGAATCGCATTCAGTATTTTCAAACCAATACTCCTATTTTTGAAAAGCTGGGAATTCAACGTCAGATCGACAACGCCTTCTTCCGCCAGGTATGGCTTCCAAGCGGTGGTTACCTTGTCATTGATGAAACGGAAGCGCTCATCGCGATCGACGTGAACACCGGTCGGGCCAAGACGAAGGACAAGATGATTCTTCAAACCAACATCGAAGCCGCCGAAGAAGTCGCACGACAGCTGAGACTCCGGAACATCGGTGGACTGATTGTCGTCGACCTAATCGACATGAAAGCCCGTCGTGACCAGATGACGGTCTATAAGGTTATGCGCGAAGGCCTGAAGAACGACAAGGCGAAAACGCACGTCCTTCAGATCTCACAGCTGGGCTTGATGGAGATGACCCGTCAGCGACTTCACGAAAGCCTCAACATCACCGTGAACGAGCCCTGCCACTACTGTCAGGGGCGCGGATTGGTTAAGAGCGCCGAGTCCATGAGTGTCGAACTTCAGCGCCGGATCAACGGAACTCTCGCCAAAAGCGAAAATCAGGGCCGTGAGTTACTCGTCGTCGTCCACCCCGACGTAATGGAGCGACTTCGCACGAACGATGGCGAACTCTTCGTCGAGCTCGAGCGTCGTCACAATGCGCGCCTTACTTTCCGAAGCGACGCTTCCTACTACCGCGAGCAGGTCGTCATCGCCGACGCGAAAACGCAAAAGGAGATCCGCGAGTAGTCCTGCTCCTCCGATAAGACTTCTAATTAAGATGACCGGCAATGCGAAAGCGTTGCCGGTTTTTTTGGTCTATCGCGGCTGGCAACTTGCTACTGCCCTTGACTCGGTTCGCCTCCACCATAGACTTGGAGAGATTTCAAAAAGATAGAAGCGTCGGATCCGGCGATGACTTTAATATCCATCGACATTTCCATCTCTTCTTCAGTGTCATGATGTATGAGAAGCACATCACCCACCCAAACGGCAACCCCCTGAGGATCAATCTCCAGTTTAATCGGCACATAGGTCTCACCGATCACGTAAGGCTTTCCAACGATACCGGTGGAGGCAGCTTCGCCTTTATCTGCGTCGTACAAGCTTACGAGCCAAGGCGCCCGTCACTGAGAAGACTCACCCGGAGCCGCCACAGCCCAACCTGGAGATAAACGCCCTCCCCCTCGCTTGCGACGAGCAGCTGAAACACCATCGTCTGACGATTGATCGAAGGGGTCTTCATGGTCGCAATCGCTTGATGGGCTTCACTCGC
>JAOFXR010000030.1 GCA_028047635.1 Verrucomicrobiales bacterium
TAACCGCATTTTTTGGCTGGGCAACCCCTTTTGTGAATGTTTCGTGTTTTATTTTCAAACACCATGGCCTGCAACTGAGACCTCCCATTGCTCCATGATTAGATTCGCTCATTAATGGCCGTTCTCGCTTTTTCTATCGCGATGGATTATGATGCTATCCGGTCATTGTATCGGGCTCTTCTTTATGAATCTTCTCCTACCCAAGTGCGCTTTCCTGCTGCTCGGCTCCTCAAGCGCCTTTATGTATTGCACGCATTCGCAAGAGACACCCGCAAGCTCGGAGCGCCCTGCGCTTGTAGCGCTCACCGTTATTGATACTCCAACGCCTCCGAGCGATGGGAGAAGTCCCCTGCCAAAGGGAATTAAGATGTCCGGCTCTTCCGCTGAGCCTGAGACCCAACCTACACCGGCGGTCGGCGCTACGGTAAAAGGAGCACCATCCTCCAATCAAGCTGCGACGTCTGAAGAAGTCGTGGCCACCCGGGTAAGCCCTGAATTCCTTGCCGTCAAAAATCAAATCCTATCAGCCTTCCCCCCGACGCGGCACTTCAAAGAGTTGGCTGCCGAGACGATTGCCACCATTTACCAACAACGAGGGTTTCGACCTCTCTGGGATTCCAGCGTCGAGCCATTCCTATTTAAGAGAGAACTATCAGCGAAACTAGCCGAACACGCGTTCCCCGAACTGATGGTTTCGGATCCTGAACTTCTCCTCGGCGCGATTACCGATGAGACGATTGATAAAGCGGACCTCGCCCTCACAATTGCCTTTTGTGACACCGCACTACTAATTCGAATGGGTGCCGTTCCTACTGAGAGCGTCTGGGAAGACTGGAACGAAGAAGATACTCCGGGGTCGGAGGACTTCAATGTTGACGCAATCGTCGGAGATCTTGTTACCGCCACCTCTATTCAGCCACCGGATACTGCAAAGTCGGTTGAAATCATGGCTCCAAAGAACTGGATCTATCGAGAGCTGCTGAAAGCCTATCCAGAAGCAAAAGCATCAATCCTCGAATACTCGGGCCTCCCGAGTATTCCGGACCCGGCCAACTCCGGAGTAGCCCGCCCCGGGGAAGCCTACCCCTACGCTCCGGCTCTGGCCGCACACCTTGTCGATCGGGGCTATCTGGTAATGCCCGCTGAACTGTTCGCCACCCTGTCATCAATGACCCCGGAACTGACAGCCGCACTTATTGCTTTTCAAGGAGACTACGGCCTCGACGCCGACGGAATCCTCGGATCAGGCAGCTGGCAGTATCTTAATGCCAATCCCGCCGATCGTCACCGCTCAAACATTCTCAACCTTCACCGGGCCCGACTGATCCCCAACAAGATGGGAACACGCTACGTGATTGTCAACCTGCCCTCCGCAGAGCTCTACGCGTTCGATGAAAATGATTTCCACATGAAAACGATGCGGGTCGTTCACGGAAGGGCCTCTAAAGACTCACATCGAACCCGCATTTTC
Source organism: Verrucomicrobiales bacterium (assembly GCA_028047635.1). Classification (GTDB taxonomy): domain Bacteria; phylum Verrucomicrobiota; class Verrucomicrobiia; order Verrucomicrobiales; family DEV007; genus Arctic95D-9. The sequence goes on from JAOFXR010000030.1 coordinate 1,472, forward strand.
CGCGATACGATGAAAGAAGTGGTCTTCGGCCCTTATTGGAACGTACCCAAGAGCATCGCCACTAAAGAGATCCTTCCGAAAGCGCAAGAAGACTGGGGATTCCTGAGCCGGAATCGCTACGAGATCGTGAGCTCTTTCAATCCTTACAGTAAATCAAGCCATCGGCTTTCCCCGTCCAATCTCGAACTCGTTTCGCAAGGGCGCCTCTTTCTGAGACAGAAACCCGGTCCAACCAACGCCCTTGGCCGTATCAAATTCCTGTTCCCGAACTCTTTCAACATTTACATGCACGACACGCCCTCGAAGAGCTACTTCGCTCGAAGCAAGCGCGATCACAGTCACGGCTGCGTTCGCGTCGCTAAGCCCGAAGAATTCGGCGAGTGGGTCCTCTCAAGCGAAGGCTGGACCGGCGAGGAAGTCAAAAAGGCCATGTATGCCGACGACCGCAAAGGCCTCGCAATCAAAACGGAGATCAACGTCTACATTGTCTACCTGACAACCTTCCCCCGCCCGATTGAAGGCGGGAAGATCGTATTAGCTCCCGGTCGAGACGTTTACGAGCGCGACCCAATCCTCTCGAGGACTCTGGGAGAAGTCATTCCCTGGACGGAGTAATTCGAGCTTACAACCCGGTCGGATGATCGAAAAACTCCCAGGACAAATTCGGATTTTCTTCGCACCAGCGTGATGCTAGCGCCTTCACCCCAAAGGTCTCAGTCGCATAGTGCCCTGCGTAAATCACGTTGATCCCGAGCTCCTCGGCAGCGGTGTAACTCCAGTGGGGGCCCTCTCCGGTAATAAAGGTATCGATACCCGTCTCAGCGATGGGGAAAATCTCTGAACCGGCGCCTCCCGTGATCACTCCGATTTTTCGAATTTCTTTCGGCCCACCCGGACAAAGGTGAGGGCATCCGCCCGTCGCAGCCTCGACACGAGCAATGAGCTCATCCCGTGTAATCTCAACTTCTGCCCGCAGCCCGAGCTCGATCCCTTTCCATGGAAAAAAGGGCGTCGTAAGGTCTTTCAATCCCAACGCGGCCGCCAGCAGCGCGTTGTTTCCGAGCTCAGGATGAACATCGAGAGGAATATGCGAACTGTAAATAGCGAGGTCACCGTCCATCGCCCGCTTGAGCTTTCGGTATAAGCTTCCCTCAATTTTTTGAGCCCCCTGCCAGAAGAGGCCGTGATGCACCACGAGAAGATTAGCGCCTGAATCGCAGGCCGCCTCGATTGTAGCGAGGCAGGCATCCACCGCCGCGACAATTTTGGTTACTTTGCCCGAGTTCTCCAACTGCAGCCCATTCAGCGCTTGCGGGTAATCAGGAATGGCATCCGTCGCTAACCATTCCCCGGCGGAGTTTACCAATTTTTGAAGCTCTGTCATATTGTGAAGCGAGGATACAGGGTTCCCCCCTCATCCGCAAAGCCTCCTGCTGAAAAAATGGGACGGAATTGAAAGTTGTGATCGAATTACTTGGGTGTAGGAGTTTCGAAGGTGCCATTGCACGTTTTATCACATGAGAATTAAAGCATTCCCTTCCCTCGTCCCCGCTGCCGGCAAAGCAGAAACCGTCGCCTCCGTTCCTTACGATGTGGTGAATACCGAAGAAGCCCGCGCGCTCGCCGGTGACAATTTGCACAGCTTCCTCCGCGTCGTTCGTGCTGAGATTGAATTTCCCGATGGAACAGATCCTTATGGAGACGAGATTTATGCGAAGTCGAAAGAGAACCTCGACAAACTTCAGTCCGACGGAATCCTCGTCCGCGAGCCCGAGCCATGCGTCTATCTCTACCGCCAGATCATGGATGGACATTCCCAGATCGGGATCACCCTCGCTTGTCATATCGAAGACTACGAGAACGACATCATCAAGAAGCACGAGAAGACACGCCCGGTGAAAGAGAATGATCGGACCAAACTCACTGACACCCTCAGCGCTAATACCGGCCCGGTTTTCCTGACTTACAATGACGACGAGAAGGTGAACGCCTTTGTCGAAAACTGGATTTCAAGCAACGAACCCACGATCAATTTCACAGACGATGTCGACGTGCAACACACCGTCTGGCGTGTCTCCGAAACCGAAGGCAAAGAGCTTCTCGAAGCTGTCGGTGACATTCCCGTATCCTACGTCGCAGACGGACACCACCGCAGCGCCAGTGCCGCACGCGTTGGCAAGGAACGCCGTGATGCCAATCCTGATCACACCGGCGCAGAGAACTACAACTGGTTCCTCGCCGTGCTTTTCCCAGCGAGCCAGCTCAAGGTACTTTCCTACAATCGGGTCGTAAAAGACCTGAACGGGCTCTCCGCCGACGGGTTCCTCCAACGCATTTCGGAGAACTTCCGACTCGATTCGAACGGCCAGGAAACCCCTGACTATTCCGAATCACTTTGCGTCTACGTCGACGGCAAGTGGCATTCCCTGGTGTGGGATGCGGTTGATTCAGAAAACCCCATCGACAGACTCGATGTCTCCGTTTTACAGGACAATCTTCTCACTCCTATCCTCGGCATCGGCGACCCGAGAACCGATACCCGAATTGACTTTATCGGCGGCATACGAGGAACCAAAGAGCTCGAGAAGCGCGTCGATAGTGGCGAGTGGGCCGTTGCGTTCTCCATGTATCCAACGACCGTGCAGCAGCTTATCGATATCGCAGATGCGAATGAGATCATGCCACCCAAATCAACCTGGTTCGAGCCCAAGCTTCGCTCAGGTCTTTTCGTTTACACGCTGGAAGACTAATCCGTCAGCCATCTGCAAAGAGATTCGAACAAGATGCAGGACAATTCAGCCTGCCTCCTTCAACATGAAAGGAGAGGACCCTCGAGGTTGATATATACGCGAAGGTCTCAACTTTTTTTGGCCCGCACTAGAACTGAAACGAGCGAAGCAACATTAGAAACGCTAGCCATATCCGGTCGTGTTCTGTAAGATTTCAAGATTCAATTTTACAGTTGAAAAGAATCAATGAAACTCGAAAACGCACTCGGTTGGAGGAACCGCGAAGCTCTACAGGTTTTGCGGTCAAGATCACATCAAGACAAAGTCGATTGAATGCTCATTAATATTAAAACCGGTCCTAACACATAATAAAAAGGAGCAGCGGTGGAGCCCTGGCTCTGCTGAATAAGGCCAATAAACTACTCCTATGCCGAATCCCCGCACCTTTTTCACCGACCTCAAGCAAACACGATCCCAACTCGTTTTCTTTTGCCTGATCGCATCCATGACCTGTGATGCAGAGGAGGCATCCGTCTGGCATCCTTTCGGTCCCGGCGGAGGCGGCTGGATTGAGGATGTCGTCCCCCATCCGGTCAACCCGAAGGAAGTCTGGGCGATGACGGACTTGAGCGGTTTGTTTCGCTCGCAGGATGCCGGGGTGACGTGGCGGAAGATGTCCACCGATGTGGAGCGCGGCGTATTGGCACGCAAGCAGATCGTTTCCCACAACCGTCAATTCGCGATCGACCCTAATGAACCTCAGAACATGTATTGGGGCGTGTGCGGGATGATCTGGGCAAGCAGGGATGGTGGCGTCACCTGGCAGGCTGTTTTTGGAACTCCTCCGGCACCGGGCGAGGACACACGCACGGGCGTCGGGCATGCCATCACCGTAGCTACCGGCGGCACGGTCTTCACACTCGATCATGAAACAGTCCTGCGGGAGTCTCGCGACCACGGGGCAACCTGGGTCGAGTTAGCGAAGCCACCCGTCGAAACGAACAGCACCGATACTCCCGCCTTTCCCCTGTCACTTGCTGACGGAACCTTGTGCATTGCCTGCCGCCCTTCGAAGGGGCTCGCAATCTCGGATGATGAGGGCAAATCCTGGCGCATGGAACTTGCCGATCACATCATCCTGAATGCTCAGATAGCTCCCGCGGGAAGCGGACGTGACGGCACCCTTTTCGCTTTTGATTCCACCGGCAACTTGCACCGCAGCGAGGATTCCGGCCGAACGTTTACGATCATCAAAGAGACCAGTCATCGCTGGAAACCGGGGCTTCGTTTTGCCGGAGGCCTCGCCGTTTCCAAGGCAGGTAAAGTGATGCTCTGGGCGCTTGGGGAACTGGCTGTGAGCGGAGACTGGGGAGAATCGTGGATCAAGCACGACATCACCAGCCAGTGGGATCGTGGAAGCTACGCCGGCATGAACCGTTTCGCTTCCCCGGAAGGCAAGTGCAGTGCCCTCGCGGTGACGGCCGATGGAAAGGCCTGGCTGAAATGCGACAGCTCGCTCATGTGCCGCAGCACCGATGATGGCGTGAGTTGGACCGGCAGCACAACCGGACTTCAGGTGCTCTGTTATTTTCAAGGTGCCGCCGTGAGCCCGCATGACCCGACGCACGCGATGGTGGCAGCGCTGGATCAGGGTGTCTTTATGACCCGAGAGATGGTGCCTCGTGGCAGGCTATGCGTATCGATCGGGAAGCGTGGAATGAGAATTGGGGAAACCACGATGGCAGTGTCGGGAGAGCGCATCCCCAAGAACCGGGAACGGTCTCAGCCTGATGACGTCGCCGAGTGGTCAGCATGTCTATTTGCAATGCATCAAACGTCACGGCCTTTTCGCGAGCCATGACCGCGGGGAAACCTGGGCAGTTTCTCACCGGGCCTATGGCGTCGACGGTATGGCGCATCACCCTACTAACGAAACCACCTTGTTCGTCAATGACGGCCAGCACGAAAACTACTGGAGCCACGAGGGCGAGCGTCCCTCAAAGCTACTCAAGAGCACCGACGGCGGTGAGACATGGACCGAACTGGCAAGTCTCGATGGCGGCCCCTTGTATGTCGATCCGGCACGACCTGAGTTCATGCTCATGAGCACGCTATACGGCAGAACTTCCACTTCGACGCCCCCAGCCACACGGCACGTGGTTTCAGTTACGGCGGTAAGCCCGGCAGCGTGACCTATCACATGTTCGGGAACATGGCGCGCACGCTTAAGCTTTACGAAAAGTAGGCAGTCATTTCTCCAGCTAGGAATCGAGCAGCGTTTTCAGATAGGGATTCGGATAGCGGCGGGAGGCGGTGATCGCGTAAAAGGTTTCTTTGAGATCCGGGATCTGACAAAGCTCAAAAAGTCGGTGATTGCCTTGAACAGAGAATCATCTGTGAGGCTCGCGCCCTCAGCACTACCAATCGCTTCTGCTCCAAATCGCAACCGCTGTGACAAGAGGCTTTCGATTCGCTCAGAGGGAGCGGTAAACAACTGGTGACTTTCAATCACCCTCGGTAGTCGATCCCTGGCGTGAGCCCGCGTCGGCGAAGCCAATACGCCAGCTAAAGAGCCGCGTTTCCCGCCCGAAAGATTCTCAATTGTCACAGTTGCCAGAGTTCAGGCGAATGTCTTATGCTGACACGCCTGCCACTTCCATGATTCGTAGCTTCCTCCTTCTGACATTTTTCACCTGCCTCTCCACTTCGCTACTCCGCGCGGTTTCAGATGAGGACATCATGACGAAAGAGGCGCTTGAGCCCAAATCGAGCTGGGACGGGGGAACGCTTTTTGAACGTGTCAGTTCAAAAAAGAGTGGCGTTACGATGCGTTATGAACTCAATCTCAAGCACCCATTGAAGCATCTCTATGCGTTCGGCTGGGCGACTGGCAATGTCGCGATCGGAGATCTCGACGGTGACCAGCGCGCGGATTTATTCTTCCCCGGAACCACGGGACCACATCGTGTCTTTTTGCAACGCGACAATTTCACGTTCGAAGATGTCTCAAGTATCGCACAGGTCGGTGGTGACGATAGCTGGGGTTCTTCGGCGATAATGGCGGACGTGGATGATGACGGGGATCTCGATATCTACGTCGTCAACTACGAGGCCCCTAACCAGCTATTAATGAATATCAGTCGGGGCGGTGTAATTCGCTTCGTCGATATGGCTGATGACTACGGGATCGACTTCAAGACGGGTGCTCTCAGCGCCAGTTTTGTCGACAAAGACGGGGACGGCTATCTTGATCTCTTCATTCAGAATTATCACATCGAACCTGCCGCAGGACGCCCTGAATCAATCGAATCAGAGGTGCGCGAAGGAGTGGTAAAACTTCGCCCGCCCTGGGACAGCGCCTACATCAGGTATCTCAATAAAGAAGGCGAAGCCCAGTGGGTTGAGGGTCCGCTTGCCGACCTTTTGTATCGCAATAACGGCAAAGGGAAATTTGAGGTCATGCCGGATCCTTTCGTAGGAACGCAGCGCTCCTACTCCACCGCGCACAGCTGGCTCGACATCGATCAGGATCTACTCCCCGATCTTTTCCTCGCCAATGACAGCCATGGCCCCGATGCCCTTTTGCAAAATGGAGGCGCTAACGGGATGCAGGATGTCACTCGAATAGTGCTGCCCTATACTCCCTGGTTTTCGAGAGGATGCGTCACCGCAGATTTCAACAATGACCTCTACATCGACCTTCTCGCGACAGGCTCAGCCCCACTAACACAAAAGGAACGCCTCAGCTACGGAGAGCCACTGCGACAGGATGTATTTAGGGTCGCAAATACTGGAGGAGCGATGCAGGTACCGCGCAATACACTCTTTGCGAACACGGGAACGACGCGCTTTCAAGAACTGGCCGAGCTTGCTGGAATTGCTGACACCGGCGCAACATGGGCGGTGAAAGCAGGCGACTACGACGGCGATGGGCTTACTGATTTATTTTTCACGACGGGAGAAGCACGCGACTGGACAAGCGTGGCAAGCGGAGCCCTGGAAGGAGAGTCGCTCAAAGGAAAGACACGCTGGGATATTCTCGAAAACCAACCGGAGCGGGCGCAGCGAAATCTCGCCTTCCGAAACAAAGGAAACTGGCAGTTCGACAATGCAACCGCTGCCTGGGGTTTGGGTGGCAAAAAAATCAGTTACGCAGCTGGTCAGGGCGATCTAGATGGGGATGGGGATATCGACTTAGTTGTGTGCCCGTTAGGGGAAGAAGTCATACTTTACCGCAACCACAGCCAGGCGGAAAGACTCGTCGTTCAGCTCGAAGGAAAACGGTCCAATCAACTCGGAATCGGCTCTGAGTTATTCACAAGGACCGGGGGACTAACACGAGTACAACAACTTTATCCACAAGGAGGCTTTAAAAACTCCGATGAGCCTGTCTTTTTTGCAGCGGCGCCGGAAGGGAAAGCTCTCGATCGGCTCACGGTTCGCTGGCAGGGCTCAGGAGCCTACGAATCACTTGAGAAGGTAGAGCCGGGATTTCGATATACGTTGAAAGAAGCCTATAGCCTCATCCCCTCCCTATCGCGACAACCTCCTACCAAACCTCTTTTTAGCGGCTCCGATGCTCTGCGGGGAATCGGCTACCTCGAGTTGCCATTCAACGAGATTCTATCGCAGCCGCTGGCGCCTTCAGGCCTCAGTCGCAGTGGCCCCTCGCTGGCAACGTCAGACCTGGACGGTGACGGCCTCTCAGAATTGTTGCTCGGGGGATCAAGTGACGCCATCTCCCGGTTCGTAGCGCGATCACCAAAGCTGTCTGCTACAGGTAGCGAACTCGAAAAGGATCTCGCCTCCGAAGATGGCGGATCGGTCTACTTTGATGCCGACAACGATGGAGATATCGATCTTTTTATCGCGAGTGGCGGGATCGAAGCGGGTAAGAGGCCCGAAGCGCTGCAGGACAGACTATATCTCATGGAGAAAGATCGCTTTGTGAGATCTCCCGCGGGATCACTTCCGACCGCGAATACGAACAGTGGCCCGGTTGCGGCAGCAGACTTCGATCGTGATGGCGATGTCGATTTGTTTGTCGGAGGCCACTTCAAGGCAGGAAGCTATCCGGAGGCAGGAACAAGCTACCTACTTCAAAACAACGGAAAGGCCAGATTCACCGACGTCACCGATCAACTCGCTCCGGGCCTGAGAACTACCGGTGCCGTGAGTAGTGCTATTTGGACCGATGCCGACAACGACGGCACCCTCGATCTCATGCTCACGACCGAGTGGGGACCGATTCAATTGTGGAAAAACGACGGCGGCAAGCTGGCGCAGCCCACCACCGAAGCAGGATTGGAAAATCTCACCGGAAGATGGAATGCAATCACAGGACGCGATATCGACAATGATGGCGACATTGATTATCTCGTTGCCAATGAAGGGCTCAACAGCCAAAAAACCAGTATCTACCGGAATAACTTCATCACAGCCGGCCCGCTCGCCCTTAAAAAAGTCAGCATCGAGATGTTAAAAGAAAACGGAGAAATGCTACCGCTTCGAGGGTGGGTAGATTTTGCGGAACTGGATCCTTCCATTGCCGAAAAATCGAAATCCCCCCGCGAGTTCACTGCGCTGCTGCCAAGCCTCTTTTCAAAAGAGAAATTGGATAAAGCAAGGTCATGGTCTCTCAAGACCCGTGAATCAGGAATACTCATCAACGACGGAACCGGGAAATTTGCCTTCGCTCCCCTTCCCCGCATTGCACAAACCTCTCAAAGTTACGGAATAGCTCTAACCGACGTTAACTACGACGGCCTTGCCGATGCCTACCTTCTCCAGAATCGCGCTTCATCCACCATCTTGAAACCCGAACCTAACACTTCAGGCGTTTCCCAACTACTCCTCGGCACAGGGAAGGCTGATATGCCATTTCTCGCAGTTCCGGCGAGGCAAAGTGGGCTGCTTGCCTATGGGGCAGGAAGAGCGCTCGTGACCACGGATCTCAATCGTGATGATCGCGTCGATTTTATCGCAGCCCTGAACGATTCGGACCCTGCCGCTTTCCTCAATCAGACGGACTCCGCTATCAACCAGCCCCTCAGCGTCGCGATCGACAGCCCGGGTAAACATCCCGCGGGAGCTCGCGTCACCGTGACAATTCCCGGCTTCCCCACTCAAACGGCGGAGTACTACGCTGGAGGTGGCTACCGCAGTCAATCCTCTCAGGAACTCTTCTTCGGCGCTCCCGCAAAACCACAGGGCCCGGCCGTGATTCAGTTTCGCTGGGCCGACGGATCATCAACGAAACGAACCATTTACCTCGACGGGACAAATAAGGAATAATCGCTCAGAGGCCGGAAATTCCCTTGCTCGCGTGCGGAAGGTCGCCAGTTTAAGAGAATGTCCGATTCAACCAACACGGAAGCGCCGCTCGTCGGCATTATCATGGGGAGCACCTCCGACTGGCCGACGCTCTGCAAGGCCGCCGAAGTGCTCCGTAATTTTGGAATTCCGTTTGAGACCAAAGTCGTGAGCGCCCACCGCACGCCTGAATTGCTTTTCGACTATTCGAAAAGTGCCAAAGACCGCGGACTCAAGTGCATCATTGCCGGAGCAGGTGGCGCGGCCCACCTTCCCGGAATGGCTTCCGCGCTAACGATCATTCCCGTTCTCGCCGTGCCTGTGAAATCTCGCGTTCTCAATGGCGTCGACTCGCTTCTTTCCATCGTTCAGATGCCGGCTGGAATTCCTACCGCGACCTTTGCGATCGGGGAAGCCGGAGCAACGAACGCCGGTCTGTTCGCGGTCTCGCTTCTCGCCAACGAATGCGAAGCGACTTCGGAGAAACTGAGCCACTACCGCGAATCGCTTCGCGCAAAAATAGAGGCATCCGAATTGCCCTCTCTCGAAAACTAACTCTCCAGATGAGCGAATTCCTCAGACCTCCGGCAACGATTGGTGTCCTCGGCGGCGGGCAACTCGGACGTATGTTAACGATGGAGGCCCGACGCATGGGCTATCGCGTCATCAGCTGGATCGGAGCCCCTGACAATGGCCCCGCCGGAATGGCAGATCTTGTTATCGAAGAACCCTTTGATTCGCCCGAAGCACTTAAGACCTTTCTCAAGGAAGCTGACGTCGTAACGGTGGAATTTGAGAACATCCCGCGGGAACTGCTCGAAACGGTTGCTGCAAGCATTCCGTTGATGCCCGGAGTGAAGGCGATCACGACCTGCCAACATCGCGAGCGGGAGAAATTATTTCTCTCCGAAAACAAATTCCCCTGCGCCGCTTTTTCCGTGGTCGACTCAACAGACTCTCTCGCCGAAGCATTGAAGCAGTTGGGTGAGAATGGCGGGATCCTCAAGACGGCTGAGTTCGGCTATGATGGCAAAGGTCAGCTATCGGTGACTCGCGACGGCTATGCCGCTGCGATTTGGAACGAGTTCGATGCCCCCCGCGCCGTCCTCGAGGAGAAGATTAATCTCGCGGCGGAACTCTCCGTTCTTGTCGTAAGAGATCAGGCAGGCGGGACGGCCTCTTACGACGCGGCTGAGAATATCCATCGCGATCACATTCTCGACGCATCCATTATCCCGGCCCGTCTCGATACAGGCTTAATTGCCAGCGCCGAAAAAATCGCCTTAGGGATCGCCGAAGCACTCGACTACGTCGGCATCCTTGCGGTGGAGTTCTTTGTTTCCAAAAACGGACGCCTCATCGTCAATGAAATGGCACCCCGCCCCCACAATTCGGGGCATCACACGATCAACGCCTGTGAAGCCTCGCAGTTTGAGCAACAGCTCCGCGCCATTACCGGATTGCCGATCGGCTCGACTCGACTCCATTCTCCCACCGTGATGCTTAATCTGCTCGGCGATGTCTGGGTCGAAAACAACGACGATCCGGATTGGGGCGCCATCCTCGAACATCGCGGCGCGTCGCTTCACCTATACGGTAAGCATCAGGCACGACGCGGTCGCAAGATGGGGCACATCACTTTCACCGCACCAACCCTAGAAGTCGCTCTCGACAATCAGAATCAGGTTCGCAAAGAACTGGGAATGCCGGAACTGGAGTCATGATTCTCCAATTCGGCGCCGGGAATTTTTTGCGAGGCTTCGCCGATCTCTTCGCCGGTGAACTCACGCCGCCGCTGGATGTCACCGTCATCCAATCGACCGGAACCGAGAGGGCCGAAGCACTGAATCAAGCTGACGGAAATTACCACGTCGCGATTCGTGGTTTTCGTGAAGGCAAAACCATTGACGAAACCCAACACGTCACAGCCATCAAACAGGCTCTTCACGCAGGGACGCAATGGAAGGAGATTCAGCAAGTCGGCGTGTCACCAGAACTGACGACGATCATCTCCAACACCACCGAGGCGGGCCTCGCTCTCGACGAACGGGACCATTCGGGTGAATTGAGCCCTCCTCATTCCTTCCCCGCGAAACTGCTCTCAGTGCTCCGATCCCGTTTCGAGGCGGGAGAAAAGGGGCTTTGGATTCTCCCCTGTGAATTGATCGAATCAAACGGAGACCGCCTCCGCAGCCTTGTTCTTGATCAAGCCAAGCACTGGGACATAGATGAGAGTCTTATCACCTGGCTGGAAGCGGAATGCCAATGGGTAAACTCCCTCGTTGATCGCATCGTCCCGGGAAAACCGGATCAACATCCCCTTCTTAAACAGGACCCGCTTCTCATCAGCGCCGAGCCCTTCGCTTTCTGGGCTGTGGAAACCAATGATCCGAAATTCCCTTTCGCCGGACATCCCGCCGTGGTCATGAGCGAAGACATTCAGCCATACACGCTTCGCAAAGTCCGCATCCTCAACGGCGCGCATTCCGCACTCGTCGCGAAAACCCGGGGAACCCGTTTTTCAACCGTCCGCGAAGCGATAGAAGATTCCTCGATCAGCGAGTGGCTCAACCGCGTCCTCTTCGAAGAGATCGTCCCCACGATCGAAGGTCGCTGCGAGAATCCGGAACAATTTGCCCGAGACACGCTCGACCGTTTCCGAAACCCGTTTCTCAATCACGAACTCTCCGCGATCGCTCTCAATCACGAGGCGAAATGGAAAGTGCGTATCGAACCCACGATCCGTGAATTTGAAAAGCGATTTGGAAAACCCCCGCCACTTCTGTCGACTTTGAGCTAGCGAGGCGGCTCTGAAGATTAAGACTAATCCCTCTGTCTGCTAATAGAGGGAAACAATTTGTCACAAAACGACAGGCTCAGGGTATATTTGGGCGGTGGATAAGCACGAAACAGAAACGGACCTGGTAGAACGGGTTCAGTCAGGTGAGTTGGAGGCGTTCGAAGGACTGCTTGACCTTCATAGCACTCACCTGCGTGCGTTCGTGGCGATGAAGCTGCCGATTTCCCACCTTGTCGATGAGATCGCCCACGAGACCTTTGTTTTTGCTCATCGCCACATCACTGACTTTAAAGCAGGCACGGATTTCGGGAAATGGCTCCGTGCGATTGCCTACAACCTGATTCGCAAAGAAACGCTGCGACATCAGCGACTTTCCAAAAACAACGAAAAATACCTCGATCACCTCCTCATTCGACAGGGAGCCCGTGGCGAATTCAGCCCGGAATCACCCGTTATCGTCTATTTAGATGAGTGCCTTCGCTCGTTGCCCGAACAACAACTGGCGTTGCTGGAGCACAAATACAAACTCTCGCAATCTTCACGGGAAATGGCTGCCGATTTCAACCAGAGCGAATCCTGGGTGAGAACGACGCTTTGCCGCATTCGCACTGCGCTGAAACAGTGTATCGAGACCAAAATAGAAGCCGGAATCCGGACCACCTAATTTTCAATCGTGAACTCAGAACATCTAGAAGCCTTTATCTCAGGAGAGCTGGACGACACCGGTCGCGAGCAAGTCGAGCATGCGCTCCGCAACGACAGTGCTCTGCGGGCCAGCTTCATCCAGCAATGCCAAATGGATGCTACGCTGGAAACATTGCTCGGCGCGAAGTCGGCCTCGGTAGAAGAAAAGAATACATTTAACCTCTCGGTCATGGAGGCGATCCGAACCGACGGACTCGGCAATGTCCGTGATTTCAAGAAATCGGTGCTCACGGAAATCGTCGAAGAGAGAGAAGGAATTACTCCGTTCCGTTGGCCCGATCTCATTAAAACAGGCTTGATCTCTGCGGTCGCTTCGATCGGTTTAATGCTGCTCTTGCAAACGATCATCTTTCGCGAGGGAGATAAAAAATCACTCAAAGCCAGCTCGGCAGAAAATTTCTCTGCCCGCCTTGAGCACAGCAAAGGTCTCATCTGGGATAATTCGTCGCAGGATCGGATCCGCGACGATGGCTGGCTCGCGAACGGCCTTTTAAAGGTCGCAGAGGGTGAAGCGAGTATCACTCTCAATTCGGGAGCCTCTATTCTCGTTGAAGGCCCTGCGCAGCTCAGCATAGAATCCGGGAATCGTGTTTTCCTGAAATCGGGACGCCTCACTGCCAATGTGCCTCCTCCGGCGAGCGGCTTTACCGTCAACACTCCGCGTCTCAACGCCGTTGATATCGGAACCCGCTTCGGCGTATCCGTTGAGCCCAACGGCGATTCTGAAATCCACGTGATTCAGGGCGAAGTTGAAGCGAGTCGTAGCAGCGGACTTTCATCTGTCGTTTCTATCCTCGAGGGAATGGCGGTTCGTGCCGATGAACGCACACGCAGTGAATTGCAGCCGATCGACTACGATGGCGACCGGTTTTCCCAAAGTATTGGCGTAGCCGATATCATCCAGCCCAGCTTGCGGTTCGACTTTGATGGATCCGGGGGCGCGCTGGTGGAAGATTCAGGCGCTGCGGATAATTACGATGCCAATCTCGTAGGCGACGGCGAATTAGGTCGCTCCCCGCACCGTGCTACCGGCCATTCTGGAGGTGGCCTCATTTTTCAAAAAGGAGAAGCACTGGAAATTGATTTGGCCCGCGACTTCAGACTCGACGCACCACATTCCGTTGCGTTCTGGGTGAAACTTCCACCAAAGCTTGGTTCATCAAAACAAAACCAAATCCTTCAATATGGTCGTGATGGCCTCAGCTGGAATGTTTCAAGCAATCTGGAGTCAAGCCGGGGACAACGCGGTGCACTACGAGTTGAATTCGGTGATGCTTACCTCGTCGGGAGCACCGAAATCGCCGACGGAAACTGGCACCACGTCGCTTATCGCCACATTGGAGGGGAAACTCCCGATCTGGCGTCGAACTTGCACCTCTTTATCGATGGCAAGCTTGAGCCCATCAGCGATTTCCAATCAGGGGCCGTCTCCGCCGGCTCAGCGCGCCTGCTGCGCCTCGGCTCTTATGACGAGAATGGCCTTCAGGGTTGGATCGATAATCTCGTCATCTTCCAGGAGGCCGTATCGACGACCCAGCTCCAGGAACTCGCTTTTTTATTAAGTAATTGATCTTCCCGAGCGTTAACTGTATAATTTCCATAAAATATTACTTTCTGATGTAACACTCCGTGCTCTTCGGGATATACTTATTACCAGACGTTAATTTCGCCGCACTTAAACAACCAATCATGACAATGAAAAAAACCCAATCCCTGGTCGCAGCAGCCATTGCGCTCCTGATCCCACTAGCTGTTGAAGCTGAGCCCCGAACCTGGACCTCTTCGGATGGCAAATCGCTCGAAGCTGAATTTGCCGGAACCAGCGGAGCCGGGGCAACCGCCGCAGTGAAGCTGAAAATGGCTGATGGGAAGATTATTAACTATCCCGTCGCCAAGTTGAGCGAAGCGGATCGACTTTTTGTCAAAGGTAACCTCCCTACTGATCCCGCAGCACTTGCCGCAGCAATCGATGGCCTCGTCGTTGCAAAAGCCAAATCAAGTTACGGTGAACTCCGCGAGGAACTTGCCAAACTTCCTGGGAAAACAGATCTCACCAACGCAGAGAAGGGAAAACGTAAAGAGGAGATCGAGCGGGAGATGCAAATGTGCGCTCCCAATGAGATGACGAACGACAACCAGTTCCTTCGCCGCATTTACCTCGACGTTGCAGGCCGCATCCCGACTTTCGATGAAGCGGAAGCTTTCCTGAACAACCGATCAGCCACTAAGCGCGCTGAACTCATCAACGAGCTCCTTGATTCAGACGCCTACGTGATGCGAATGTATAACTATTACTCCGACCTTCTTCGTGTTCGCGAAGGGATTGTCATGATGGGCAATGGTGACATCAAAGCGGATCCTTACATCGAATATCTCAAAGCTTCGATCCGTGATGACAAGCCCTTCAATGATCTTGTTCGTGAGATGCTCACGGCGACCGGTAAAATTTGGGACGAGCCCGCTGCTGGATACCTCATTGCTGATTCTGGCATGCGTCTTTGTAACCTTTCGAACTCTTTCACCGTTTTCATGGGAACGGAGATCACTTGTGCGCAGTGCCACGATCACCCTTTCGAGGAAGTGATGCAGATGGACTTCTTCAAAATGGCCGCCTTCATGGGCGAGACCGAAACTCGTGCCGGTGGTGGTTCGATGATGATGTCAGGTGGAGATTACCGCTCGGAGGTAGCGAGAATGAATAAAGTGCTTAAAGCAGCTGGAAAACTTCGTGAAAACCAAGAAACAGATCAAAATCTCGGCCAGTGGTTCGGAACGCATCGCACTCAAGTAAACGATGATGGCAGCAATGCTGTGAAGCTCCCTCACGACTACAAGTACGACGATGGCGAGCCTGAGATGAGCGTGAAACCTTCCGCTTATTTTGGCTCGATCGTTAACGTCGAAGAATTTGACTCCCCCCGTCACGCTTTCGCTGATTGGATGGTAGCTCCCGACAATCCCCGTTTCACGATCAATACCGTGAACCGCCTTTGGAAGATCGCATTCGGACTCGCTCAGATCGAGCCGGTATACAATATCCCGGGTCACCTCGACGGACAGGCACAGAACTACGAGCTTCTGACTTTCCTCGAAGAAATGATGAAAGATCTCGACTACAGCGTGAAAGATTTCTTCCGCGTCGTATACAACACCAATACTTATCAGCGTGAAGCCGAGACGATGTCTCCTTCGCTGACTCAGGTCGACAAAGGAACCTATCACTTCCCCGGCCCCATCCTCCGCCGCATGACTGCCGAGCAGATCTGGGACTCATTGGTTGCTTTGACGACTCCGAATCCTGAAGAAGTCATCCGCCGCGGTGCTGAAAGCTACAAGGCTACAATGAATACGGACCCTGCAAGTCTTAAGACGGCAGATGACATCATGGGTTGGAAAGAGCAATTCAGCAAGGCGAGTAAGCTTGTTAAATACGGGGGTAGCGGAGACGCCGTTTCCAAAGATGACTACGTCGATGGTGAAATGATGTTCCGCGCTTCGGAGTTAAGACAGCCAATGCGAGCAGGTCACTTCCTCCGTATGTTTGGACAGTCTGACAAACAGCTTATTGAAAACCAGTTCACCGGCGGATCTTCTCCGCAGGTGATGGCGCTTCTCAATGGCAAGATCACCAACGCAGTTCTCACCAGTCCGGACGCTTATCTCATCAAAGAGATTGCTAATGGTCGCGGCTCGAAGAAGGACAAGATTGAAAAAATCTTCCTAAGCGTTCTTGCCCGCTACCCTTCCTCGGAGGAAAAGTCGATGGCCCAATCGGGAATGCGTGCGAAAACCGATCGAAGCATGAGCGAGAAGCAGAAAGAAGAAGAAGAAGCCCTCGCCATCGGAAACGTCATTTGGGCGCTCGTTAACACTCGCGAATTCATGTTCATCCAGTAATTCGCACTACCCTTTAAAAACTAATATCCTAACTAAAATTTGCTATGAAAGATCAACTGAACAAACTCGACCAACTAAGCCGGCGCCAATTTGTCGCCAACACGGCTAAAACAGCCCTCGGTGTAAGCGTTCTTCCTTTGGGAGCTGCCAATATGGCACAGGCTGCCGGCGGAGGTAAAGCTGAGCACTGTATCTTCTTCTACATGTCCGGTGGTATGACCCACATTGACACGTTTGATCCTAAGCCAGGACACGAGAACGGCGGAAAGACCAAAGGTATCAAAACCGGCGTAGCGGGTGTTGAGCTTGCGGAATTCATGCCAGAAATGGCTAAGCGCTTCAAGGACATTGCAGTGATTCGCTCAATGACACAGAAGACAGGTGACCACCGCGGTGGATCATACTGGATGCACACCAGCTACCAGCCGCGTGCCACTATCGTGCACCCTTCGATGGGTCCATGGGCACAAACGCTCCTCGGCAAGAAGCACGAGACACTTCCTGACTCGGTCACGATCGGAGCGGGCGGTAACCACCCCGGCGCTGGATTCTTCGGCCCATCAATGTCACCACTTCCCATTGGTGATCCCGACAAAGGCGTGCAGAATGCGGCCATTTACGACGGTGTTGATGAGAAGCTCTTCGATAAGCGACTCGACCTCATGAACACTTTCGACGAAGGATTCCGTCGCAAGTTTAAAACGAATGAAGTAGGCGCTTATACAGAGTTCTACGATGAGACACTGAAACTCATGAAGAGTGAAGATCTCGATACATTCAATTTGAGCAAAGAAGAAAACTATCAGGAGAAGGCTGGACGCTACGGTAACTCCCGTGTCGGTAAAGGCGCCATGCTCGCCAAGCGTCTGGTTAAATCAGGGGTTCGATTCGTTGAAGTTCAATCCGGTGGATGGGATATGCACAACGATCTCTGGAATGCGATTCAGGGCACCGGAGGTGGCCTCGACAAAGCTCTCGGAGCGTTGATCGATGATCTCAAAGCAGAAGGACTCTTCGAGAAAACCCTCATCTGTGTGGGAACTGAGTTCGGCCGAACACCGAAGATCAACGTGAACGGTGGTCGTGACCACCACCCACGTGTTTTCTCCACCATGTTCGCAGGTGGCGGTATTTCCGGTGGACAGGTTTACGGAAAATCGACCAAAGACGGCATGGCTGTCGAGGAGAATCCAGTTGAGCCACGTGACTTCAATGCCACGATCGCTCATGCAATGGGACTCGACTTGAACAAGGTTGTTTACGCGCCATCAGGACGTCCGTTCCTGATTGCCGGTCACCAGAGAGATCCCAAGACCGACGAAATCGTTACCGAAGGAAAGCCAATCATGCCTTTCTTTTCCTAAGCGGTTTTCACATCCAATTCGAAAAGAGCCCGGAAGTTTTCTTCCGGGCTTTTTTTGTGCCCCGGGCATTCAGGTCCTTCGAGAGTAAAAATACACAATTACCATTAATTTAAGCTTTCTTAATTAAATGAACTCGGTTATTACGTAGTCGTTACTTTCACTTTTATTCTTCGTTTACCTTTCAGCGAATGAGTTTGGCATCACAGGCCCCTACTACCGCTCACGCGGGCGCTTCAGACGGCATCTCCCAGAATGCGGGAATCATCGTGATCGAAGGAAGCGCTCTTACCCCGCTCGGGCCCAAAATGGTGTATGCGAATGCACACGCGCTCGCGTCGACGGGCTACGAGAAAAAGTCTCTCGAAGGATCTCCTCTCGGTCTTATTTATGATCGTAAGGATCTTACCAGTCTTATAGGAAAGCTCCCCACCATCGCCGAACGCCGCACCTACTGTTGGATGGATCGCGACCTCATGGCCGCAGACGGGCGAAAAACCAAATGCCATTGGACGATCCGTCCCACCAAAAAGGAAAACACTCCCGGTTCCTATTTTATTTTAACGTTCGAACCACTCTCGGAAACGAGAGAAGTAATCAGCGCTCCGGAACCAGTCGAGCCGCGGATTCCCGAAGTGAGGTCACCTTCCAGAGTCGAAGGCGATGCCAGGTCTGATTCAGTAGCCATGACGGCAGGTGGAGTCGCCCACGATTTTAAGAATGCCCTTCAGATCATCAAGTCGAATCTGGAACTTGCCAGACTGGAAAGCGGCGCGCTGAAACGGGCGGTCACCCCTTTTCTCGAGGAAGCTGAATGGGCACTGAGCGACGCTGAGATTCTTGCACGACAAATGCTTGCACTGAGCCGGAACGAAGCGGACAACCATCGCGTCTTTCGAGTCAACGGACTCTTGAAGCGGGTTTCGCGCCTCTGCACCGCAGGATCCCGAACGCGCTCCCGTCTGAACATTCATAACGGTGTCAGATGCGTGTACGGAGACCCTGCCCAAATTTACCAGGTCCTTCACAATTTGGTTACGAACGCTCGTCAGGCCATGCCCAATGGCGGGACCATAGACCTCGTCGCTGGAAATGCCGATCTGGGGGCTGATAATAAATTCAAGGTGAAGGCCGGAAACTACACGGTCATCTCAGTGAAAGATCGCGGAGATGGAATTCCTCCGGAAGTAGTCCCCCGCATATTCGAGCACGACTTTACGACGAAGCACGACGGCAGTGGTTTCGGACTCGCTTCATGCAAAGACATCATTGAATCGCATGGAGGAGTAATTCGCGTGGCTTCCCTCGTAGGGGTGGGAACCGAGTTTCTTGTCTTTCTTCCTTCCACCGAGGCATCGGAAGACGAAACTCCCGCTATTCTGAACGAGCCGAAGACACCACCGAGAGAAGCCCTGAGAGATTTCAGCGGGAGCCGCATTCTTATCATCGAAGACGATGTAAAAATCGCCATTGCAACCAGAGGAATCCTCAAGCATCTCGGCTGCAACTTTTTGCTCGCCTCGAATGGTGAGGAAGCGATCCGTGTTTTCAGGGAACATCACGAATCAACCGAGAGCATTGATGCAGCTCTTATCGATATCACCTTGCCGGGTGGCCTTGATGGAACCGAAGTCTTCCGTGAGTTACGGAAAATGAATCCCGATCTCGTTGCTATTGCAACAAGCGGATACTTCGAGGACGAGCATCCAGAAGGAATATTGGAACAGGGCTTCAAATCAGCCGTTCCCAAGCCTTATTCGATCACAGATCTCTCATCTGCTTTGGAACGAGCATTTGCCTGATACCAGTTTCCAAAGTTCCCTGCGATTTGGGCGATGACCTCATCGAGAGGAAACGAGACACGTTCCGCGTATGACGCGTAAATGCGGACAAGGTTAACGGGATGGTTCACTCCATCTGCCAATGGTAGCTTAATCAATTCAGGAGGGGGCAGCATATCCGGAGCATCTGATTCCAGTAGAATCCGATCACTTGGGATTTCATCGAAGACAGCCAGTTTCTTCACTTTGTCGTCACGGAAGAAATAACCGGAGATCGAAAAGAAAGCGCCCCGGTCAAGGAAGTCCCCAATCATTTCCAATGGCCCACCATAGGAATGGAGTAAAAAGGGTTTCTCCGGTGGTACTTCTTTCAAACAATCACGCAAACTGCCCCAGCTCTGAAGGCAGTGAATCACTGTCGACCGACCAAGGCGATTTGCAATTTCAAGCTGCTTGAGAAAGCATTTCTTTTGCAGCTCGTTGTCATGATCACGGATCCATTTATCGAGTCCGATTTCTCCAACCACAGCGCCGGGATCCTGAAGCAAGAGATACTCAAGCTCCTCAAGTCCAGCGAGGCCAAAAGAGTTCACGCTCCACGGATGCAATCCATACCCCGCAATCACTTCGGGATTATCCGATGCGATCTCAGCCACTCTTGACCAATCTTCCGGTGAAGTTCCATTCACCACCCAACGAGTAACCCCTGCTTGCCTCAATTGAGAAAGAATCGATTCAAATTCCCCGGCAAGACGCGAGTCCTGCAGATGAAGGTGAGCATCGATCAAACCCATCACCCATCCAATCCGGCCAACTCAATAATTCGCGCCCGAACATTCACAAGCCCCCTGAGTCGAGTCGGTGTTAGGTTTCGATCAATTTCCAACTCTTCAATAAAATCGGGCTCGGCAGCAAGAACCTCCGAAACCTCGGCTCCCGAATAGAGCCGACACAACAATGCTCCAATCGCCGCAAGAGCGGGAGCCTCAGAGTCAATCTTAAGATCGAGCACCCCTTCTGCCACCGATCCTGTTACCCAAACCTTCGAGACACAACCAGGAATCAAATTCTCCTCCACTCGAGCCTCATCGGGAAACGGCTCAGCGCTCCCGCCACCGCTCTCCACAATCAACTGAAAACGCTCGAGTGAATCGGGAATGATTCCATAGTCTTCAATGAGTTCTTTTTGCCGTGCGATGACACTCATAAGCTCGTTTATACGCTGCCCGAAAGAAGAAGTCAGCCCAACTCCTCCACATTCATCCGCATAGGAATCATGTGAGAGTGAGTGAAATTGAGATTGGTAAAAAACTGCTGGCTCTCATCACTAACTCTGTCAGTCAGCAAAGTAATCCGCTTAAAATCCTTCCGCTTTGCAAAGTCGATTACATAATTGATCAACTGCGTCCCGTAGCCCTGTCGTCGAAAATCAGGATGAATGATGACGTCTTCCAACAATATTACGAGACCACCCATCGCCGTACTGATCGTAAAAAGCACGTTAACCATCCCCATAATCTCGTAGTCGGTTCGAACGACGAAAATACGACCACGGTTTGGATGTTCGAGAATTGCCTGCAACCCCCGCTCCTGTTTGTTTCGATCGGGAATAAAATCCTCTTCCAAATCGAACAAAGCCATCGTCAAATCAGTCATCCGAGGCAAATCATCCAACGTAGCCGGCTCAATACGCGCAAGTTGATTGAGCGGTTTAATCGGAGCTGTGTGTGAGAAATCCATCGAGTGACTAAAGTGAGATTAGCAAATCCCACGCCAATGTAAAATGTTAGATTTGAAACGATTTCTTCAGGATTAACCACTGCCAAATGGCAAATAAATCAGCGGTCGAGCGGGATCGCCACAAATCGATCTCTCGACTGGGTAAACTCGCGAATGCCGAACACCCAAACGACGACCTTTTTTGAGGCCCAATAATCCGGATGTGCCGTCGCATGATAGAAAAGCTGCTTTCGTGCCTGAACCATTCCCGACCCGCGAACGCCAATCAGATCGACAGGCTGCTTCAGGGAAAACGAAAGATGATCAGCGAGCCCACCGCCCTTGCAATGCATCCCGGTTGATTCACCGCTATGAAAGACCAGCGTGTGACTGTCACCCAAAAGAAGAACGGGGCTTTCCGATGAAGGTTTGATACCTCGCTCCCCTCCCGACGAAACATATCGGACCGAAATGGTTTCACGGGGAATTTGTCCCTCCCATTCGCTTCCCACCACCAGGTCCCCCATAATTTCAGGACTTGCCGGTTCGCTGACTTCAAAATCAACCTTTCCCTCATCAACCAAGTTGGAGCATCGCTTTGCAATAGAGTTCGCGAGCAGCTCAATCCCCAGAGGAGAAAGGTGTGCATCCTGGCGACAAAAGACAGGATTAGCAGCATCCATTGCCGCTAACTTTCGAAGTTCGGGCTCAATATCAACCACAGAGAGCCCCACTCCCTGCAACTGATCAAGAAAAGGGCGGATGGACGGCCCCGTTTCCGTCTCGCGGTCTTTGACCAGATGCTCAGGATAAGAGTAGCTGCCTTCGTCGGAACAGGAGCTAAGACCAGTTGCACCCCGCGCTCGGCGAGAAGATTATGAAACTCGATCAGATGAGGAAGCGGATCCAATTGATTCGCGGCCACTTCATCTCATGGCTTCTCCCAGAAGCGCCCTTTCGCGAGGTGAAGCAATTCCTTCGTGGAAAAGAACCAGGTATTGTCATCTCCCATCGCGCTGAACTGTTCAGGAACTCGCTCAGCCGCCAGCGCTGCAAAAGAATTCGTATCAGCATCCTGAGCAGACAGGGAAGAGAACGAGGCAATTGCCTGAAAAAGTGCTATAAACGTGAAACAGCGCTTTACTGAAAATACCCCATGTTAGATAACGTAGGGTCGATTTTTGAAGTTTTTATGACAAAGCCAGCTCACAGGCAAGAGCTCCCGGTTATCAGCCTAAAGATACCTCAACTTCAAATGATCAATCAACGCCGCGGTATCTGCAGGAGCTCCAGCTGCTTCCGTGATCAGATCAGAAGGCAAATAGAGACTCCCCTTTTCATGAATGTGAGTTCTCATCCAGGCAAGAAGCCCTGAATAATCGCCGTTGTCCATCGCATGAGTGAGTCCCGGCTCCTGACGAACAGCGGCGACGGCAAGGTGTGCTGCGTTGATATTCCCGAGACTGTAGGTCGGAAAATATCCAAAAATCCCCATGCTCCAGTGGATATCCTGAAGGCAGCCCTCGGAATCCTTCTTCACGGGAAGCCTAAAGTAGCTCTCAAACCGGCTGTTCCACTCGCCGGGAATATCATCCACCTTGAGATCCCCTGAAAAGAGAGCTTTCTCCATCTCAAACCGAAGGAGAACGTGAAGATCGTAAGTAACCTCATCTGACTCTACGCGAATGTGACTAAGCTCAACCCGGTTTACGTGGGTTACCATTTCATCGAGCGTCACCGACTTCAAATTTGGGAAATACCCCGCGGCAACCGGTAACCACTTATTCCAGAAACCACGACTCCGGCCTACATGATTCTCCCAGAGGCGCGACTGAGACTCATGGACACCCAGCGAAGCGGAATTCCCAACCGGTTGGCCACGAAACTCTTTTCTTAAACCTTGCTCATATAATCCATGCCCGGTTTCATGCAGCACCCCAAAAAGAGAGCTGCAGAAGTCAGCCTTATCATAACGAGTCGTGAGACGCGTATCATAAGGCGCCATTCCCGAACAAAACGGGTGCACCGCCGTATCAATTCTTCCGGCAGAAAAATCAAAGCCGATCGACTCAGCTACCTCCCGGTTAAATGCCTCCTGAGCGGCAATCGGATAGTATGCCTCGAGCTTGGAGGTATCAGGCAACGGTTTTGCCACGGCCGCTTCCACCACCGGAATGAGATCGCGCCTCAGGGATCCGAGAGTCGCGGTCAGAACATTGGTTGTCCCACCCCTCTCAAACTTGTCAATGAGAGCGTCATAAAGATGTTCTTCATATCCCCAACGCTCAGCCTGCTCGCGGCATATTTCAATCAGTCTTGTCAGAGACGGAGCAAAAAGAGAGAAATCATTCTTTGCACGAGCCTCCGCCCAGGACGACTTCGCGTGCACCTGAGTCTCTGCAAACTCCCGCACGAGGGCTTCCGGTAATTCCGTCTCCCTGTCGAAATCATGCCGCCATTCCCGCAAGTTCGCTTTCTGTTCTGGCGAAGTAACCTCCGCATCAGCCGCCGAAATCCATTCGCCTACTTCCTCTGAGGTGAACTTGCTATGCAGCCAGCCGCTGAACCAGGCCATTTGCTCAGCCCGATAGGAGACGCCGGAACGAGGGAGAAGAACCTCCTGATCCCATCCCAGAAGAGCCTGAGCATCTGCTACCAGCCGGGTTTCTTTTCCAAGCTGAACCAATCGATCGTATGAAGAGATAGTCATTGAGTGAGAAGATTTTCGAAAGATAACAAAAAAGCTGGTCCCCCATGATGGAGAAACCAGCTTTTCAAAATTAAACAGGAAGAAACTACTGCTTCGCCGCTTCACGAGCCAGATTCGCCATTACCTGAATCGAACCGGCTGACAAGGTTCCGAGAACTCCGGATGGCTTACCATCAATAATACGGACAACCGTCATTCCAACAGGCTTTCCGTCCAAGGTAAAAACCGGAATTCCCTGCGCCGTGCCGGCATCCGTCACGAAAAAGGTGCGGTCACCCTTGTAGACACCGGTAATGCGGCCCATCACCACGGTAGGCATATAACCATAAACAGCCGATGAGCGTGACAACCCGACGACACGATCGGCAGCCTCGGCCGTTGCGGCAAACTGGGAGAGATCCATTTTCGTGAAGGTCTTGTTGAGCGCCTTTACCTCGGCGCTGTCCGGCATAATGAAAGCGATGTCAGCTTCCTTATCCTGTCTCACCACTTTGCCATGAATGAGAGTGGAATCTCCGTAGCTGATCTCCACTTCAGAAAAAGAAGTCTTAGCAGACTGAATCGTCACGACATCGTCTTCCATCTTCGCCTGCTGACCATCTAATCCTACGCTTGCGTCAATCGCCGAGTTCGAAACCACAAGAAGCCCATCATCACCAATCGTAACACCGAGTGTGCGACGCTGCTGATCCCGCGCGGGTAAAGGATCACCACTGGTTCGAGCCTCCAACTTTCCCTTTACCGTTACCACGACAAGAGATGCTTTGTATTTCTCGAGAAGCGCTCGCGCCTTTTCTTCGACAGAGTCCTGCGCGAAACCAGGTGATGCGATAACAACACTGAAAAACAGCGCAACCAGCAAATGACGGAAAGAGGTAAATGAATTCATAGAATGAAGGGAGTTCCCAATAGGGTTTAAAATGTATTAAGCAGTTAGGCTAGACTATACAGTTTTCTCCGGAAACAAAAATGTGACATTCGGTGATCGCAAAAGCGCCGAATGTCACATTCAAATTCAGGAGAGTAGCGAAGAGACTTATCGTGAATAAAGTTCAACCACTAACTGGACGTTGACCATCGTATCGATTTCTTCAGCATCAGGAATCCGATTGACGGTTCCTGAGAGCGCCTCCTTATCGAAGGTAAGCCAATCCATTACTGGAACTGCCGCTGTCGAATCTGAAGCACGCATGCCAAGTTGCTGCGAGCGCTTTGAAGGAGAGATAGAAACCACATCACCGGCCTTGACCGCGTAAGAGGGAATATCGACCTTCTTACCGTTCACGAGAACGTGACCGTGTCCGACAAGCTGTCTAGCGGCACGACGAGTGTTACCAAGCCCAAGGCGGTAGCAAACGTTGTCGAGACGCGTCTCAAGAAGCTGAACGAGAATGTCACCAGTAATACCGCGACGACGCTGAGCTTCCGCAAAGTAGAGGCGAAACTTCTTCTCAAGCACACCATACTGCATACGGAGCTTCTGCTTCTCGCCGAGGGCAACTGAGTAGTCACTCTTCTTACGACGAGCACCACGCGCACCATGCTGACCCGGAGGGTAAGGGCGACGCTCGAGCGCTTTCGAAGGGCCAAAAAGGGCTACACCATAACGGCGACTAATTCTATCTGTTGGTCCTCTGTCTCTTGCCATGACTCTTTAAAAAGTAAAAATTAATTATTGGGAACGCGCATTCGATTAAGCGAACGCTATTTTAAACGCGACGAGCCTTTTTAGGACGACATCCGTTATGCGGAATGGGTGTAACATCTGTGATGCCTGTCACTTCGATGCCAAGTCCTTGGACGGCACGAACAGCAGACTCGCGTCCCGCACCTGGGCCCTTGACACGGACCTCAGCATTTTTGAGACCGTGAGACATTGCCTGACGGCAAGCGTCTTGAGCAACCAACTGAGCAGCGTAAGCAGTGCTCTTACGAGAACCACGAAAACCCATCTTGCCGGAACTAGACCAACCGATCACGTTTCCAGCAGGGTCGCTGACGGTCACGATAGTGTTATTGAAAGTGGCAGCTACGTGAACAACACCATTCAAGATGTTCTTGCTCTTCTTAGCCTTAATTACCTTATTTTTCTCCGCATCCTCATCGCCCTCAAGCTCGAGGAAAATATCCTCGGCCGTGCGCGGCTTCTCAGGCTTCTTGTCCTCTACGGGAGCAGCAGCAGGTGCAGCAGGTGCAGCGGATGCATCAGCAGCCTTGCCTTCAGCAGGAGTTGCCTCAGCGGGAGTATCAGTCACAGCCTCGGGGGTCGTATCTGCTCCGGTCTCCTCGCTTACTTCTTCGGGTTTGTCTTCTTCAGCCATTTAAAAAATTGGTTCAGGATTATTTACGGACCACACCGACTGTCTTACGTCTGCCCTTGCGTGTCCGGGCATTAGTCTTAGTGCGCTGACCACGAACAGGGAGTCCGCGGCGGTGACGATAGCCACGATAGCAGTTAACAGAAGTCAGGCGCTTAAGGTGCCCCTGAAGCTCTCGACGAAGATCACCCTCGATCATAACACTTCCGCCAGTGATTGCACCAGCGATGCGTCCCAATTGATCATCCGTCAACTCACCGGTGCGGATGTCTTTATCGACTCCAGCTTCCTCAAGAATTTTGGGGGATGTTTTGCGACCAATTCCGAAAATGTAAGGAAGCGCAGCTTCGATACGTTTATCGTTAGGGATTTCGACTCCAAGTAGACGTGCCATGATTAAATAGATAGATTAAAAGATTAGCCCTGACGCTGCTTGTGACGCGGGTTCTTGCAGATGACGCGGAGCACTCCCTGACGCTTAATAATGCGACAGTCAGTGCAAAGTCGTTTCACGGATGGCCTTACTTTCATTGGAAAAATAGTGTCAGTTTTAGTTGGGTAGAGTCACAAAGCGCTCAGTCACCCCGTCATTCTGACTCCCCGAGCCGCTTTTCGGCGCGAGGACGGAATGTGTACTACAGATTTCGGCTGTCGCAACCGATGATTCTGTGTTTTGGGTAATTTTTGAAAAGTTTTTCAAAATTCTGATAAGTCTTCTAGAAATTTAGGATTCACACGCTTGCAGGAGCAAAACTTCTCTCGCGTGGAGTGAGAATCTCAGGTTCACCGTCGGTAATAAGAACGGTATGTTCGAAATGCGCAGACAAAGCATGATCTTCAGTAATCACGGTCCAGTCATCATCCAGGATCACAACCTCGTCTGTGCCGGCGTTCACCATTGGTTCAATGGCAAGAACCATACCGGCTCGTAGCTTAGGATTGTGAAACCGACGCTGTCGCATCTCACGCTCATCCCAGTAATTGGGAACTTGTGGTTCTTCATGGAGCTGGCGACCAACCCCGTGGCCGACGAACTGCTTTACCACTGTGTAGCCATGTTTCACGACCGTCTCTTCGACAACGCCGCAGACACTGGAAAGGTATGCCCCTTCCACCGCATTATTAATCGCGTTGTGCAGGGACAGTTCAGTAATAGCGAGAAGCTTCTCATCGTCGTTGCTTATCGCCCCCACCGGAACAGTCTTCGCGTTATCACCGATCCATCCGTCCGGGGTCTGAATGCCTACGTCGATCTTAACTATCTCTCCCTGGTTGAGAATGCGATCACCACCGATACCGTGAACCACCTCTTCATTGACAGAAATACAAATATTGCCGGGAAACCCCCGGTAACCAAGGAACGCGCTTATGCATTTCGCTTCGGATACCATTTCAGCGGCTGCCTGATCAATCTGCCCGGTAGTAATCCCCGGCTCAACCATCTCACAGCAACGTCGCAGAATGTCCGCCGCAATTTTTCCCGCCTCGCGCAGCCCGTCCACTTCGCTCCCCGTTCGGAGATTAATTCTGGACTTCCGCTTTGCCATCTCGCCAAAAGAAGAAATTATCCAGCGTTTGCCACCTGGAAATAGACGAGGAAGCCGATAATGATGATGGCAGCAGCAACAAGAAGCCACACCATCTGATTCTTAGCACCTGCCTGACCCTTAACGCCCGCTCTGTCAAAACGACCGCGGATACGCCCCTTACGGAGAAACCCATCGTAGTGGCGCTGAATAAGGTGTGTCTCTACCTGGCGCATCACGTCGAGCAAGACACCCACCATAATAAGAAGTCCCGTTCCACCGAAAAACTGTGCAGCCAGCGGAGGCACACCCATCAGTGAAGTCAAAATCGGAGGAAGAATAGCAATGATGGTGAGGAAAATAGCACCCGCGAAAGTGAGGCGACTCATCGTGCGATCGAGGAACTCGGCAGTCGGCTTGCCGGGACGAACACCAGGGATATATCCACCGTTTTTCTTAAGATCATCAGCAATCTGATTCGGCTGGAACATCGTCGCCACCCAGAAATAACTGAAGAAGAAAATCATCAGACCGGTCAGGGAATAAAAGAGGATACCACTGCCACCGCCACCGAGAAGCATGGCCCACTTTTGCGCGCCGGGAGAATTAGGAAACGCCCACCCGAGAATCTGAGAAGGGAACATCAAAATCGCCTGCGCGAAAATGATGGGCATGACACCAGCGTAGTTCACTTTGAGAGGCATGTGCTGTGTCTGGCCACCATACATCTTGCCTCCACGAACCTGCTTAGCGTAGTTGATTGGAACACGACGTTGAGCCTGAGTGATAGAAATCACAGCGGCAACCACGAAGAAAAGGAAGGCGATTAACGCGACCAGCGTAAATGACTGAAGAGGGTTGTTCGCCGCGGAGGCCACGTAGGTGTTGTAGACCTGAAAGAGTGCACCGGGCAGCGCGTAAATAATGTTCACCGTAATGATGATAGAAACACCGTTACCAATTCCCCGCTCAGTAAGTTGATCACCCAACCACATCAGAAACATCGTTCCGGCGGTGATGATAATGATCGTCTTAAAAATGAAGAGATTACCGCCATCAGGAACAAGTTCACTGGTAGAGCCACTGGCAATGTCCCGCAGGAACGGGTTGGCCTCCGGCGTAACCAGCGACTTCGCAAGCATGTATCCCTGAAAGAGACAAAGCACGAGGGTGAGAACTCGCGTGTAAAGACTGATCTTCTGACGCCCACCTTCCTCACGTGAAAGCTTACCCAACGAGGGAAGAACCGCCGTGAGCAACTGAATCATGATCGATGCACTGATGTAAGGCATGATGCCCAGCGCAAAAAGAGCCGAGTTTTGAAGCCCGCCTCCACTGAAAACGTTCATCAAAGCAAGAACTGCCGTCAGCCCCTTACTGTCATTAGATTGCTCTTGAACCTGCCCATACCAATCCTGCAGCACATTTACATCCACACCGGGAAGGGTAACAACGGCGCCCAATCTCACGATAACAATCACGAGAAGGGTAAAAAGAATCCGTGAGCGAAGCTCCGGAATCTTAAAGGTATCAGCAAATGCGGAGATCATCAGGTCAAACAGGCTTTCAGTTTAAAGAAGTGGGATGGAGAGAAAAAAAGGGCGATGGAAATTTTCCATCGCCCCGAAAGGATTAAACCTATTCGGCTGCAAGGCTTCCGCCTGCTTTTTCGATCTTCTCTTTGGCAACCGCGGAGACTTTATCGACATCAACCGTGAGCTTCTTGGTGAGCTCTCCGTTTGAGAGGACTTTGATCGCGTCATAGATGCCCTGGACCAAACCACAGGCACGAAGAGACTCTTCGTTGACGGTTGCGCCGTCCTCGAACTTCCTCTCAAGATCACAAACGTTGACGATTGCAAATTTGGTCTTGAATTGGGTGTTGTTGAATCCCTTTTTAGGAAGACGACGAGCCAAAGGCATCTGACCACCTTCGAAACCGGGGCGAATAGAGGCACCTGAACGGGACTTCTGTCCCTTGTGACCTTTACCACTTGTTTTACCAAGTCCCGAACTCTCACCGCGACCAACGCGACGACGACGGTGCTTTGATCCGGGCTCAGGCTTTAAATCGTGAAGTTTCATCAGTCAAATAAGTTAAAATTACAATCAATTACAACGCCTTCTTCTCGGGGAGACGCTTACCACGAAGTGCGTAAATCTCTTCTTTGGTGCGAAGTTGTGCAAGCGCATTCAAAGTGGCCTTAACCACATTGGCGTGGTTATTGGATCCCATTGATTTTGCAAGAACGTCTTTAATACCAGCAGCCTCAACAACTGCACGAACACCACCACCAGCGATTAGGCCGGTTCCGGGTGAAGCAGGGCGAAGCAGAACTCGCCCACCACCGTGCTCACCAATAACTGGATGAGGAATGGTGTTATTGGTCACCTTGACAGGAACCATGGACCTCTTGGAAGACTCGCTCGCCTTCTTAATGCATTCGGCAACTTCCTTAGCCTTACCGAACCCAAATCCAACCTTACCTTCTTTGTCACCGGTGACAACGAGAGCACTGAAGCTGAAACGACGACCACCCTTGACCACTTTGGCACAACGATTAATAAAAACTACCTTTTCAAAGGAACCGTCATCTTCCACTTCACGAGGACCGCCACGGTGAAATCCACCACGGCTCTGAGGACGGAAATTACTACCACCCGCAGGAGCAGACGCCTTGAGAATCTCTTGAGCTTTTTCCAGCTTGTCGAACTTCGCTGGATTAGGAGCATCACCGCTCTCGGCAGGTGCTTCAGTAGCAGCCGATGCATCCGCAGGCGCATCAGTTCCCGCCACGGGTGCAGTCTCTTCAGGTGCAGCCTCTTCAGGTGCAGCCTCTTCAGATGCAGCCTCTTCAGGTGCAGCCGCAGATGCAGCCTCTTCAGCCGCAGCCTCTTCAGATGCAGCCTCTTCAGATGCAGCCTCTTCAGATGCAGCCTCTTCAGGTGCAGCCGCAGATGCAGCTGTTGCTTCCGTAGAAGCGGCCTCAACCACTTCCTCTTCGGGCTTGTTTTCGTTATCCTTCGCGTCGCTCATTTAGTATCGAAATTTAGAAGTTAAGACCTGCTTCTCGAGCAGCATCAGCAAGCGCCTTCACTTTTCCGTGAAACTGAAAACCACCCCGGTCGAAAACAACTGTTTCGATCTTGGCTGACTTAGCTGCTTTGGCGACTGCCTCACCTACTTTGGCGGCAGATTCTTTATTAGCACCCTTACCACCAACACCCTTATCGAGCGTAGAGGCAGAGGCCAGAGTTGTTCCTGCCGCATCATCAATGACCTGGGCATAAACATTTTGATTGGAGAAGTGCACCGCCAGACGGGGGCGCTCCGCAGTGCCGGAAATCTTTTTCCGAATTCTGCGCCTTACTTTGGCACGTGCAGTTTTTCTGTCGTAGACACTCATCGTATATAAATCGTTGTGATAGTTACCTACCTAATTACTTAACACTCTTACCCTGCTTGCGGCGAACATGCTCACCTTTGTAGCGAACACCTTTGCCTTTATATGGTTCAGGCGGGTAGTAGGAACGGACATCGGCGGCAAACTGGCCAACCAGTTGCTTGTCGATTCCCTCAACTTTAATTGCAGTATTATTCTCAACCGTCACTGTCAAACCATCCGGGATCGGGTGAAGCACGGGGTGTGAAAATCCAAGAGTCAGATCAAGGGCCTTCCCTTTCACCGCGGCACGAAAACCAACTCCCTGAATCTCCAGCTCCCTAACAAAGCCATTGGAAACGCCCTCGATCATATTTGCAATCAGGGCACGAGCTGTCCCGTGCATCGCACGAACTGTTCTCGCTTCGGAATCTCTAGTCACCTGAAGTGATCCATCTTCCTGCTCGATTCCAAGACCGACAGGGATTGCCCATTCGAGTTTACCCTTGGGCCCCTCAACGGAAAAACTGGAGTCGTCCGACACCTTTACCTCCACTTTCTCTGGGAGACTGATTTGCTGTTTACCTATCCGTGACATGATTCACTCTTTGTTAGACTTAAAAACTGACAACATTTACCAAACCAGCGCGAGCAACTCGCCACCGATGTTCTGCTTACGCGCTGAGTGGCCGGCCATGATTCCCTTTGAGGTTGAGATAATCGTAATACCCATTCCACCCAGAACCTTGGGGATTTCCTCCGAACCAACGTAACGACGAAGACCAGGGCGGCTAACCCGCTTGAGGTCCTTGAGCGCTGGAGTAGGCCCGGTGTACTTTGGACGCACCTTGATTTCGGTATTTACGCCTTCGCCTGTCTTCTCGTAAGACCAGATGTAACCCTCTTCTTTAAGAATACGAGCAATCTGCTCCTTAATCTTGGAATAGGGTGCACTGAAGTCTTCTTTATGCGCACGAGTGGCATTCTTAAGACGGGTGAGAAAATCTGAAATGGGATCACTGACAACGGCCATGGTTCCTTTTGGTATAGTGTGACTTAAAAAATTGAGTTATGCAGCCGCGTTCGCTTTGCGAAACGGCATTCCAAGCAAAGTCAGAAGCTCGCGAGCCTCGTCGTTCGTTTTTGCTGTAGTGACGATAGTCATATCGAATCCGATAGTCCGGGTGACTTTGTCGAGCTCGATCTCTGGGAAAATCGTATGATCGCTGACTCCGACCGTATAGTTTCCATTGCCGTCGAACGACTTGTAAGAGAGACCGCGAAAGTCACGAATGGTAGGAGACGCGACGTTAATGAAGCGATCCAGGAATTCCCACATCTGACGACCACGAAGTGTAACACGTGCTCCGACGATATCTTCGGCTCTCAACTTAAAGTTCGAGATAGCCATTTTGGCCTTGGTAGGAACTGCGCGCTGACCGGTGATGCGACCAAGGTCTTCAATCACGTTCTCGGCTGCCGACTTACGGTCATCCTCGCGTCCAAAACCCGAATTAAGAACGATCTTCTCAAGGGTCGGGATTTGGTGAACATTCCCATAATTGAACTTCTCCTTGAGTCCGGGTGCTGCTTTGGCTTTGTAAACTTCTTTGAGTGCGAGTTCCATAACTTTGCTACTGCTTAAATAATGAATTAGGATTCGGAAACGATTTTTACATTCGAGATGTGGAGCGGGCCTTCGCGCTCAATAATTCCACCGTCTGGACTATCCTGACTGCGCTTCTGATGCTTCTTAATGAGGCGAACCCCTTCGACAATCACCTGAGACTTGTGAGGAAAGACTTGTAAAACCTTCCCCTTCTCTCCCTTGTGGTTGCCTGAAATGACGACGATCTCGTCACCCTTCTTCACGTGTGTTTTCACTTGGTTACCCATGATACTTTATCCCGTCTTTACTTAAAATCTGAATTAGAGAACCTCTGGTGCCAGAGAAACGATCTTCATGAAATTCCGCTCACGAAGCTCTCTTGCTACAGGACCGAAAATACGGGTTCCTTTCGGGTTCTTGTCATCATTCAGGATAACAATCGCGTTACTATCGAAACGCAGAATGGAACCATCACTGCGACGAATAGGAGCAGCAGTTCGCACTACGACAGCTCGAACGACATCACCCTTCTTAACATTAGCGGTGGGGATCGCCTCACGAATGTGAGCCGTGATGACATCACCGACCCCGGCTGAGCGGGAACGAGTCCCGATCACACCGATCATTTTGGCTACACGGGCGCCCGTATTATCGGCCACCTGAACTTTGGATTCCATCTGAATCATGACTTTTAAAATTGGTAAAGTTTGATTTGAACGCTGCTTAACTCCGTATGCCCTAGTGGCGCGGTATCAAACATTCGGGCATT
>JAOFXR010000031.1 GCA_028047635.1 Verrucomicrobiales bacterium
ATTTTAAATGAGGCAAATTTTACCGATGCCTGCCATGTTAAAGGCGGGATCAATGCGTGGTCTCAGGAGATCGACGACTTCGTGCCTCTTTACTAAGGTCTAATGACATTTTCAGAAGAGACATTGGAACTACTGCGTTGCCCCGTCACGATGCAACGATTGAGTGTTGCGAGCGACGATCAGACAAAAGCGGCTTTCAGCAACGATGAGTCGGTCGAGGGAGCCTTAGTCTGTGAAGACGGCTCAAGGCTTTATCCGATCAGAGACGGGCTTCCCATTTTAATCGAAAGCGAGTCGAAGACGGCCTGACAGGCCCTCTCACAATCAATCGTGATCTGAGATCGAGCTGCCGGTCCACCCCATCTTGTTGTTAAGCACCTGGTAGAAGTTCTGTTCCGGCATTGCGATGAGCGGCAACTTAAAGTCTGCTCTTCTCATGCGCACGTGTGCCGGCTTCGAGATCGTCGAGACAAGTTGCCCGTCGACGAGGAGAACCACTTCGTCGCGCTGCTCAGGGACATCGAAGAGGATCTTGCTCTTCGCATCTACAACGAGCGGACGATTCGCGAGGGTGTGAGGGCAAATTGGAGTCAACACAAAGACGCTCGAGCCCGGCTGAACAAGCGGTCCACCCGCAGAAAGTGAGTAAGCAGTCGAGCCAGTCGGTGTCGCCAGAATCAGACCGTCACCGGTGTATCGATTGGCGACGAGTTCGTTCACACAGGCCTCCACGTGTATGACACGAGAGTCGACGCCGCGGCAAAGAGTTACTTCATTCAACGCGTAAAAACGCTTAATAACCTTGTCGTCCTGAAGGAGTCGTCCACTAATGACAATACGATCGCTACGCAGGTAGTTTCCGGTCACGAGAGCATCAACCAAATCGCCGCTCGTTTCCGCCGTTGCGCAGGTCATGAAACCAAGTGTACCGGTATTGATCGCGGCGATGGGTTTGATTTTCTCATCGAGTTGTCTAAGCACCCAGAGAATCGTGCCATCGCCACCGAGAACGACAAAGAGGTCGACGAGAGCACTTAATTCTTTGAGAGGCACTCCTTCCGCGTCATCGAGAAGCGCCGCCGAATTCTCCTCAAGAACGAGTGAGACTCCTTCCTTTGTGAAACGATTGATCAAATCGAGTAACAACTCGCGCGCGCCCGGTTTCGAGGGATTCGCGATCAGTCCAATTCTTGGTGTCTCAGCCATGCCAGAAATTCAATGTTTCCATCTGTCCCACTGATAGGTGATTGCGTCAAACCACACCAGCTTTTTCCCAAGTCATCACGCACGAAATTTCGGATCTTTTCGACAGCCTCTTCGTGAAGTTCAGGTTCGCGGACAATCCCTCCCTTTCCGATTTGCTCTCGCTTGAGTTCAAACTGCGGCTTGATGAGACAAACAATCGCCCCGTCAGGCTTCAGGACATCAAAGACAGGGCCTAAAATCAAAGTCAGCGAGATGAACGAAACATCAATGACCACGAGGTCGACTTGTTCGCCAATGTCTTCCGGGGTGAGATAGCGCAGATTGATGCCCTCGCGAGCGACGACCCGCTCATGACTGCGAATCTTCCACGCGAGCTGATTCTTTCCGACATCAAAAGCGAAAACCTTGGCCGCGCCACGCTGCAGGACACAATCCGTAAAGCCACCGGTCGAAGCCCCCGCGTCGAGAACGACTTTGCCATCCACGTCGATCCCGAATTCGTCGAGCCCCTTCTCGATTTTCAATCCTCCCCGACTGACAAACTTAGGGCGATTCTTCACCGTCACCTCAGTGTCGTCATCGATCTTTAGGCCCGGTTTAAAAACGCCCCCATGACCTCCCACGAGCACTTCTCCAGCGAGAATAAGGCGCTTTGCCATTTCCCGTGAATCGCACAGCCCGCGCCGATGAAGCGCCTGATCGAGTCTTTCTTTTCCCATCTAAATGTTAAGTCGCGTAACCTTTACAGTAACAGCCCCGTCTAGCCTTGTGTAAAGCGTCACTCCGGTTAAAAATTCGAGAAGCACATCCTCCCTATGATCAGCAAATCCCGTCGCATCCTCATCAACCTAGGAGCACTGTTTGTGCTGATGATAGGCGCGATTATCACGCTGGCCTGGTATTTTGGACAACAGGAACTTGCTCCCCTCTCTGCCGCAGAGACCTCTGTATCTCTTAATGAGTCAGTCGAACGGCTCAATGATGCTTTCGAAAGCTCCTGGAAGGAGCTCGATCTTGACTCCGCTCCCGCGGCGCCTGCTCACACCGTCGCTCGCCGTCTCTCCCTCGCCCTCACTGGAGCGACGCCATCCCTCGAGGAAATTCGCCGTTTCGAAAAACTCTCCGACGAAGGCGATCCCACCCAGTCATGGCTGAATCACCTGTTCGAAGACCAACGATACAACAACTATGTCGCGGAGCGATTCGCCCGCGCCTTTGTCGGAGTCGGCCCGGGACCGTTTATCATCTATCGCCGACGCAGAATGGTCAACTGGCTCTCGGAGCAGTTAGCGGTGAACCGCCCGTATGATGAGCTGGTCAGAGATATAATCGCCTCCGAGGGAACTTGGACGACGAATCCCGAGACGAATTTCATCACCGCGGCAGTGATTCAGGACGGTGACAACAAGGGCCCGGACGAAGTTAAACTCGCCGCCCGAACCTCGCGTGCTTTCCTTGGAATCAGTCTCGATTGTGTTCAGTGCCACGATGACAAATTTGGTGATCGCTGGAAGCAGGAAGATTTTCACCAGCTCGCCGCGTTTTATGCTCAGGCCGATATGACGATCAGTGGGGTGCGTGAAAAGTCGGAGAAAGACTATGAGACGGCCTACAAAGGCGTAAAGGAACCTTCCGTCGTCGAGCCCAAGGTTCCCTTCGCTGAGGAGCTGAAGCCGGAAGCCGGCTCCCGCCGTAAACAACTCGCCGAGTGGATTACCGACGGAAACAACCGTGCTTTTGCAAGAGCCACCGTCAACCGTGCCTGGGCGTTGCTATTCGGGCGTCCTCTCGTCGATCCCGTTGATGACATTCCACTCGAAGGCCCCTATCCCACAGGACTGGACGTTCTCACCGACGAGTTCATCGAGAGCGGTCACGATTTTCAACATCTGCTTCGCCTCATTGCTGCAAGCGCCCCTTTTCAACGGGCCAGCGGTTCAAATGATCCTGACAAACCGGTAACGATTGAGCAGGAAGCTGCCTGGGCCGCCTTTCCTGTAACACCGCTTCGACCGGAACAAGTCGCCGGCAGCATTATACAAAGCGCTTCCTTCCGAGCACTCGATAGCGACGCCCACATCATCGACAAATTTCGACGTTTTGGCGAAACCAACGACTTTGTGAAACGCTACGGCGATCAGGGAGAAAACGAGTTTCAAGAAGAGTCCGGAACGATCCCGCAGAGACTTCTTCTCATGAACGGTAAGCTGGTGGGAGAAAGAACCGGCGAAAATCCGATTATGAATAGTTCGACCCGTGTCGCGCACTATTCGTCCTCCGAAAAGCAGGCAGTAAAAGCCGCTTTCCTCGCCCTACTGACGCGAAAGCCCACAGCCGAAGAGTCCGATCACTTTGCTGAGTCGCTGAAGAAAAAGAATCCGAAGGCAAAAGCCAGAGCAAGCGCCGATCTCTACTGGGCGCTCATCAACTCAACTGAATTTTCCTGGAACCGATAACCCCTGCTATGGACACTTCATCTCTCGGCCCCTGCAATGGCAAAGACCACCTCTCACGACGCTTCTTTCTGCGCAGCAGCGCTGCTGCCGGTCTTGGATGGCTCACTCCCCTTTCTCAGCAGCTTGCGCGTGGTGCGGAAAAGTCAGGCTCCCGCCCCAAGTCAGTCATTGTCGTATGGATGCAAGGCGGTGCGAGTCAGTTGGAGACCTTTGATCCGCATCCGGACAGCGCCATCTCTCACGGAGCAAAGGCAATCAAGACCGCGCTTCCCGGAGTCCTTTTCGGCGAAGGTCTTGAGCAGACCGCCGCGATGGCCAATGACTTCTCAATCCTCCGCTCAGTTGTCAGCAAAGAAGGAGATCACGAGCGGGCGACCTACAACGGAAAAACCGGCTACCGTCCTTTCCCCGGCCTCGTGCACCCTGCGATCGGTTCCATCATCAACCATGAACTTCCTGCGCCTACCAAGAACGGCGTGACCGTGGATATCCCGACTCACATCTCAATCACCCCGGGGCAATTTCCCGCTCGCGGCGGCTACCTCGGCGCCAAATATGATGCTTTTCAGCTTTTTGATCCCGTAAATCCCGTTCCCGATGTGAAGACATGGACGGATGAAGAGAGAACCGCTCGCCGAATGGATTCGCTAAACGTCCTCGAGAAATCTTTTGCGGCAGGGCGAATCGCAACGCTGGAAAAAGAACGCACTCTCCACCAATCTTCGATCAAAAGAGCCCAGAGCATGATGACCTCGGAACAGCTCACTGCTTTTAATGTCAAGGATGCTCCGAAAGCGGAACGGGAAGGCTTTGGTGACACCCGTTTTGGCCGTGGTTGCCACGCCGCGATCCGGCTCGTCGAAGCCGGAGTCCGCTGCGTCGAAGTCACCCTCAATGGATGGGATACCCACATCAACAATCACGAGGGTCAACTCAAGCGAAAGCAAGAGCTCGATCCAGGACTCGCGTCCCTCATTAAAGGACTCAAGGAGCGCGACCTCTACGACGATACGATCATTCTCGTCGCCACTGAATTTGGAAGAACACCGAAATTAAACGTCACCGATGGACGAGATCACTGGCCCAATGGCTTCAGCATCCTTATGGGAGGCGGAGGTCTACGCAGTGGGCAAGTGATAGGAGAAACCGACCCCACTGGAAAAAGTCAGGACCCTGCCGAAAAAGTGTGGGTGGAAGATATCCACGCGACGATTCTAAACCGACTCGGAATCGATCACGAATACGAATTCATGACATCAATAGGACGCCCCATCGCCCTCAGTGACGGACGACCGATCTCAGCGCTACTTTAGCAGCCCAATCCACCCCTGTTAGGTATTCGACCTAACAGGGGTGGGTCTGCAAAGTCTTCAGGAAACTAGTCGTTCGACTTAATCTTCATATTGCGGAACGAAACCACATTCCCGTGGTCCTGAAAATTTACGTGCCCTTTAGTTGGCTTACCGAAGTTCTCGAACTTCGAAAACTTACTAGCAGCAACCTTGGCATCCCAGTCAGCAGAGCCTTTGACGTACTCGCAGTATTTCTTCCCGTTCATGAAATGCTCACACTTCTCAGGAGTGATGATGACGTGCAGCGTGTTCCACTCACCGGCAGGGTTGGTAGCATCGACCTCGGAAGGATAGAGCTGATAGAGCCATCCTGCTTTCTGGGGATCGTGACCGTCGACATTGTCTTGAATCTGAACCTCGGGTCCCGTTCTCCAGGGAGTCTGCTCGGTTTCAGTCACGTGATACATGAACCCGCTGTTTCCTCCCTTTGAAATTTTGTAGTCGAACTTGATCTCGAAAGATGCGTATTGCTCCTTAGTCACAATATCGCCTCCACCTTTGCCAGTCAGCGTGATGGTTCCGTCTTTTACGGCCCATTTGTCACTGACGTCCTCCTTTTTGTAGTTCCGGAAATTAGACATGTCTTTTCCATTGAAAAGCAGAGCCCATCCACCGGCTTCTTCAGCCTCAGAAAGTGTGTTCGTAGCTGATTCGCTTTTCGGAGTTTCGCCTTCAACACTATTGAGCATCGAAAAAGAAAGGAGTCCCAGAAATGCGGCGGAAAAAAGAATCGATCGTTTCATTAGAGCGATGTATCACTTTGCTAGAACTCTGGCAACTCCATGAAACCGTCTTTTTCACTCTTATTCACCGCTCTAACGCTCCTCGTAGCGCCTTCTTTCGCCGCGGACAGGCCACACATCGTCCTCGTCATGGCTGACGATCAGGGATGGGGGCAAACCGGTTACAATGGTCATCCGCAGCTGAAAACGCATCATCTCGACGCGCTCGCTTCGGAAGGACTGCGCTTCAACCGTTTCTACGCAGGAGCCTCCAACTGCTCGCCGTCCCGAGCCACCGTTCTCACGGGACGAACCAATGATCGCACCGGAGTTTTTAATCATGGCTTTCCCCTTCGACTTCAGGAAAAAACCGTCGCTCAGGCGCTCCAAAAAGCAGGCTATGCGACTGCTCATTTTGGAAAATGGCATCTCAACGGATTGCGAGGTCCAGGTGCCCCTGTTCTCGGGACAGACTCCCACAATCCAGGAGCCTTTGGGTTCGATCACTGGCTCACCGCCACTAACTACTTTGACCGCGATCCTCTCCTCAGCCGCATGGGTGAATTCGAAGAGTTCACCGGAG
The DNA here is from genome assembly GCA_028047635.1 of Verrucomicrobiales bacterium. Classification (GTDB taxonomy): domain Bacteria; phylum Verrucomicrobiota; class Verrucomicrobiia; order Verrucomicrobiales; family DEV007; genus Arctic95D-9. The sequence goes on from JAOFXR010000031.1 coordinate 6,320, forward strand.
ATTCTTCCGAAGTCGCAATCGGTGAGGCGGTAAAATTTATTCGAGAGAAAGCGCCGACTCAACCGACCTTTACGGTCGTCTGGTTTGGGACTCCGCACTCTCCTTTTGTTGCTACAGAAGAAGACAAAGCACCTTTTGCCAGCTTGCCGGAGAACTATCAAAACCAATACGGGGAGATTATCGCACTTGATCGCAGCATCGGAGATTTACGTGACGGACTCACCGAAGCAGGAATCACCGAGAACACGCTGATCTGGTATTGCAGTGACAATGGAGGACTTGCCGAATTTGGCCCTGAAACGATGGGAGGACTGCGCGGTTCGAAAAACACCATGTATGAAGGCGGGCTTCGCGTTCCCGGTATTATTCATTGGCCTGCCAGGATCAAAAAAGGTCGGATCACCGACTGTGTCGCTGGAACCGTCGACATTTTCCCAACTATCACCGAACTCGTCGGCCTGCCCGAAGAGACGATGGGGAAACCGCAGGATGGAATCAGCCTCGCTCCCCTCATCAACGGAGAGAAGCAGAAACGCAAACAAGGACTCCCGTTCCGCCACGACGAAAGAGGCGTTCTCGTCGAGGAGCGCTACAAACTTCTCTTTCGGAAAGGAAAATACGAACTCTATGATCTCAGTTCTGATCCGGAAGAATCAGTGAACCTCTTCGAATCAAACCCTGAAATTGCAAAGCGTATGCAGACTGAATACGAAGCGTGGAATAAAACCGTCGAAGCTTCAGTGGCTGGAAAGGACTATGAAAGCGGCTCACTCGATCCCAATCAGCCCGAACGCCGCTATTGGCACACCGATCCAGCTTATGCACCCTTTCTCAATGATCTCATGAAACGACCGGAATATGGCCCCTGGATTGAGAAGCAGCGAAAGAGGACAAAATAGAGACCGGGTAAGCGTGAATGTAGAGCACTAGCCCAAAATGGTGGCACGGAATTGCATACCGTCCCCAAGGCCCGTGGTCAAAACCTTTCCAGCATCTACGGATTGCAAATCCGTGCTGCATGCCTCCAATTTCGATTAGGGCATTGGTATTAAACCGGAGATTCGGCTGACTGACAAGGGCGGTAGCATGATTCCCCCATCCGTCTTCTCAATCGGAGTCAATGGGCGCTCATCAATATCCCGAACAACGACTTCAGAGAGATTACTAAACGCCATCGCTTCATGCACGAGCGCTTTCTCGAAGGGTGTGCCTTCAATTTTCAGCACGAATCGGCACGGCCGGTCCGTCAGGTTTACGGCGAGGATGATGGTCTTCCCATTCTTGTTCACCGCACGAGCACTGATCGCATCGATTGAGCCGCGGTCGGTTTTCAACTGGTCGGTGACCATTTCCCCGTCCAGAAGTTGGCCATTCTCAAAAACGCTTCGGATGATCTCGTAGGTAGAAGCAAAACTCGTTTTTTGCAGTGGATACTGGAGCTGACGCTTCTCTTTAAAAATCAAAAAGCTGTTCGTTGTCCCATTCACGCTGAACCAATTGGCCCGCTCATACACATCCTGGTTTTCGAGAAGAAAAAGATAACAATCGGCCATCGCCAAAGCAGCTCCTGCGCGGCACATCGATCCGGCGGAAACGCCCCATTCGGTCATCCACACAGGTTTCCCGGGGGCGAAGCTCCGTGCAAAATCCACGTCCGCCTCCATTTCGAGACGCGCGGTCAGGATGGAGCGGTAGGCGGCGTTGCTCTCGCCCGACTTGTCCGCATCGGCGTTGATATACTTATGCACGGAAACCGCATCGAAGTGGTTCTAATCATCTGCAACAGTCTTGTTGTAATCGGTATGGTCCCGTCGCCAGGACAGGGGTATCGAAAGCCTCACTGAAGGTTTCTCCTTCTTCAGTGCCGCCGAAACTGATTTGGCAACCTCGAGGGACTTCCCGGGAGTGCTTGTTGCGGAGCTTCTTTGCCCTTTCCAAAAATGTTCGTTGCCCAATTCGATGTCTTGCACGTTAAACCCGTGCGATTCTCTATCCTTCAGTCTCGCGACCGACTTCTGAGGAGAGTCGTAATTGAGGTTATACGTCCAGATCATGTCGTAACCCCGGCCACCCTTCTTCTTTTTCTCCTCATGCAAGATCGCCAGCCCCGGAAATCCGCATCTTATGTTGTGTTCGATATACGCCTCGATCACCTCGGCATGATTACTCTCCCACGGATCATTATTTCGTGTGTAGCCATCTGTTTCCCAGTTATAAAAATTAGACCACACGCCGTGCGGAAATCGAATCGTGATCGGGTCGAAATTCCGGATGAGAGCCTGCTCGGCCGGTTTCGAGAAACCAAAGATGTTGTATCCTAGAAGCTCATTTTTTGCCACTTCCGATTCTTGGATATTCACATCAAAGGTCGCAGTGATCGTCTCAGGCAAGTCGGCAAAAGGATATTCTGCTGCGGTGAGTGCAGCAGAAATCAACAGGAGGCATGCGGCATAAACGGTGATTCTCATGGGGTGGGTATTTCGCTATCTCACATTAGGATGAATACGAGAATGCCCTGCCGCAAACAACCGGTATTATAGGATTTGCACACTCGAAATTGCTCTCAGGGCTAGTTGAACGTATCAGCGAATCCAACCCCGGATTTCCAGCGGGGAGAATAGTTCAAAAAGGCGCGCTCCAAGGACCTCAGGCTCGCCTGCATCTGTCCCGGGGGAGATCTGCAAAAAAGTCCAGGGTCGGCGAATAACCATCTCTGGCCTTGCACGTATCATCCACAAAAGCCTCGTCAAAAAATGACCCGGTCTCGCAGGTTTCTATTAGGGGTTTCACACCCTCAGTATAAGCATCGTCCATGCCAATTAGAGAAAACGATTGGGAATGGGGTGACGCTCAGGCGAAGGCGCTACGATAAACCCCTTCGAGGTCACCGGCACCGACCGGAACGGGATTGAACTGAGCAGTCCATTGTTTCGCAGCTTCTTCGGAGAGAAGTCTGAGAGAGTCCTCAGCCACTCCGAGATCGGCGAGAGACTTGTCCATTGAACAAGTTCTGAGGTGTTCGAAAATCCGAGCCTCAAGCGATCCGTCTTTGCAGAGCGATTCGTAAATCGCGGCAACCTCAGGGAGGCGTGAGTTCAAATTGATAACATGTGGCAGCATAGTACCAACAGCCTGCCCATGCACAACACTATAGTGCGCTGTCAGAGGGTTCGCGCAGGAATGGGCAATTCCCAGCATTGAATTCTCGATCGCTATCCCGGCGAAGGCTGAACCCAACTGCATACGAGCTCTCGCTTCAAGATCATTGGGGTCTTCAAGGACACGGGCCAATCCCCGGTCCAATAAAACCCAGCCGGCACGTGAGTATTTGGCGGAAGTAGCGGTTCGCTTTGAACAAACCGCTGTCTCAAGCGCATGCGCAATCGCATCGATTCCGGTATGAGCAGTCACTGCGGTTGGCATCGTCACCGTGAGTTCAGGATCCAGAATCGCCACGGCCGCCGCTGCCTTTTTATCTCCGCAGGCCATTTTTGCATGCGAATCAGCATCAGCGATTAAGGCAAAACTCTGGCACTCACTTCCGGTTCCCGAGGTGGTTGGAATCGCAATCAGGGGCAACATCGGCTTCGTTGCCTTATCGACGCCCCAATAATCCTTCATTTCACCACCGTTCGTGAGGATGAAATTACAGCCCTTTGCGGTGTCCATACTGGAGCCTCCGCCAAGGCCGACGATCAAATCGACATCAGCCTCTCTCGCAACCGTGACGCAACGTTCCACGTCGTGAGTTGTTGGATTCTCATGAACCTCGGCAAAAACAGCGACGGTAATTCCCGCCGCCTCGATTGATTCAACGGCACGAGCTACCGCATCAGTCTTCGCAAGTCCAGGATCGGTCACGATGATTACCCGATTCCCACCGAGCGCTCTCGCCTCCACTCCAACCTCTACAACAGAGCCACAGCCAAAAATGACCTTCCCGCCGGGAATATCAGTAAAGCCCTGAACCCGATCAGGGATCTCGAGCCCGTCACAAAGGGACTCAATCGTAAACAAGCTTTCTGACATTGTAAGCGACCCTAACCGATCACGCAGTCTCTGCAAATGCGAAGGAACGGCGTGTATAGAGGAACTCAAAGAGATTACCTTCGTGAGGCTGGTTCCAACTGATCCGATTAGTCGGCACATTTCCGACATTCAAACGCTCAATTTCAGGGCAGTCAAAGAGCTGGTTGATCCACTCGGTGTCCTTCGTCACAGCAGTGAGAACGAGAGAGTATCCAATATTCTCCAATACTTCTGCCTGAGGACATTCCACCACGCTGGCGAAAGGAAATAGAAACTCTCGTAAAGCAAGAGGCTCCTCGAACGAATCCACGCGAATGATCGTTGGCTGAAGGTAATTCATGCCTGCATTCTCCTGGAAGCGTTCACCCTCGCGGTATTCGGCAGTGATGTCTCTGGAACCGCTCGATTCGAGCCCTTCCTCTACCGCTTCGTTGATCCACTCAGCAAACTGAGGATTCGCGAATCCCGAAAGCTTGGCAGTTGGGTCATCTTGAGCAAGAGGCTTAATCTCAGCAAGACGCTTGGAAATCGCATGCGCAATTTCGTCACCGTATTTGGGAACCACAATCGAGGACGTACAAATACAGCTTCGACCCGAGTTGGATGAAACGGACTCGACCATGGAATCGATATACTGCTCCCAGTTCTCAATCTCGTCTTCACCGATTACAAACTTGGAGTAGCCAGTACCATGCACCTCGATCCGCTCGTCGTTCTCATACTGCTTCACCGTGGAATCATCCCCGAAAAGCATGACCCGGCCTGCCCGGCGGATAATTGCACCGGAGCCATCATGTTGAGTGGGATAAAGATTAAATGCTTCGGCAGGGCAGCCTGCCTTGATAAATGCCTGAATGATACGCCATGGCGTCCAGGGTTCTTCGCGACCGGGCTTCAGGAGAACCGGAACTTTCATCGCGATCGAGGGGATCCATAAAGCATTCACCGCTGGAGAGTTGCTCGGAAGAATCACCGCCAGTTCGTTTGTTGTCGGTGAAAAGCTGACGGGTGCCCCGCCTTGCTCGCCGTATCCTTTATCGAGGACTCCCCAGGAAAGCCCGCGAGTGAGTCCCTGGAAAATATCATCAATCTGGCCAAAAATGTTACCAAGACGCTTCATGTTCATCCGGATCAGCGAATGGGGAAGCCCACTCGTCGACGCGAGCGCCAGCACATAATCTTCCGGCGACTGCATTCCCCCCTCAACCCCAATCGGAAGGTCATCGTGCAGGAAAATCTCACCCGCCTTCTTCGTGATCTCAACAAGCTCTTCACAACTGAATTTTTTGAGCGCCTCACGGGCATCCCCCATTTTGTGAAGATCATATTTGATCATGTCCGAACAGGCGAAACTGATCTCGGCAGCGGCTTCGTCAGTCCCCAGTTTCGGGATGGTTTGCACGTCTAGGCTGACATAGGGTTTCCCCTGGCGAAGGATAGGAATGTGAGGAGCGCTCATAAGTATGGGAGGTTACGTTCGAAACCTCGCCTTAGCTTTAAACTCAACTGAAAGATTTCTCAATAGTTTCCCTGCTTCCGGCGCGTTCACGTCTTCGCTGCCATTATTTGTTCCTCAGAAGCTAATCTGGCCCCTTCAATAGGCAGTCAACGATAAGCACCGCTTTCCGCGTTATGTCATGGCAGCAACGATGAAGTCGGTCTAATTCGAATCGTCTGCTGCATCCGAACCTTGGGAAAGCAAGTTTCTCTTTCCCACGTTGATCGTTTCTTTGAGCCAGACCTTCATTGCGGCAACCCCGCGATTTAGGGGCGTCTCTCTCACCTCCTCGAATCCAAGCTTCTCAGAAATCCCATGAATTTGATGGCGATGCCTCGGCAGGAGGAAAAGAAGGCTGTGGCGTGCCCCTGTTTCGGTGGCAGCCCCCAGAATAGAGGGAAATAACATTCCATTGGCCACGACAAGAGTCTCCGCGTCTGAAAGACTGAGAATTCGCTTAGGCCCGAAGAAGCAAAACCGGCTCTCAAAGAGAATTGCCCCCTCGTCCGAACGGCGCAACGAACCAAAGGCTCTCGCCTTGAGCAATGTCCCTCCCCGCTTCGCAAGGAATCCACGCACGGCATTCAACTCTTCCTCTTTCCAAATCAAAGACCGCAAGTAGTCGGTCCCCATAAAGGTTCCAAAAACGGCAAGTCGAAACGCAGACGGAGCCAGAAACGCGGCAATGGTGATCACAATCCCTGACAAAACAGCGGCCAGTATCGGATTAATTGCAAACGCCACTGCAATAAGCGAGAGCAGGCCAAGCCGTGCCGCTTTCAACGCGGTATCAAGCAGGCCAAATGGAGACAACAGGATGAGGATATTCAGTGCATGGCTGACGATCCAGACAAGAAAAAACCCGATCAGGCAAAGAGGTAAAATAATCCAATGGGCGCTGAATGAAACCGCGCCGAGCGCCGGGACTTGCGCAACGAATCCCCCGGCAGCGAGAGCGCTCATCCCTGCCGATGGCGTTTCAGAGGCATCGAGATGAACCATGATCTGATTCGCGACCAAAGGAACAAAACCGGCACTCGCGATAATCGCACTGGCTTTATTCTCGAACAACTCAAGAAGATCGAGAGGCTTCTTAAAAAATGCCGGTAATATCGTTCCCAGCGTATCCTTAAAAAAGCAAAGCGTGAGAACAAAGAGCCCGATCCCCCACGCCAAAGGCTGGCAATACCAGGGCAGTGAACCCCGAAACTCCGACGGAGTTCTAAAGTAGGTCCACACCCCTACCCCGCTGACGCCAAGAAGCGGGGAAATCGCCACCCCGGTGACCTCAGTAATCCCCGTCGCAAGCGTGACGCCGGGGAGATACGAATCCACAGCTATCTCCGGCGCAGCCTCTAAAACCGACTCGGCACACACGCCGTCGACTGACGTTAGCGCCGAGAGAATAAGAGCCAGACAGAGGAATTTCATGAACCAGTCTAACCAGAATTCGAATCGGTTGTCAATCGCTTCAAGCCTCTGCCATTAGAGCGTAAAAGACGCACGAAAGCCCATCCCTTTCTGATTCCGAGAGATTCGAACGAAGACATCCCTAAAAAATGGACCCCCGTCTTGCCACGATCAGGCTGATGCTCGAACAAAGCTGACTAGGCACGAGAAAGGCGGACACCACTGCCCGCCTTTCTGAATTAAAGATTTTTTAACGAGATACAAATCCCGTTGTCGCATACCTAGTAGACGCCTTCGATCACCTTCTTGGTGAGAGCTCCGAATGGGCGCACATCACCGACTCCATCCCACGCGTATTTAGCGTGTGGTTCGCGGCGAATCGCTTCATCGCGCTCGAGGAATCGTGGCATGAAAAATTCGTGGGATAAAGTGGTCAGCTCGACCCGACCATATTCGCCGTAATCTTTCGTGATCTCAGTCTTCTCGGGATCGACGATACGGAGAACCGCACGTGGCTGCGGAGCGTAGTAGGTCACACTGTAATTTTTCTCAGGAAGCTCTTCCGGAATCGAGACAGCGAGCCCCATGAGCGTGTTGCCGTAGGTAGGAACAAACTGAGCACGACTCTCAAGAACTTCTTCCTGGAGAAAACGCACGTATTCGGGAGTCATTGAAGTGCCGCCACAAAAGCAGCCTTTGATCCCGTGATCGGAGATCGAAATGCGCTCACCAATAGAGGCAAGAAGCCTTGGCGTCGTGAAGATACAGGAAATGTCACGGTGCTTGATAATTTCAACCGCCTGAGACATCACGTGCGCCTGGTAGCGCTCGACCTGATCGAGTTCTTTGCGGCCGATAAGTTTCTTCACCCAACGAGGATCGAGATCAACGTGGTAACAGCTACCACCGCGCACATTCGCGAGGTGCTCTACGGCAAGACGAAGACGGCGAGGTCCCGTAGGTCCCACCATGATCCAGTTGCCACCCTTTGGAAAAAATTCATCACTGAGCTGATCAGAGAACTGCTCGTAGTCATGCTTATAATCTTCCCAACCAACGCGCTGCTTTGGAAGCCCTGTCGTTCCACCCGTTTCGAAAACGTTGAAGGGACGCCCTTTATACGCGTTAGGCACAAAGCGTTCATTCTTTTCATCACGAAGCCACTCATCCTCGAAGTGCGGGAACTTGATAATGTCGTCGTAGGACTTCACCTCTTCACGAGGGTCCCAACCCGCTTTCTTTTTCCAGTCGAGCCAGAAAGGGCAGCCGGTTTCGTCTGAGAAGTGCCACTTCATCATTTCGCGGACACGTTCGTCGAGTTGGGATCTTGCTTCGTCAGAAGTCATAATTAGAAAAGTAGGGTAGTAAAGAGTGGGAGAAATTTAAAATAGAGAATCCTACGGGAAAAACTTACGTATCGTCTCGTCAGAAGGTTTCTTTGTGAAGAGAGAAACTACAATCATTGCCAAGGCTCCAACGGCGAAGCAGATCGCTACCGGCATGACACCACCAACGGTGTATTCATGTCCGCCGGACTTAATGAAGAAATAGAGCCAGCTGACTGCGACCGAAATCACACAGGCGTAGGCACCGGCCTTAGTGGCCCCCTTCCAGTATAGAGCAGCGAAGACGAGTGCGGTAAGCGCTGCAAATCCGGAGAACGCCCAGATCGCGAGATCGAAGACATTTTGCTGTTTTTCGAGAAGCAGAGACAGCGTGTAGGTGACCAATACAATCGCGACGACAAAACATCGGGCGATGAGGACGACCTGCTTATCGGTAAAACGATCTTCTCCCACTTTGTGGAGGACGATATCGTTCGTAAACATGGTGCCCAGACAGAGGAACTGCGAGTCGAGCGATGACATGATCGCCGCGAGAATACCCGCCGTCACGAGACCGACGATAATAGGATTCGAAACAAGAAATTTGAGAGTCAGACTGAGAACCGCACCTACGCTGGTGTCGGGAAGTCCGCCCATGATTTTCATTGCAATGGGTGGCCAGGCTTCCCCGGGTGTATCGGAAAGAACGCCGGTCGCCCAAAGGCCAATCAGCACGCAGGGAACCCATACGATCGCAATGCAGAGCGGGTGAGCAATCACAGTGAGGCGAAACGACTTCGCACTCTTCGCCGTCAGCCAGTGCTGAAAGAGGTGCGGGAACATTCCCACTGAAAGCGGAATGAACATGTAGGTAAGGAAAGTGAGATAAGGAAATCCAATCTCTCTCACCGAGGTGCCGGCCTTCCCGACAATCTCAAGCTCGCTCGGTGTCCGCACGAGGTGCGCTGGATTCGCCTGCTCAATTGCAGCGGCAAGTCCTCCAAGCTTGTTTGAGATGAGGTAGAACGCGAGCATACCCATCGCCATAAAAACGAGGGTCTGAAAAGTGTTCGCCCAGGCCGCAGCGCGAGAGCCTCCTGCGAAAATATAGGAAAGCACGACCCCGCAAATAATAATTCCGGTAAGCCATGAGGGAATAGATCCGCCATACGCAGCAAACGCATCAGGGAACATTCCTTTCGAAAGTGGCCCGATCACCCGGTAAGAACCAATCACTCCAATAAGGAGGTAAGGCACGACCAGCAAAACGAGGATTGGAAAGAGGACATACCCAAGGCCATTCGACTCGAACCGGCTTCGGAAAAACTGAATCTGAGTCACGTAGCCGTGACGCTTGGCGATCGCCCAGACTTTAATTCCAATGAGGAAGAAACAAGCGGCATGGATCAACCCGGAAGAGGATGCCATCAGTCCGTAGGTTCCAACCCCTGCCTGAAACGTTTTGCCGGTGGAACCGACGAGAGCGAAGGCTGTCATCGTGGTTCCGAAAACCGACATCAAAAGCATGAACGGTCCAATGGAATGACTCGCGACGAAGTAATCTTTCGATGTACCTCGAAAGAGACGCCCACTGAAAAGCGCCAGTCCAAGAAGCAGGCAAAGATAAATGGCAAGGACGATGATAGGTGTCGTCGACACCACTGGAGCGGCTGCCGGTGGAGCCGCCTGAGAGAGGAATGAGATCATAAAATAAGGGAATTAGACAGGGTTAGGTGATTCACCTAACAGGGTTGAATCAACAGATCCGGAAAGCCGGACCCGCCATCGAAGTCGAGTTTCAGTCTTTTCCATCCGCCCACTCTTCCAACTCAGTTGGCCAGGCAAATTTAATAACAAGGGACCAGAAGATCACCGCGACCAGCGAGAAACCGGCATGATAAGCGAGGCCGGACGGCATGAAACCAAACACAAGATTGGAGTTATCCCAATTCCAGAAATCCTGATGGAGGACCGCGAAAAGGATGAAGACGGCGATGATGATCTTATTTTTCATGAAAGCGATTCCTGAAATATTAGCGCGCAGCCACTTTCTCACCCTCACCCAACTCGTAAGCGTAAAGGTGAGTCTGAGTCATGACGTAAAGTGTTCCGTTAGCAACGATGGGCGTTGAGTAGATTGGCTGCGGATACTCAACAATATTGAGTTCCTCGTAATCCTTTCCGGCCTTGAGAATAACCATCTCACCATCTTCGTTTCCAAGAAGCACTTTGCCGTCCACTACCAGTGTAGATCCCCAGATATGGGAAAGCGTGTCGTGTTCCCAATACTTCTCACCCGTCTCTGCATCGAGGCAGAAGAGGCGACCTGAGTAATCAGCGATGTAGACAAACCCGTCTGCCACTGAAGGTGTCGAAATGGTCCGGCCGATCTCTTTGAACTGCCAGACGATTGCGTCCTGTCCGCTTCCTTTCGTAGGATCAATGCAAGTCACGCAGCCAACTCCTTCGCCGTGCTCGGGGTCCTGACCAATCGCAGAATAAACTTTTCCATTGTAGGCAACGGGAGAAGAAATGATCTCTGATGGGCCGGGATAAGTAGCATACTTGATCGGCTCACCCGCTTCATCCACTCGATACTCTTTCGGACAGCAGTCCACTTTCCAAAGTTCCTGCAGCAGATTGAAGGTTTCGTCCCCGTCCTTCTCTTCGTCGAACTCACTCGCATGAAAACCATAGGTGAACCCATCTCCAGCACCAAATATCACCGTAGGATTGCCACCGAGGTCCGGAGAGAACGCAGGTGATGACCAGTTACAGTGCATCGTGCGCTCACCAATTCCGCTCGCTTCTTCAGCGACCAGTTCGCCCGTCCCTTTATCGAGCGCGATGAAACACGGGCTGTAAGGTGCGGGAACATTAATGTGTGACCAGTCCACTCCGTTAGAAGTGCTCGCGAAAACATACTTGTCAGAAACGGTTACAGAACTGGAGGTAATGTTATGTGGAAAAACACCCAGGTCGCTTCGCATGTCATATCCCCAGATGATGTCAGCGCTCTTGTCGTCAAGTGTTGCGGGCTCAGCTGCAGCGAGACCTTCGAGTCCGCCATTCTGATACTTCGCTTCATCTTGAAAAGGACCGTCGTTACCATCGCTCATTCCATAAGTATCAAGACAGATGATCTCACCCCGGTTGGTCACGACATAACCGTATTTACCATCAATCGTGAAAGACGAACAGACTCCCAGAAACTCCCAGTCAGATACTTTACCGGCACCGAGTTTAGGAACCGCAAACTGCCAAAGTAGATCGCCGGACTTTTCATCAAAACACATAATGATCCCGCGATCGTTCTGCACTGAATCCAGCCGTGGCTTCTCGTTATTCGTCCCAATGTAAACGCGACCGTCTTTCACGGTAGCAGTTCCGTAGGCCTGAGATCCCATTTCGACAACCCACTTGAGATGTTTTGCGCCTTCAGCGTAGGTCTCGTCACCTTCTTCACCAGCAGTGAAGTCAATGGGAAGCCCCTTCGCCGGAGACATCATGTTGTTGTCTCCGTTGCGTCCCCACTGAGGCCATTCTCCGCCACCCGGCGCAGCTTCCTCCGCGTTAACAGGGGTTATGAAGCCGACTGAGGCGCCTACTCCGATCGCCATCAGGCAGGTTAGATTGAGTATTGATTTCATCATGACAGATTTATGGAATCCAGATTTAAAGTTTCGTTAGGAAAAGGATCAGTTGTTGGGGGTGATTTGAATATTGTCAACGAAGACGGTCTTCTGCGCCTGCGGTGAGAATCCGAAGATTCCCGGAGCACCTTTGGCGTGAGCTTTCTTGTGCTCAACTTCGATCGTCCAGGCATCCGGCTCGGCTTCACCTTTGACCCAGGCTTTACCGCGAATGACCCCGGAACCGTCTTCTGCCAGATCGACCCGGGTTTTCAGTGTGTACCAGGTGTTAGCGGAAATACGAAATGGGACAGACTCTTTCATACGCTCGTGGTTCGAACTGACTTCGAGAATGTTAGCGTTACCGACCAGCGAGATGATGTAGCGCTGATTGATGAGACCCACGACTGATTTGATGCGGCGATTTCCGTCAGTCATGACATCCGCCTGAGCGGTGTAATTGGTGGAGTCGGGATGTCCAATGAAAGACAATGACCGCTGGAAGAGGACTCGATCGAGAGTCTTCGAAAGCGCTTTGCCACCGTCGACGTCGACAACCTCCCACTTGAGGCGTGCACCGATCCATGGAAGCGGAGGAAAATCAAAAGCGCGACCTGCAACTGACCCGCCCGGCTTGGCAGCGAGCTCGTAGCCCTCGAAACCTTCACTGTAGGGGAAATTGGAAATCACCCGGCCACGAAGGATACCGCTTAATCCATCCACGGTGCCTTTCCAAGCCCCCGCAGAAAGCGCTGCGTCATCCGCTGCAGCGATCGTGTTGCCATCGAAGCTAGCGTCCATTTTAGCTTTAACTCTAGCGGTTGGTGGGATGAAAGTCTCCCAGCTAACATTAGCATTTTCGATCTTACCCACCATGACGCCATTGGCATCGAGCTTTCTAACGGAAACAGTGGTCTCTTCTCCGGCCTTCAAGAGAACGTCGGACGGAACCGGGAGGATCCGGGTCGCTTCACCTGCTACCGGCATTTTCTGCTCCGGTGCGGCGGCGTAAGTGATTCCGGTATTCTCGATTTCGAAAGCGTAGAATTTCTTGGTCGTATGAACATAGACCTTACCGTTACATACCGCAGGAGAACCAATGCAGTTTCCCTCGAGCTTAAGTTGGTTTTCCACGACCGGCTCATCGCCAGTAATGTTGAGAACAAAAACTTCACCGGGGAATGTCGGGATAATCAAGCGCCCATCAACCAATGCCGGAGAGGCGTGCAACTGGGAGTTCGCGAGCTTCTTCTCCCACAGCTTTTTGCCAGTGTTAGCGTCAACACAGAAGAGTGATCCTGTTTTGACCATCTGATAAATTTTGCCGTCATGGAGAACCGGAGAGCTCGTGAACATCTCAAGACCTGCACGCCACTGTTCGACTGAATCAGGAAGCCTTGGCGCGCCCTTTTGCGCAGGATCCACAACTCCGCCAGTTTCGTTGTAGTCGGCCGGAAGATTGATTGAGAAAAGGCGTCCCATCTCTGTGGTGTCCAGATTCTCTTTACCGTGAATTCCGATAAGATGATCTCCTTGGATTACAGGCATACTATTTACTCCGCCCTTAGAGACTTGGTAGCGCCAAACGGGAGTTCCATCGAGCAGGTTGACGCAGACAATGTTTCCGCAACCTGTTCCCGAGTAGAAGACTCGCTTGCCGTTGCGTGTTTCCACGAAAGGCTGGCTCATTGAGCTATCACGGAGGAAGGGTGGACCAACACCCGGTGTCGATGACCAGAGCAACTCACCTGTGTTTTTATCAAATCCAAAGAAACGATCACGAGCAGGGCCGTCCGCGCCCCAGTAACTGGTGACACCGCGAATCAAAGCAATGTCGCCATCGATAACAGGAGAACCGGCGCGTCCGTTCGGAAAGGTTAGACGACCGAAACGCTCCATCATCGAGTGCTGCCAAATCTGAACACCGTCCTTGCTGTAACAGGTCACAAGACCGAAAGTTGTCGCAACAATCACGTTCTCTGTCTCAGGGTCAATCGCCGGAGCACCCACTGAGTAACGGTTGTAGATCGTATCGGAAATAAAATCGTTGTTCGCGCGTTCCCAAATGATGTCGCCCGTCTTTTCGTCACGAGCCTGAAGAACTTCCTCCAAATCGGGTCCGGTTCCGCGGTATCCCCATGTGTAAAGTCGACCACTGAAAACAACCGGTGTCCCCTGCCCTGAAATATCGTCTGTCCAAGCCGGCTCTTCATTCAGTTTAAAACCTTCGAAGCTCTCCAGACTCACTCCCGTCTGGAGCGGTCCGCGCCAGGAGAGCCAATTACCTTTGTGAATATCCTCACCTTGAATTAAGGCAGGAGTTCCAACAGCGATGAGGGCAAACAGGGCGCGACGTAGAGATATCATAGGAAAATGGAATCGGTAACTAATAGAAAACTATAACTGAAGCTAAAAGGTCTCAACCACTCCGCAAAAACTATTTACTGCTTAATTGCGTAGATTAATAAAACTAATACACCCTCGATAGGATCGATCTTTTCGGGTCATTTTGAGCAAACCCGCAATATTAGTATTAGTTTTCCTAATGAGCTTGTTTTATTTCAGGGTTCTTAAATAGAAAAGAGTCACATTTTGCGACAGAATGGTCAACAATCATCGTGCAGATGCCACAAACATCCATTATCGACCCGACTGCCCCCAGAGAGCTCGACCCGAAAAACGGGGATGATTTCACCGAATTGGTGAACTTGCATCACCGCGACCTCCTGGTTTATGCACGTGCACTTTCGAGTGATTCGACGACAGCTGCGGACCTGGTTCAAGATGCGTTTGTTGTCGCTTTTGATAAAGTGAATACCTTTGACGTCACCCGTGACTTTGCGACCTGGATGCGTGGCATCATTCGGAACAAATGGCGGGAGTGGCTGAGAAAGAATCAGAAATACGAGCTGACTGACGAGCTTCTTGCCCAGATTGACGCTGACATCGCCTCCTGGCAGAATCAGCGAATCAACGAATCCAACAGTCTTTTTGACTCGCTCGACCAAGGGCTCAAACGCCTTCCCGATACCCTGCGGGACGCGGTAATTGCCTACTACTACGAGGGGCGAAACGGCGACGAAATCGCCGAACGACTTGATATAGCACCTGCCGCATTACGCAAACGCCTTCAACGCGCCCGCTCCATTCTCAAACAATTTCTCGATCAACGCCTTGATTCTCCCCCTTCTTCCGAACAGGACTCATGAAAAACGACATCTCCAACCACGACGTGCCTCTGCCCGATGACGAACGCTTCATGAATGCGGCTCTTGAAGAGCATGCCCGGCTCGGCTCACTCCCAAACGATGAAGCACTGATCGATCGGATTCTGCTAGAGACTGTCAATAGAAAGGCAAACACCGTAGCGATCGCATCGAAAAACTCGACTCCATGGAAGAGTCTCGCCATCGGGATCACTTCGGCTGCGGCCGGGCTCACAGTGGGATTCTTTGCACTCCAGTCCTTTCCGCTTCGTGATTCCGTCGGACAGGAAGAAGAAGTCCACTTCGTGGTTCGGATTCTTGAAGACGCCCCGACGCCGGCCACTGCTGTTACCAAAGCGGCTCCCGCGCTGGTAGCTCGCCCCAGTGAAAGCCTTATCGAGCCTACCTATGCCCAAGTCGATGCCGTGGTCGGCTCCACCGATGCCAGCGCAGACTACCTTCTTGAAACCCAGTTCGGAAAATCTCTCGCCCAATTACCTGCGAAAGCACACCGCCATAACAGCTTTCTCATTTCCGCAGAGAATGTCTTACAAGCGTCGAACGCGACCCGCTTTGATGGCAACGTCGTCATTGCTCATGACACGTGGAGAATCGAGGCGTCAGCAGCCTCGGTTCCCATTGCAGGGAATGTCGGAGGAAACGCAGAAGATCCGTCCCCTTCCCTGAGCGCCACCAACGTAGTCGTAACCCAGGCGAATCCTCTCCGCACCGTGTATGCGAAGGAGCTCATTTTTGATGCGGTCACTGGAAACCTCGTCCTGACAGGGGTCCAATCCCTATCCGCTTCCGAAGGAGAAATGAAAAAGTTTCAAGCAAGCGACCGCCTCATTCTCACGGAGATGTCCTACTCCATCGAGAGTATCCCGACAAACACCTACGCCAGCCCGAAACGGGTAAAGCCGGGCCGGAATTGATCGATTGCCGGGCTCATACTTTCAGGGAGTCGGCCGCAATAAAGGACTTCGGGTTGGACGTAATAGCGTCGCTGCTACCTCAAGCTACTCAGCGATTTCTTGCACCATCAGGTTCTTCCAATTCACTTTGATCCCACCACCGGAGTGAATCTGAAGCGCGATTGATCCCGTTGCTTTACCGATCTTTTCATCTTTCAGATCAATCATCTCCTGCCCATTCAGCCAGGTCGTGACATGACCACCGACGACGCGGATTTTCATGGTATTCCATTCCCCGTATTTCAGCGCTTTTTGGGCTTCTGCATCGGGTTTGATCAACCATCCGCGACCGTAGGACTCGTAAACACCGCCGGAGTCCTTGTTCGGAGGAGCCACTTCGACCTGCCATCCGGAGATCTTAGTTCCCTCAAGAGAAGACCTAAAAAAGATCCCGCTGTTACCATCGGCAGATTGCTTAAAATCGACGGTTAACTCGAAATCCTTATACTGTTTCTCGGTCGCGAGATAGCCATACTCGGCGTCCGGTCCGCTCTCACAAACCAGCTCACCGTTTTCGACATACCACTTTTCGGTGCCGTGGATTTTCCAACCGGTCAGGTCTTTCCCATTGAAAAGGGAGGTTCCCTCGTCGGCTGCCATCGCAACCGGTTGTGAAGCGACGAGCCCCATGAGAAGGGAAAGAAGAATTACTGTAGTTTTAGCCATGGACCCATTGAAGGGCAATCCCTTGCGAACGTCAATTCACGCAACCGCCGAAAGCACGACGAGATTGCGCCACAATCAAGCTGGTCAAGGGGAGGCAAAAACGGGTTACTGGATGAACGACCGTTTCGCCCTATGAACTCTGACTCCACATCCTCTGTTTCCCGCCGCCGTTTCATTTCAAAAGCCACCGCCACAGCGGCTGCCGCAATTACCCTCCCGAGTCTGACTGACCTCCATGCTGCTGCCGATGGAACCGGCGAAACCGATCATTTCTGGTATCGCCTCGCCCCAAAAGACAGGCCCTACATTGATTCCCACCGCGATAACAAGGCATTCGCCCGTAGCGACGACCAGATCCATCTTTCCGAAGACAACAGCAAAACCTGGGCCCATAGCCTGGATTTCCCTGAGGCAAACCGGGTCAATTTCAGCTGTATCCTCGGAAATGGGAACATCGTCTTTTCGACCGAGGCAAAACTCTACCTCAGCACCGACCACTTAAAAACGTATCGGCAGATCGTCGTGAAAGACCGCGATGGAAGCGATTACATCGAACACACGCCCAAAGATCCGGAGAAGCCGGGGCACTACTATCACTCCCTCGACGGCGTTCACACGTGGGAGATTGAGGGCGAGGAAATGCTCGTCTGGGGAAACTACACCAACGTCATTGGCGGCTCCGCTCCCGTGAATATCTACTACTCGACCGACAGCGGTGAAACAGTGAAAATCGCTTATTCCTTTGGCCAAAATCCGAAGTTTCAAGAAAAGGGTGTCGATCTGGAAAACGATCCGCTCCTCGGTGCTCCCGATAATGACATCATCTGCCGGCATATTCACTCAGTCACGTATAACCCTGCGGAGAATGCCTTCTACGCGTGCTGCGGTGATATCGACCGGGGCTTTGGCAATGAGTGCCACTGGCTGCACGGCACATACAACAAAGTCGCCGACTCCTGGGATTGGAAAGTATTGGTGTCAGTCAATTCCAACTCCCGTCACAAATCCGGCGGCATCCATTTTATCGATGGTGAGCTTTACTGGGCGGCCGACGCGAACGGTCCCAAAACGATTCGTGAGACCTACGACAGAGGCATATTTCACTGCGCACCGGAAGACCTCGCCCATCTCGACAAGCACACCATGATGCACAATCCCGGCTACGAGATCGGTGTCATGATCATCGAAGACGATTTCGTCATCGCAGCTCACTGTGCGCCGGCATCGCCGCACGATTGCGGATTTCTTGTTTCACCCGATCGGGGAAAGACCTGGGCGCAATACGATCTCAAGGAATTCGGGAAGCGATCCGGCGTCCGCTTCCATCAGAAAAACAGCGAAGGTTGGTTCCGCGTCGATCTTCGCACGGGGTGGGTTGATCCCAGCGAGGTGCTCTTTATCAAGCCCAAGCCGCTATGATTCTGACAACCGCATGCGAGCTCCTATCTTACCCTATAATTCTCAGGAGGAGGATCAAGGCAATCGACTGAGTCCCTTGAATTGGACTACGTCACCAATTGACACTTTTTCTAATCCGTGATGCTCTGAGTCATGAAACAAAGGGCATTTTTCATCGGATTCTCGTTGGCGTTGGCCTTTCCGGCAATTTGTCCCGGACAATCAACCAGCCCCGAATCAAACTGGCCACACTGGCGCGGGCCCAATTTCACGGGAACTTCGGAAACGGCCTCTCCTCCTGTCGAATGGAGCGAAGACGAGAACCTTCGCTGGAAAACGCCGCTTCCCGGCCTTGGTCACTCGAGCCCGGTGGTATTTGGCGATCATGTTTTTGTCACCACCTCGATTCCTATCGGGGAAAATTTCCCGCCAAAGCCGGACCTCGCTACCGGTGCGCATGACAATCTTCTTGTTTCGAGCAAGTGGCAGTTTGCCGTTCTCGCATTCCATCGCAAGACCGGTGAGATCCTCTGGCAAACGGCCGTTCACGAGGCTGTCCCGAAAGAAGGTGGCCACAATACGGGAACTCTAGCCTCCGCTTCCCCGACGACCGATGGCATCCATGTCTATGCCTTTTTTGGATCACACGGCCTCTACTGCCTCGATGTGAAGACAGGCAAGGTTCGGTGGAGCGAGGACTTCGGCGACATGCAGACAAAACACGGGCATGGCGAGGGCTGCTCTCCGGTTCTCCACGGAGATCGCATTTTTGTGAACTGGGATCACGAAGGGCTTTCTTTTATCGGCGCTCTCGATAAAACCACCGGCAAGAAAATATGGCGAAAGCCGCGCAACGAACGAACCACCTGGACCTCCCCCATTGTCATCGAGCATGAGGGTAAACCGCAGCTCATCGCAGCCGGCACCGAACGCATCCGCGCCTATGATCCGGGCGACGGAGAATTGATCTGGGAATGCGGAGGGCTTTCCGATAATGTCGTTGCCACGCCGGTGTATGAAAGCGGCCGACTTCTTGCCACGAGCAGCTATGACTTTCAGTCCATGCTTGCGATTGATCTCGTCGGTGCATCCGGCGACCTGACCGACTCTGACCATATCAAGTGGACGAGGCGAAAACGAACGCCCTACATTCCTTCCCCGCTTCTCGTCAACGGCCACGTCTTTTACCTCGCTCACTATCAGGGAGTGCTCTCACGTGTGAATCTGAAAACCGGAGACGAACTCACAGGGCCCTTTCGTCTCGGCAACTTACGAGATATCTACGCCTCTCCTGTCGCAGCAAAAGGAAGAATCTACGTGGTCGACCGAAGCGGAATCACACTCGTCCTCAGCGACGATCCCGAACCTCAGCCACTCGCGCAAAATCAACTCAACGACAGGTTCAGTGCCACTCCGGCCCTCGTGGGCCGTGCTCTTTTTCTTCGCGGCGAGTCGTTTCTTTACTGCTTGTCGAATTTGGAGGAATAATCGCTTCGCGTGTTATGAAGCCCCGAGGATAGAAAATCCGCTTTCGACAACTGAGTGTGACGCATTATCTTCGGCCATGAACTCTTCCCGCATCCGTATCGCCGCCATCGTTATGTTCCTCGGAGTCGCCCTCGGTGCCTTCGGAGCGCATGCGCTTGAGGACCGCCTCGTTGCCAATGACCGAATCGCGACCTGGGATACCGCGGTTATGTATCACCTCATTCATGGCGTGGTCCTTTTCATCATCGCGCTGACGTCACCACGGAGTCGCAGCTTCTTTTTTTTCCTAGCAGGAATCGTTATCTTTTCCGGAAGTCTCTATGCGCTCTCGCTCACCGGAATCACAAAACTGGGCGCGATCACTCCCATCGGCGGTCTCTGCTTCCTGATCGCATGGTTTCTCTGGATTCTGAATCTGGGAAAACAGTCCGATACTCTTTCGTGAGCCGGTGTATCCCCTTAACGCGGGAGCTTCAGCCCTGATTTCATCGTGACTTTGGAAAGGGGCACCCCTACCCTTTTGCCATGAAATCTCTCTCCCTCTGGCTCGCGATTGCCGCCGCTTCTTTCACCTGGAACTGCACTACGGTTTCGGCAGACGAACTCACCTGCTTCGAACTCCGCACATACTATCCCAATGAGGGAAAACTGAAAGCACTCCACAGTCGCTTTCGGGACCACACTGTTGGAATGTTCGAAAAGCACGGCATGAGCCAGTTAGCCTACTGGGTTCCTGTTGAGAACAACGACAACGTGCTCGTCTACCTCCTCGGATACCCTGACAGGGAAGCAAGGAAGACGGCCTGGAAAGGATTTCGCGACGATCCGGCCTGGCAGAAAGCTTACAAGGAGTCGACCGCAGACGGCAAACTGGTGAACAAAGTCGACAGCGTCTTCCTCCATCTCACCGACTACTCTCCCAAGCCTCCGATTTCAGCCTCGGAGACGCCTCGTCTTTTCGAGATGCGCGAGTATACCTGCAATCCCGGCAAGCTGGAGAACCTCGATGCACGATTCCGTGATCATACCGCCGACCTGTTCGAAAACCACGGACTCACCAACCTCCTTTACTTTCATCTCGATGAAGGACAGGAAGGCAGTGAAAACACACTTCTTTACTTCCTCGCTCATGCCTCCGACGAGTCGAGAGCCGCAGGATTCAAAGCATTCAGTCAGGATCCCAAGTGGAAAGCTGCCCGCGAAGCATCAGAGGCCGATGGCAAAATCCTGGTCAAAAAGGGAGTTCAGTCGACGCCGTTGAAAGCGACCGACTACTCTGCAGTGAAGTAAGTTTTGTGCCGAATTACACCGGCCTAGTTGAATCTCTGAGTTACCTCCCTCCACCTGCATGAATCGATTCGTTCTTTCAGCTGCCCTCGTATTAATACTGGCCTCAACCGTAACCGCTGAGAACTGGCCCGGATGGCGCGGACCTCACGGCGACGGCAGTGTTGTAAACGCGCCCCAACTCACGACCCAATTGGATCCCGCGGGCGGGACGGTCTGGAAAACGGCCATCCCCGGAATCGGTCATGCTTCACCCATCATTTGGGAAGATCGGATCTTTCTCGTCACTGCTCATGAGGAAGGAGAATCCCGTTCCCTCATCAGCCTCGATCGAAATATCGGAGAGATTCTCTGGCGCAAAGTGGTTTTGGAATCACCTTTTGAAGGCATTCATCGCCTCAACAGTCGAGCCTCAAGCACCCCCGTAACGGATGGCAAGTCCATCTACGTGAGCTTTTTAGACGAGGGGAAAATGTATATCGCCGCCTTTGATTTCGATGGAAACGTTCTCTGGGAAAAGCGACCCGGCACATTCTCCAGCAAGCATGGCTACTGCTCCTGTCCCATTCTCTGGCAAGACATGGTGATCATCAATGGCGACCATGATGGCGATGCCTACCTCGTTGCACTCGATTCCAAAACCGGCGAAACAAAGTGGAAGACGGACCGCCCCAATAAAACGCGAAGCTATTGCACTCCCATTATTCGCAATATTAAGGGGCGAAATCAGCTCATGCTGTCGGGAAGTAAATCCGTCACGAGCTATGATCCTGACACCGGCAAACAGCAATGGCTCATCGACGGCCCGACCGAACAGTATGTCGCATCACTTGTTTACAATCCGGAGCGCAATCTCCTTTTCCTCACCTGCGGATTTCCCGAGAAACATCTCATGGCGATTCGACCGGATGGAGACGGCAACGTAACCGGGACACATGTCCAGTGGCATGAAAATGCCGGAGCCAGCTATGTCCCCAGCCCGATTGCGATTGATGACTATTTTCTCGTCGTCGCAGACAACGGAGTCGCGAGCTGTTTTGATGCCGTCTCAGGAGAACGCTTCTGGCGGGAGCGCCTCGTCAACGGAAAGCAGGAACCGGGACACAGTGCCTCATTGATTTCAGCCAACGGTCTCGCCTATTTCTTTTCGGACACCGGTGTCATGACCGTTGTAAAACCGGGCAAAGAACTTGAAGTCGTCGCGCAAACCGAACTCGGCGAAGAACTTTACGCTTCCCCTGCCGTTTACGGGAATGATCTCTATCTTCGCGGAACCGAACACCTCTTCCGCTTCAGACCGGAGTCGGAATAGGTGTCGGTCGGAAAAAGGTCCGCCGCTTTTTCCAGTGAAGTTAAATTCGGGACTATTCGCGCTAATTCGTGGTTGAACTGCGAGATTTGGGAACCTAGCAAGTTACCTGCTTCTCTGTTTTTGTCCCGAGGATATCGATCATTGGTCTACTGGATTCTCCAGAGGAACGGAAGCAAAAGGCCGGAGACACGGAGTCTCCACCACGCCACTCGGAGAGTTGACGCCTGCGTATCCATCACTCTCCGAGTGATGATTCACAAGCCAAGCATTCGCCAACCCACGCGGGTAGGAAGTCATACTAAGGAAATCAAAGAAAACGAGACCGCCAATAATTTCTCATTGATTCCATTATCTCGTAACAAATGACAGCTCCCGCTGACTCCCGGCACGCAGACAGACTAGGCGTCGAATGACAACGATTCGCCCCTACTCCAAAAATTGCCTAAGAAAATGTGCCGCATACGTTCTCCTTCCAGGCGCAGTAGCCTTGCAATGGGGCAAAGCTGCATAAGCGACGGAATAGTTCACCAGTGCTGGGAATTTACGGCCGTCTGCAAAACGTTTACGTCCTGCCAAGGCTCTCTCGTCGGAAAACCTGATAATCGGTCATGAACCTTGCGACTCGGGCTATAAATAACGTGCGCCCCTAACTAGTATAGCCCGACCGAGGAGAAATTTCTGATCCGCTCAGTTGTGGAAACTTCAAGAAAAGCACAAAGCCTATCATGACTGACGAGACCAATTTCAGAATAGCGCAAACACTTCTCCTCTTCCTCCAATTCATTCGATTAAACCCCTAAGGTGGGCAACGTGACAGGCCATCTCCACTTCAAATCAGGGTTGAGTTCTGACTAAGCACCATAAATTGACGTGGTATGAGAAGAGTAAATCAGCAGTCCCTCAGATTTCAATCAGATGATAGACGAAAGGGTTGTTTTCACCTGCGATTGGTGCGGGATTCAAAAAACCGATACTCGAATCTTTGGGATTCTAAAATCTGACATTTCGCAGCCCCCCTCCCAAAAAAACGCATTCTAGCCAAAACAGCTCATATCACTGGTCGATTTTCACCGCAGGATCTTGTTCTGCTTCATTCAGTGGTTTTGAAAGGTCATAGCGCGCAAGCACATCGTTGAAAAAGTACCTTGGAGCAGGACTCGGGTAGAAAGTCCTGTCATCATTGAAGCCATGCGCATAAACCTTACGACACTCGAAGCAGATCGTAAGGTCGATCGTTTTTTTCTGCACTTTAATACGAAGAGCGTGGCGAGGGTTGAAGCACATCGCAGTCATGCCATCGCTGTTTTTGACCCCATCAGCCAGGGCACTTAACAGTTCGTGACCTTCCTCCGAAGAGAGAGTCGGTGTGCGTTCCAGAATTTCGTATCCATGAAAAATGGATTCTGTATTGGTTGAAGTGCCGGCTACACTTCTCGGATTGAGCGAAAAAAGCGTTACCTCGTGCGCTTCCTCGGCAAGCCTTTCAAGATCTTTCGCGACAAAGTACTGCTCGCTACATCCAGTGAGCATTGCGCAGAGACCACTAATAACCGGTAAAAGAATCGTCTTCATTCTTCTCGAACGTAAAAGGCATCGCAGCCCGATCCTGGAGCGCAGTCTCGCATGAAGGGTAATGATTCAAATCAGAGAAGTCAATCAACTCGCGGCGTGATCCCGCTTGAGATTTCCGGCTTGTTCTGCCCCGTTTTGGAGGACTCGTGAATCAGAGGCATACCTAAAGGGACCAGAGCCGAATGGGATTAACATCTCCGCACTTTGGGCATGTGCCCCCTTTGTGCTTTCCGTGTCCGCTGTCTCCTCGACAATCAAAATACGCCATCGGGATCTTTAGCAGAGGGAGAACTGCGATCAGGAATAGGAAAGCTGACCAAAACAAAGAGATTTGTAGCACAAGGAGGGTTGTAGCGCTTCCAGCTATGAGAATCACGAAAATGAAGAAAACTCCAGGTGCCGATGTTCCGCTAGGGGCTGGTTGCGAATCGGAGGCAGAATATCTATGTCCACATGACCGGCACTTCATTTCTAGGCTGAACAACAATCATGAACGTTTTCCACCCAAAACCGGCCACCTACTCGCATGGATTCGACTCATTCGTTCGCCGTCATAACACCCTTTGCCTGCCGGGATATCAAGGATTCTCGGTGATTTCGAAGTGATTTTTTGCTCCCGCTTTGTCCTTTTACTTTTAGAGTAAGAGAACAAAATGTTCCTGCCCCGATCATTTGATAAGGGGGTCTGAATAATTCGAGATTCTGAAAGTGAGTAAGAGGCAAATCATCCTCAGTCTCACCCCGTCCTCAAATCCAGTCCTTCTTCTCAGAGTGCGCAGGATCACCGACCACAACACGCAAGCCCTTGGCCAGAATTCGAATGCTCTGCGGCGTTTTTCCGACGACATCGCCATCGACCTGCATATCGAGGACAGGATCGGTTTTGATGTCTACGCTATCCACCTGCCAATGGGTCACGGCTTGTGAGGCATCGAGGTGCGCTTCCCCTTCGTCTTTTTCCTTCTCTTTCCGCAGCCGGTCGAGTCCTGTCATCTTGCTCGCAATCTGAACGATCCCTTCAATGTTCGCTTTCTTAAGAAAGAAGACGTCGAGCTTTCCGTCCTGAACATCCACAGAGGGTGCTAAAGTGAGCCTGCCCAGTCCAACGGTTCCGGCGTTAGCAACGACACAGGCAACGCCCGTCGCCTCGATCTTTTCCTTTCCGTTGAGAATAATTTCGTATTTTGCCTCCGGCGTTTCCTGGAGGGTTTTGATGCCGGCAAACACATAAGCCCATTTCCCAAATTGATCTTTCAGCTCGCGAGTCGCTTCCTGAACCACACCCACCTCAATGCCGCAGCCAATACGTAAAAGAAACGGTCGCTCCCCCATCATCCCAACATCAATCTGACGGGTCATGTAACTTTCACCACAAATGAGTGCGCACGCTTTCTCGATATTGGTAGAGAGTCGTAATTCCGAAGCGACCAGATTTCCAGTTCCCCCGCCAAGGATCAGCATCGGAGTATTCGTCTCCAGCAAGCCGGCCGCCACTTCCATGACCGTCCCGTCCCCCCCGTAAACGGCGACGACTTCGGCGCCACCTTCCACCGCCTTCTCTGCGAGACGCTTCCCGTCGCCCGGCCCATGCGTGATCGACAGGTCCCATTCAATTCCTGCATCGCGGAAGGCCTGATTCAGCATCGCCAACAGCGGAATCCGGCGTGAAGGCGCGGGATTCACGACAACGTGAACGGATTTAGGTTTCAATTGTGTGGTAGTGATAATCTTTTCAGATGCCATCTTAGTGAACGGTAGAATCAAAAAAACGTTCGCGCTAATAAATTGAGGCGTTCTCAACCGGGAAAAACTAGACCAGACAATGAGTCACAAAGGTATAGAACTCTCAATCGTTACAATTTTGTCACTCCCTAATCCTTTTCAGATTGCGATAAGGCATGAGTCTAGGATTCCCCAGCCAGAACCGTATAAAAAATGCCAACTATATTGATCGTCGATGACGAAGAAGATATTCGGGATCTAATCTCGATGAACCTTCACCGGGAGAAGGATTATACGGTGATCGAAGCCGCGGACGGTCTCGAGGCGCTCACTGCAGCCAAAGAGCAATCACCGGACCTGATCGTGCTGGACTTGATGCTTCCGGGAATGGATGGGCTCAATGTCTGTAAAAACCTGAAAGAAGGCACGAAGACAAAATCAATCCCGGTGATCATGCTCACCGCAAAAGGCCGTCTTGAAGAGCGGATCGATGGCCTCGCACTGGGGGCAGACGATTACCTTTCCAAGCCATTCAGCCCCAAAGAGCTCATGCTGCGGATTCGCAACCTGGTTCATCGCTCCAATTCAAACCAGGGTAGCGATGTGATTGCGATAGGACCGTTCACTTTGGACAAAAACGTCCTCAAACTCGCCCTCGAGGGCGAGGAAATCGATCTCACCTCGACCGAGTTCAAACTGCTCCTTTGCCTCATTGAATCGCCGGGGGTCACACAGGAAAGGGCCGACCTCCTCAAAAGAGTGTGGGGTTACAACGATATGATCCAAACCCGTACACTGGACACCCATATCAAACGGCTTCGCGAAAAGCTGGGTGACTACGGACCGATGATTGAAACTTCGCGTGGAATCGGTTACCGCTTCTGTGAATCTTAGTCGGCCGAAAACCTGACACCTCCCATCCTCTTGGAGAAACTGGCACTCATCTCACTACTGGCACTTTGCCTTTACCTTGGCATTCGACTTTTCCTCGAGCGGCGAAGCTATCGCCTTCTGAAAGATCACTTTCGAAAAGACTCACTCGGCAGCGAATCGCTGCCGGGAGACCTTACCCCGGAAGCACAGAAATTGGGTCTCGCTGCCATTGACGGTCTTCACGACTTCAAACTGAACGCTGACCTGGACTCCTATCAGCGTCGATTTCTTGAAGCACTTCTCGATGAGATTAAAGACGGCATCGTCATCCTCGATCAGAACTACGAAATCCGTTTTCTGAATCAAGCCGCCCAACTCCTCTTCCCAAGCGAACAACCCTACCTGTCCCGCCCTTTCATTGATGTCTGCCGGGATCACCGCATCATCGACACGATTGAGATGGCATGTAATCTGAAGTCAAAGACCTCTGATCAGATTGATTTCAGGATGAACGAGATGGACGGAAATCACGTTCGCGAACGCACCTTGCAGATCGAAGCTGAACCCCTCGCCTTCGAAGAAGCATCCACTACGGTTGGGGCCTGGCTCTTGCTCAGGGATGTGACGAAAGAATTGGAGACGGAACAGATCCGCCAGGAGTTTGTAGCCAATGCCTCTCACGAATTGAGAACTCCGCTTTCGATCATCAATGGTTACCTCGAAACCATGGATGAGGAGGAAACAGACCTGAACGCCCCGGTTTTCAAGCGGGCTATCGGAACAATGGTGAAGCACGGGGATCGCATTGCCCGGCTCGTCGAAGACATGCTCACGATCTCCCGACTCGAGAGCGCCAGTAATTTGCTCAACTCCGAACCGTTTAATCTCGTGAGTTCGGCCAATGAGATGATCAGCCACCTCACCCCGCTGATTGAAAAAAATCACGCCAAAGTGAAACTCAATCTAAACGGAAATGAAGCCTACTACATCGACGGCGATCGCTACTACTGGGATCAAATTTTCTTCAACCTGATTGAGAACGCGTTAAAGCAGAATCCGGATCAGAAACTGAAAATCATCGTGAGCTTTCACGAAGAAAACGGCCGTATTATTGTCAGCATCACTGACAACGGTATCGGCATACCGGCCGCCGATTTGCCGCGAATTTTCAAACGCTTTTACCGGGTCCAGAAGCATCATAGTCAAACCGAGATCAAAGGAACCGGCCTCGGCCTCTCCATCGTGAAGCGTGGCATCGAAGCCCACCGCGGCACGATCACGATCGAAAGCATTCCCGGTATCGAAACGACCTTTACGATCTCAGTCCCCTCATCCGGAGCTGTCCCCGTCACGAAAGAAAATGGGTAGAGCGGCCACCGCGCAGAGACTCCGATAGTAGTCATCTCGCTCTGGGAGATTAGGCATAGACTCACGCCGAGGGCCTCATCACCTTGCCAACCAGCCCAAAAGAAAAGCGGATTTCGAATTGGCAAGTCCTTCGTGACGAAGTATG
>JAOFXR010000032.1 GCA_028047635.1 Verrucomicrobiales bacterium
ATGTCCGTGATCAGTGAGGCAATCCCCGTGATCGCTCGTGAAAACGATTACCGAATTTTCGAGATAGCCCTGTTCGTCTAGCGAAGCGATGATTTCTCCGATTTTCGTATCGATCATCGTCACATTCGCGAGGTAGTGTCGGCGCTGGTCGAGTCGTTGCTCCTCGGTTGGCGCTAATGGCAGAACTACGGAGTCGTGATCGACCTCATTGTTATGCTTCCGCATTGCCTGATAGGCGGCTGGTTGATTTTCGAGATCGTCGTCAGTGACCTCTTGCAACGGAATCTCGCGGTCGGCGTATTCGGCGAGCGCTTCCGGAGTTGGGTCGTAAGGTGGATGCGGTCCCGGGAATCCAATTTGCAGAAATAGAGGATCTTCTTTGGGGTGCGTCTTGAGCCACCACTTGGTGAGATCTCCGACAAAATTGTCTGATTGCGTTTCCTCCGGCAGGTCCCAGGTGAAAGCTCCCAGCTTGTCTGGGTAGTCTTCGCGCTCGCGGTAAGTGACGCGTTGTTGTTTGGTGAGCCCTCGAGCGGCGAGTGCTTTGTCCCATTCGTCGAAAAAGTAACGCCCTTCCAGGTAGCGGTCTTTGTTTTCGACGACGTAGCGCTCATGAAATCCGCAGGGTGTCGTGAAAGGGTAGGTGTGCATTTTCCCCGCGTTCACACAGTGGTAGCCGGAGTCAGCAAGGTCGCTGACCCAGCTCTTTGTCCAGCGATCGGCATTTTTCAGGATTCCATTGGTGTGCGGGTATTGGCCGGTGAATAGGCTCGCTCGCGAGGGCGCACAACTTGGTGCGGTGACGTGGCAGTTGGTGAAAGTAACGCCTTCGTTCACGAGCTTATCGAGGTTCGGCGTATCGACGTGGGGGAAGCCAAGGGCGTTGATGGTATCAAAGCGCTGTTGATCTGTGATGATGAAAATGAGGTTGGGGCGGCTCTGATCCATAGTTTCGAGTGGGCAGCACAGCTGTAGCGGTAAACGGGGAGGGCTTCAATTCCGCGTTTCGTCAATTTGCGTACTCAGCGAGTGCCAAACTCGTGAGCCGAGTGAAATGTAACTCGAAACCGCCGCCTCGAAATAAAGGTATGCGGAGCTGAACGGGGGAGAATCAGTACCCCAAATCGCGTCTTGGTGAAGTAGACCGTTAATTGCGACTCTCAAGATTTTTTTCCACGAGGCTATCGGCCTTCAATTGTAGAAGCTTCTTCCCGATGCCGGGGGTGTCATCGATCTCCCGCTCGAGCAGAGCGATTGACGTTTCGATGGAATGGATTTCGCCATCACTGTCCTCAAGGATGAAAATGTATCCGTAGTATTCCCAGCCACCGACATTTGATGAGTCACGATCCGAGTCATAGGAGGTAATCACGGGTTGTGCTTCGAACTTGATTGATTCTCCTGCGAGAATCGCCGGCGTGAAGCTCTGTTTGCTCAGCACTTTCCCGTAGTCGGCGTTGTCTTCAGAATAACGTCGTGTCTGCTGAGCGACTAGAAAAATGGTTCCCTTCCCCTGGGGAAAGTCGATGTCCCGGGATTTGTTCTCCAAATTGACACTCGCCGAGATCGTCTGGTCTTTCATGTAACTGCTATCTCCTTGTCGCGATCGGCGTTTCCCTACCGAAACGTCGATGAGGAGCTTTGCTTTCTCTTTCGGAGCCGCTTCCTCGATTCTCTTCTGCGACTCAGCATCGAAGATTGAAAGTTTCACGGAGAAGATTTGGCCGGTTGTTTTTTTGATTTTAACGTTCCCACTCGACTTATTGTAGTGGATTACGACGACTTCCATGGAGCGTCCCTGCGTATCGGTGACTTCAACAGCTGCTCCCGCTGAATAAATGAAGAGAGTTGAAATGAGTAGATAGATGAACTGCTTCATCTTATGAGACTACAGTGGGATTGACGGGTAAGTCCATCGGTGAATTAGGTGGCCATTTTTAGCAAAAAAGGAAAGTGAGGGGACACTTACCGTACGCGCTCTTGTTTTTCTGCGCGATTTGGGAGCGATGAATGGTGAATCGCTCCGAGTTTCCTGCTTTTTTGTTTCAGGAGAAATCTTCTTAAATATCTCGCATCTGAATTTCGAAGGGAGATCTCTGCTAAAATGCCCTTGATACAGCTCTAAAAAGGGTTTGATCAGTAGAGACTTTCTCTCTACCTTCCCGACCCTGCGGAGATTCGAAATTCCGCGCCCCATTTAGAGCTATTCTCATGCTGACTCAAATTCGTCATATCCAAAAAGGCACGCTGATCGTCGTGACCATTATTATCGTGATCGCTTTCGCGTTTCTCTATTCCGACTTTGATTTTGTGAAAGGGTCCGTGGGAAAACAGAACTGCGTCGTGAAGGTCTACAATCGCTGCTACCGTCAGAAAGAAGCCCAGAAGCTTGGAAGTAATTTCGATGTCGCTCTTCGCCTCGGCATGTATGACTTCGCTACGGTGCTCTTCGGTGAGAATCGCAAGGACCGTGATCCAACCGACTTCATCATGAGTCTTGTCATCCTCCGGACAGAAGCCGAAAAGATGGGCATCGAACCCACGGCTGAGGAGATCAAGGAAGCAATTCCCAATCTGCCGGTATTCCAGCAGCCTTTTGTGAATGCTGATTTCGTCAAAAATAACATTCTCGGACCGAATGGATTTTCAGAAGGCGATCTGGCACAACTGGTGAAGGATTACCTTTCGTTCCAAAAGCTTCGCAGCCTCATTGGTGCAGGTGTCGCCGCCGTTCCGAGTGAAACGGATCGACTCTATATCCGAGGTAACCAGCGCTATACCGCTTCAGTGATCAATTTTGATCGTGCTGAGATTGTGAAAAATCTTAAGATCTCAGATGATGAGGTGAAGGCTTACTTTGAAGAGAACAAAGAGTCGCTCAAGTCAAATCCCAAGCGCGGCTTTGATTACGTGAAGTTTACTCCGAAAGTCCAGCCTGAAGGGGCTACTAACGAGCAGAGAGCGAAAGCTGAACTCAATTTTGCCAATGCGGTAAACCGGGCTTATTCCGATCTTGCACAGGAAGACGCTGACTTTAAGGCCATTGCGAAACAGTATTCGGGGAAAAAGGCAAACTTTGATCTGGTTCTTGAGGAAATCGCTCCGTTCTCGCCAGCTTCACCGCCTGAGTTTGCAGAAGGGGATGAAGCGATGCTTCGCGTTCTCTTCAGCAATGCTCTTGCCATGAAGAGTGTTACTGTTCCTATCTCCTCTCAGGATGGAGGCTACTACGTCTTCCATTACACTGCTGAAGTTGAGCCTCAGCCTCTCACATTGGAGCAGGCGAGCCCTGCGATCGAAGAGAAGTTGCTCGCCCAGAAATCGAACAGCGCTGTCAATGAAGCAGCGAACGCAGCACTTGCCTCGATCCGGGAATCAATTTCGGATGGAAAATCATTCTCAGACGCCGCGTCTAAAGCGGGCGTGAAAGCGAAGACAATTCCCAATTTCTCTGAGGCTGAGCCTCCCGCCGGCTTCGACGACTCTGCCTTGATTCTTGAGGCTGTTGAGGGCCTTGGTGAGAAAGAAGTCTCCAGTGTGATTGAAAGACCGGCCGGCGCGGGAGTGCTTCTGGTATACGTCGACAAACTCGAGCTCTACAAAAACGAGGAGGAAGCGGCCGCAAAAACGTCAATCGCTGCATCCTCTTCGAATCAGCTTGATCGAACACTTTTCTCGGCCTGGTTTAATCAGCGTCGTGCCGAGTCTGCTTCCGAGCGCGTCGGCCTGGCCGTGGCGCCTCCACAGTAGTTTCTGACGATTGTGAGCGAGGAGTTAGACGATCTTTTTGATGATGCCAACGGCGATCTTGCCGTGGGCGATCTTCACGTGGCGGTGGAGAAGTATCGGGCTTGTGTAGCCCTCGACTCGGATTTCTTCGATGGGTGGCACGCTTTGGCGATGGCGCTCATGAAAACCGATCAAATCAAAGAAGCGATTGGTGCGGGGCTGAAAGCGACCACTCTCAAGCCGAATGATCTTCTTGCCTGGACCGCATTGTCTCAAATGTATGTTCAGGATAAGCAAATCGGCGAAGCCGAAGATGCTAAGGCGAATGCCCGAATCCTTTCCCTTGGAGGGAAAGTCGTAAGAGACGCGGACTAGAGATCTCCGCTTTTGTGGGGGCGAAACGAATTAAGGGTGGAGATCCTTTGGTTCACGGGTTCGGAGCTGTGTCCGCTATCGTCTTCCGCGGTGACCATTCGTAAAGGCAGTCCGGGCTGGTTTTAATTAAGTGCAGTGACCATTCGTCTCATTGTCACCTTTCTCGAGCGGTTGAAATCTCCTTCTATTTAAAAAAGTAGAGCACCCTGCGAGTCATTGATGCGAATTTTGCAAAAATGGCTTCGGTTCAATCTTGGTGGGGAGGCCTACCTTTTTGTGGTTTTTCTGGATGTGTAACTGCCTTGTGAAGAGTTAGTTGTAGCTGTTTCCAGGAAGGTGGTCTGATGGGTCTAAGGGTGGGATGAACCCTGAAAACAAATAAAAAATTCATTTCTCACTAAACTTGGCACGGGGGGTGCTTTCTAAATGAGGAAAGAGTGATGAGTGGCACCTAGGAATGCTGCTTTTGACCCCTAACTAAAACAAAAATGAGAAATACATTCACCCTGAAATTGTTATTACTGGCCACCTTCTTGGTGACACCCTTGCTGTTCGGCACTGCGATAGCGCAGGAAGCTGCCGCTCCTGAACCCGGTCCTGTTGATGAATACCTTGAGCTTGTCGAAGCCTCTGGTGGAGCTGAATTAGCTCCAGCTTTCGACTTCTTCACTGTTTCGATGCTCTGGACCGTAATCGCAGCTGCGATGGTTTTTATCATGCACCTCGGTTTCGCCACGCTTGAAGCCGGTCTAACCCAGGCCAAAAACACGGTGAACATTCTGTTCAAGAACGTTTGGATTATCAGTATTGGCCTTCTTACCTATGCTCTACTGGGATTCAACACACACTATCCGGTAGATTCCTGGCAGATCCCGGGATGGCTCGGCATTAATGGCCCTATCGGCGATCTCGGTGGCGGTGAGAACGACACGTGGGCTTATGGTGGCCTGAGTCTCGCCATGACTGCTTACGGTGACTTCATTTTCCAGGCGATGTTCGCAGCGACTGCCGCGACTATCGTTTCCGGTGCAGTGGCTGAGCGCATGAAGCTCGGTAGCTTCATGGTTTTCTCCACTATTCTCGTCGCATTCGGCTACACAATCGCCGGTTCTTGGCATTGGGGTGGCGGATGGCTCTCCGATCTCGGTGGAGGTGATGCTGCTTTCTACGATTTCGCCGGTTCTACCGTCGTTCACGGATTCGGTGGTGCTGCGGCTCTGGCTTGTGTCATCATTCTTGGCGCTCGCAAAGGCAAGTATACCAAAGATGGTATCAAGCCAATCCTTGGACACAGTATGCCTTTGGCTGCAGTGGGTGTCTTTCTCCTCTTCTTCGGATGGTTTGGATTCAACGGTGGATCGGTTCTTTCCGCTAACCCCGGGCCACTTGGACTTGTTTTCACCACAACGGCTCTCGCTGCTGCCGCTGGTGGTGTCGCTTCCATCTTCATCTCGATGATCGTTCTTAAGAAGCCTGATCTCTCGATGGCTCTCAATGGTCTCCTTGCTGGACTTGTGAGTATTACCGCTGGAGCGGATTCAGTGACTCCTTTGTCAGCTATCATCATGGGTGCTGTCGGTGGTGTAATCGTAGTCTTCTCGATCCTCTTCTTTGATAAGATCAAGATCGACGATCCGGTCGGTGCGATTTCTGTTCACGGTGTCTGCGGAATTTGGGGAACGCTTGCCGTTGCTATCTTTGGTGGTGCAAACTTCATGTCACAGCTCATCGGTGTGGTTGCTGTCTACGCTTTCGCATTCATCTTCTCGTTCGCCGTATTCTACATCATCAAGCTCGTTATGGGCGTTCGTGTTAGCGAAGAGGAAGAAGCTGAAGGTCTTGATGTTGCTGAGCACGGTTGCCCGGCTTACAACAACCTTCACTAATCGAAGTCAAATTTCGGTCTTTTCCAATTTTAATAGTGAGACCCAAATGGGCGGCGAGGCGAAAGCCTCGCCGCTTTTTTGTTTATGTGACAACCTTCTTAAACCGATTTTTGGCGCTCGACAGGAACCTCACCAAAACCTATATTTTAACCGTGCAAGAATACGCTTATATCCACGACGAAGATGAGGTCCCCGGAACTCTGCTGGAAGTCCCTTTCCTCGAGTCCTTTTCAAAGGAGCATCTTGATCAAGTTCTCCACGCTTCCGCATTTATCGAGTGTGATGCGGGTGATGTTATTATCGCTGAAGGAGATGAGGCTTCGCGGCTGTTCATTCTTCTGGCAGGTACAGTGGCTGTCGTCAAAAACGGAGAGCAGATCGTCTCAATGGACCAGGTCGGCGATATTTTCGGGGAGCTTGCCGCTCTCGAAGGTGAAGTTCGGTCTGCCTCAGTGGTATCGGTGAACGAATCGTTTTGCCTAGCGGTGGATCAGAAATTTCTCCACCACGTGCTTCCGAGAAACAAGAATGCTCCGTTTTATGCCGCACTCTATGAGTTTATTGCGAAGCTTACGACAATGCGTCTCAAGGCGACTTCCGATTACCTCGCGACGGTTGATACCGAGTTGCGTGCGTTGAAGGCGAAAGGGTAGTAATCCTCTCGTCGGGAAACATTTGATTTCGTGCTGCGGGCCTAAAAAGAGGGGCAGGCAATCGTTCCTGCCTCTGGCATTACCTCATTGGGTAGCCGTCTGACTGGCGCTTCATTCGATAAAGTTGGAGCAGAGGTAAGATAGTTTACCCTTGCTAGTTCAATGATCCGACAGGGGGAGGTGGTGACTCAAAATTGGCTCCGAGTCTGATCGTTACGCCTTACTTCTTTTTCTCCTTCTTAGCGGGAGGTTCGACAGATCCGTCGCTGAAGAGGAACTTGAGATCATCCATCTCCAGATTTCTGGTGAAGCCTTCCTCGCCAAGGACACTGGTCATCATCTCGTTTTTCTGCTGCTGCAGAATCCGGATTTTTTCCTCAACACTGTCTCGCACGAGCAAGCGGTAGGCGTTCACCTTGCTTTCCTGACCAATACGGTGACAACGGTCAATTGCCTGGTTCTCAACGGCAGGGTTCCACCATGGATCGTAGAGGACCACGTAGCTTGCCGAGGTGAGGTTTAAACCACTACCACCGGCTTTCAGTGAAAGCAAGAAGACCTTGGATTCTTCTGTTTCCTGGAAATCACTGATCACCTCGTGTCGGTTTTTCGTCTGACCGGTGAGGTAACTATAAGGGCGGTTACGCTCCTCTAACTCATCTTTAATGATGTCGAGCATGGAAACAAACTGGCTGAAGACGAGCACTTTGTGGCCTTCTTCATGCAGCTGGTCGAGTAAGTAAAACAGAGCGTTCAGCTTGGAGCTGGGTTCGTTGCGATGCTCGGATTTGAGCAAACCCGGGTGACAGCAGATCTGTCTCAGTCTCATCAAGCCCTGAAGAATTACGAAGCTGTTCTTTCGTAGGCTGTCGTCGTTTTCGACGCCTAGAAGCACTTTCTGAATCCGCTCAAGTTCCTCCTGATACATTTCCTTCTGAATGTCCTCCATGTCGCTGAAGACGTCCTCTTCGATTTTAGGAGGAAGGTCGAGGGCTACTTCGCCCTTGGTTCGGCGGAGAAGGAAGGGGCGAAGTCGCGCGGTGAGGCGATTCTTCGATTGAAGGTCTTTGCGACGATCAAAGTTTTCACGGAAATACTTTCTGTCACCGAGGATACCGGGCATCGCGAAGGACATCAGGCTCCATACGTCGAGAAGGCGGTTTTCGATCGGTGTTCCGGTAAGGACGAGGCGGTTCTGTGCTTGCAGTGATCGTGCAGACTTGGCTGCTTTCGAATCAGGGTTCTTAATCTGTTGGCCCTCATCAAGAATGATACCTAGCCATTTGATTGAGGTGAGCTCTTCGGCGCAGGTGCGAAGCTGGCTGTAGTTAACGACGAGTAGATCGATGTCTTTACCCAGCTTGTCGACGTCGAGTTCGATCTTGTTTCTCAAGACTTGAACCCGGATCGAAGGGGCTGCCTTAATGACCTCAGCTCCCCATACATCGAGAACGGATTTCGGGCAGACAACGAGACTTGGTGGAGCGTCGTCACCGGCTGTTTCTCTGAGCCACAGGAGCCAAGTAAGAGACTGAATCGTTTTACCTAGACCCATGTCATCGGCGAGAATTCCGCCGAATTGATTGGTCGCGAGATAGGAGAGAAAGTGGAATCCTTCGATCTGGTAGGGGCGAAGATTGACGTTCAGGCCCGGTGGGATTTCAGGTCTCACCTGAAGCTGAAGATTCTTCGCACGATCAGTGATTTTCTCCCATGCCTTGGCATCAAAGACTTCTTTCGCGGCCGGTTCTGCGAGCTGAAGGGCATGAAGGCGGTGGGTCTCACCGGTGAGATCAAACGGATCCAGTCCGATTCGGGATACGGCTTCCTGCTGTTCCTCGCTGAGGTTCATCTTGAGGCGAAGCCACCCACCACGATCCATTCTTACAAATTCGCCCCGTGCTTGAACGAGGGCACGAATTTCTTCTTGAGAGAGATCCATTCCCTCCACTTTGACGACGACTTTGAGGTCAAACCAATCAATTTCTTCGTCAACGACCTCAAATGAAACCTGCGCTTCCACGGGCTCCGCCTCAAGGGTGGCAAGGTCATCATCGGCTTCGATGACAATCTCTTCGGGGAGTGATTCAATCCACTCGGCGTACTTCTCAGGGAAGTTTTTGGTAACCCGCGCGCGGTAGCATCCGAGGTTCCCATCGAAAGTGGGCTGCATCGGAGCGATGAGTCGTCCCGACCGGCGTTGCAAATTTCTGTCGTAGCGATAGAGAAAATCAGAGGACTCTTTTGGCTGCTTGACGACTTCCCAGCCTTCGCGGCGGAGTTGTTCTTCGCGCGTTTCTGAACTGTTCCGTGCAAGGATGTTCATGAGCATGTGCTCACTGCTCGCGCCCGTTGCCCTGGAGGAGATGCTGAGATTGAAGATAATCGTGAGCGCTTCTTCTTTGACCTGACGCTCCAACTGCTCTGGGAGTTTGGCTCCGAGACGGTAGAGGAAAGCAATTCCGTTTTCAGTTTCGATGACTTGAACCGGAATTTCGATTCGAGGGTCGATCAATGTTTCATCGCGAACCCAGTGTTCCGGTCCATGGAAAACCCACTCGTCTGAGACATAAAGGTTTTCATCACCTGGGAGCAGCCGCACGGTATGAGATACTTCGTGACCGTCTGCCGTGAAAAGTTGAATTTCATAGTCATCCGTTCCCATGGTGTCCTTCTGACAGACCCAATGCAGTGGTGCATCGCTGATCCGAAAAGGCTGTTCATCGAGATTGACGATGCGGCCATTCAATTCGGATTGATGAAAAAGACGATTTAGAAAGCGGCAGTTTTCGATGCGATCAAGCAGGAGGACACCAGTACTCGATTCCTCCTTATCGGCGGCGTTGAGGAATTTGCTCCAGAGAATTTCTGAGGGCCCGTCCATTCGGAGACCTCCGTTTTTGTAGCGTTCAAGGAGACGCTCAAATTCTTCTTCTGATTCCACTCTGAGAAACTTCTCCTTGTCCCCTACGTTGGTGAGGAGACGAGCCTCTCTGGTGCTGATTTGAAGGCGAAATTCGACCTCTTCGACAGGGTCCTCAGCGGGGCGTTTTTCAAAGGTTTCAACACGGTAGCGCCACTCGCTTTCTTCGCGGCGGCGTTCCCATTCGGCGATTCTCTCTTCAGTCCACTCGCGATCGGTGATCGATTCGAGGAATTCAGGGAAATCGAAATTATTTTTCTCGAACGCATGCGACACATAGTTCCAGAACTCCACAATGTTGTCGGGAGGCGTTGGCCAAAGGATCAGTGGCTCAAAGCTTTCGACCGGCCAACGTGGGTTCAATCGGACGAGATCGGAATCGAAGATTTCTCTTTCGAGCTCGAAGCGGCGGAAACGGCGTTCGATCTTGCTCAGATACTCATCTTCCTCCCCGGTGAGTGAGCGACTGAGCTTTTCTTCGATGACTTCAGTGAGCGTTTGTTCACCGACTTCATTAGGAGCTTCGGGAAGGTCGCCTTTACGAGCGACTTTCTCGAGCATGGTTGCGTAGAGTGCGGCGCGTCCGGATTCTGTTTTCTCGTCTGCTTCGCCCTTCCAGTCATTACCTTGAAGCTGGATCTTGGTGCGACATGACCAGTCCCGGTCTTCCACTTTCCCTTGAATGAGAAGGTGATTTCCGAAAATCTGGGTCACGCCTCCTTCGTCATGGATACGTTGGCCTTCATTCTTTTCATCTTCGGAGAATGCATTCAGGAAGTCGAGAGTCGCACGGTCTACGTTCATATAAAAATAAAGAGGGATCGGGTAATGGCCTTCGGAAGCCGTTAAATTCGGTTACGTCTGATGGGAGGGGGAACATCCGGGTACTATCAGAAGAGTAACCGTTTGCGCTGCATCGGGGGGCGGGCAATTAAGCCCACGGCAGGCCCGGCGTCAACTAGTCGGGCCGTCGTGTCAGGAAATAAAAAAGCCTCCAGCACCATGAGATGGCGGGAGGCTTTTGTTGCTTAGTCGGAATCGCACAGGAACAACAGTCTAAGCAATGGGTTTTTCAATTTGAAAGATGAT
This sequence comes from Verrucomicrobiales bacterium, assembly GCA_028047635.1. GTDB lineage: Bacteria > Verrucomicrobiota > Verrucomicrobiia > Verrucomicrobiales > DEV007 > Arctic95D-9. The sequence continues at coordinate 10,656 of JAOFXR010000032.1, forward strand.
TGCTTAGCGACGGCGGTAATACTGAAGCATGATTTGGTCGTTCATTTTGAACTGTGCCTCAACTTCTGCCACTGCTTTGGCTTCTGCTTCGAAGTAGAACTGCACGTAGTAGCCATGCTTTTGCTTAATATTGTTTTCGTGAGCAAACTCTCTGCGACCGAGGCGGTCGATCTGCTCGAGTGATGCACCACCGGCCTCAAGCTCTTTCGTGATGCCTGACACCATTTCTTCGATGCCTTCGTCCTGGCCCTGTAGTTTGAGGATGTAAACTCCTTCGTATTTGCGCTTCATAAATAAATTACGTTTTAGATTCTCCGATCACGCTCAAAATTAGGCGCGCCTGTTGAATTGGTTCATTGCCTGATCCATTCCTTCGGAGAGCGCGCAATTTACTCCATCTACGGCAATCGCGAGCACTTTTTCGAGTTCTTCGGCCTCATTCGGCGAGAATTTCCCCAGAACGTGGCCAATTACGGTCGCATTTTGGTCAGCGGCTCCAATTCCGAGCTTCAATCGGGGGAAATCTTTGGTGCTGAGAAACTCGATAATGGATTTGATTCCATTGTGCCCTCCTGATGAGCCTTCCTTCCGAAAACGAATTTTCCCTATCGGCAGATCGAGGTCATCGTAGACAACGAGAATCTGGTGGGGGTGGAGTTTGTAGAAGCGTCCAAGACGCGCAACCGCATTGCCACTGAGATTCATATAAGTGAGCGGCTTTGCAAGAAAGGTGCCGTTTTCGGTTTTGGCGACTTTGGCGCGGAATTTTCGCTCTCGAGACCATTTTGAATCGTTTTCGGCGGCAAGGCGATCTACCAATTCAAATCCGATATTGTGGCGCGTGCCGTCGTATTCGGTCCCGGGATTTCCGAGGCCGACGATGAGCTTAATCTTATCTGATGAGGCAGCGGGGGGGGCTTCGGCTCCGCCGCTCCGAAGTTTTTCAAGTAGAGACACAGTAGTCAGTAAAAGCGGAACTTTGGATTCTGCAAGTGTCCTCCTGTGTTCGAGACGCTTTATTCGGTGATGTCAACGTATTCACCGCCCATTAGGTTGGCGATAGAAGAGAGAATCGAAGAGGCTGTGCTATCTGCATCGAAAGCAACCGTATTCACGGTGATCCCTGCTGACTGAAGTTGGGTCAAGGTGCCCGAGTAATTTTGAGAGTTTGGCCTTCCATCACTGAGCATAACGACCTGGACTGGCTGGGGATTGAAACTCAGAGCAGCTGACAAGGCTACCTGATAGTTAGTTCCGTCGCCGGCAGAGAGTCCCTGAAGCGCTGCAATCACGGTGTCCTTGTTTTCCTGGGTCGCGGGTTCGAGAATGTTGCTGCTATTGTATTTTAGACTACTCGAGAAAACAACGACTCCGAACCGGTCGGCCGAACTGAGTGCGATTAGAGGAGGCGCTAGTTCTGTAGGGGGAGCGGCTGCGATAAATGTCCACGAGTTGGAGGTCTGGACGCTGCTGGTCCAGTTGCTTGGATTTCCCTCGGCGAAAGCCAGAACAGTCGAGTTTTCTGTGACCTGAAATGGTCCACTGTAAGTCTCAAAAGGCTCACTGTTGATCGAGTAGAGCATCCAGGTGCCTCCCGGGTTGGGGTTGTAGAGAGAGACGGTGAGGGGGCTGGCGCTTTCGGGATAGTCGCCGCTGGCCGGATAGATCTGCGGCGGGCTCAGTGATTGAACAATCTCGGGAGGCTCCGTGGAGGTTGGGTTTCCGGTTCCAATCGCCGTGATGTTGGCGCGTCTCTCAGGCATCTTTCGACACCATCCCATACCCATCCGGCACCTTTGTTGTAGTTGAACGTTCCCGGGTCTCGGTGCCGTAGTCGATCTCTGCGAGTGAGTCATCGAGAATAAACTGAGCAATACCCTTACCGGATCTGAGAGTCTTGATTTTAAACAGCATCTCGTTCTTATCCCAAACCGCGCGGGGGACGTTAGAATCCCTCTTTTCCTCTTGTGTCAGGTAGGAAACTGCGAGCCGCTTGTCGATCATGCTGCCGCTGAAAGTGGTCGAGATTTTAGCGGCGTCTATATCGTTGCGCGATTTCAGCTTATTCAGGACGACTTGAGGATCATTAATATTTTTTAGATCTCCGCCGGTGGCCTGATAGGCTTGAATCGATCGATTGATCGTAGCTACGTCGGAAACAAGAGAGGTTTCTTTCACTCCATTCGAAAGATTCCCCATAGAAGGCATCGCGATCGCCGCGATGATTCCGATCACAGCAACAACTATCATGACTTCCAGCATTGAGAAGGCACGCTGAAATGAGGTTTGTGTTTTCATATTTGTTTACGATTCCGATCCTTAAAAGAAAGTATCTACAATAAATACAATAACTAAAACAAAATCAATACCGAAATTTCAAACAAGAAGTTAGAATCCCTTTACTATCAGGGTCTGTGGCTCATACCAATGGATACCCTGTCGCTTTTAGTTTTGCTGTGACGAGACATTGTTATGACACCTAAATCGGTGGCAATAAATTGGCAGGTGAGTTAGCCTACACTCCTTTTTTATGAGCGATCCAGGTCAGGTAGAAACTCAATTTCAGACAATTGCGACGTCTGAACGTCCCTTTGCGTTCCGAAACGGCGACTCGTTAGATGATGTCGTAGTTGCCTATGAAACCTGGGGTACATTGAACGACGAATGCAGTAATGCGATCCTGCTGTTTCACGCTTTTTCCGGCAGTCAGCATGCCGCGGGATACAATCCTGAGGTCGAGGGGAATGAATTTTGGACCAAAGAATGTGAGCAGGGATGGTGGAATTTGTTCATTGGGCCGGGCAAAGCTTTTGATACGGATAAGTATTTCATCATCTGCGCCAACTACATCGGAGGTTGTTACGGGTCGACCGGACCGGCAAGTCGGGACCCTGCAACGGGGCTTCGCTACGGCAGCATTTTTCCCAATGTTACCGTGAATGACGTCGTGAGGAGTCAGGCGCTTCTTCTCGATGCGCTGGGAATTGAAAAGTTGTTGGCGGTGGTAGGGCCTTCTACTGGCGGTCTTGCCTGTGTCTGTTTTGCGACGCTATTCCCCGAGCGTGTCAGCCTTGTCATTCCGATCGCCACAGGAACGAAAACGACGGTTCTCACTAGAATCATTCTCCTCGAGCAGATTTTGGCAATCGAGAACGATCCGAAATTCAAATCCGGCAAATACTATGATTCGGGCGTTCCCGAGACGGGACTGTCTCTCGCACGAATGATCAGCCACAAAACATTTGTGCATCTTAATGCAATTGAAAGGCGGGCCGGAAAAGATGTGGTACACCCGGAAGATCGTTTTTCCTGGTATAGGGCACACGACCATGTCGAGAGCTACATGCTTCATCAGGGGAAGAAATTCACTGCTCGTTTCGATGCCAATACTTACCTTCGCATTTGCGAAATGTGGAGTCGTTACGACCCCGTTGTTGAGGGGGATGCTGAGGACTCGATGAGTTTATTTAGTCGCTCCCGTGAGGCGGGGCATCAGTATCTCGTTTTTAGCATTGATGAGGATTACTGCTTCTATCCCGAGGAGCAGGCGGCTTTGGTAGAGCAGCTGAAAAGCGCAGAAGTGCCTCATATGTTTCTTACCGTGCATTCTGAGAAGGGGCACGATTCCTTCCTACTTGAGCCGGAACTTTACACGCCTCATATTCAGGTGATGCTCCAAAACGCGGCAGGCTGAGAAGAAAAAGCGAAAAGTGATCGAGTCGCCAGTTGATATTCCGCAAGCGGTGTCATACGATCCGAATATGGTTCGACACAACGTATACTTCTGGCTGAATGAGACCGTTTCCGACACTGAACGTTCTGCGTTTGAGGCGGGATTGAAGGCGCTTTTCAAGATCGATGTGGTTGCCCGCGGATCGTTCGGTGAGGCTGCCTGCACCCCGGAGCGCCCTGTTACTCAAAACTCTTTCGATTACGCCCTGGTGCTCGAATTTGACTCGGTAGAGCTTCACAACGCCTACCAGGTGCATGACGAGCACACTGTCTTCGTGGAATCTTTCGGCAGTTGGTTTAAGGAGGTTCGTGTGTTCGACACACAGTTCTAATCTGCCCTTTTGTTTTTAAACACTTTGGCTGGACAATCTCCGGCACGCCCGCAAATTAATCTCACTAACGATGCACCTCGAAATTTTTAATTCTTCAAAAGAGCAGCTCGATTACGAGTTTAACGGCGATCCCAGCGATACTTCGTTACTCGTGATCATCGGTCATGGTGTGACGGGAAATAAAGATCGTCCATGGGCGGTGGGCCTCGCTGAAACACTCGAAAAAGAGGGTTTTAACGTGCTCAGATTTTCCTTTTCCGGAAACGGAGAGTCCGAGGGCGACTTTGCGAACTGCACGATTTCCAAAGAGGTTAAAGATCTCAAATCGATCGTCAACGCAGCGGAAGACGAAGGTTATCACCGGATTTGCTACATGGGGCATAGCATGGGAGGCGCTGTAGGCGTTCTCGCTGCACCAAAAGACTCACGAATCGAGCTGATGGTTTCCCTTTCGGGCATGGTGCATACGAAAAAATTCCTTGAGACCGAGTTTGGTGATCAAGTTCCCGGAAAAGGTTTCATGTGGGATGACAAAGAGTGCCCACTTTCTCAGGCTTTTGCTGATGATATGGCGAAAATTGATACCACTCTCGGTAAGACTGAGAAAATCGAAATTCCCTGGCTCATCGTTCATGGTGATGCTGATGACGTCGTTCCAGTTGAGGAAGGCCGCGAAATTTATCGCAGCGCCTACGAGCCGAAAGAACTCGAGATCCTCGAAGGTGTTGATCACGTCTACAGCGGTGATGGGCTTAAGAAGATGACTGATGTGGTTGTTGCCTGGCTGAAAACGCATCATAGCTGATGTCCGTTTCTGCAGATTCTACTGCAGAAGTTAGCGAGCATCGCTCTTTCGACATCCTCGGAATCGGGATGTCGATGATCGACTCCATTCAGGTGGTCGACGAATTTCCGTCGGGCGCCGGAGTGACTGAGTCTTCTCTCGCCACTCTGATGGGTGGCGGGCCGGTTCCTACAGCGCTGTGCGCTGCTTCGGCGCTAGGTGGCCGAACGGCAATGATTGATCAGATCGGTGACGATTGGCGGGCCGGGCTGATTCAACGGGACTTTGAAAAATTCGGAGTCGACTGTCGCTATCTCAAACGTCAGGAAAAGCGAAGCAGTTCATTGGGGGCTGTTCTTGTCCGTCAGGTTGATGGGGAGAGGCATATCGTTTTCAGTCGGGGCACGTTTGATGAGCTTTCGTCTTCGCAGTTACCGGTAAAGGATTTGGAGACCTGTTCGATATTACATCTGAACGGGCGTCATTGGGACAGTGCGTGCGAAGCGGCTCGCCTCGTAAAAGGTGGTCGCGGTCGCGTCTCTTTTGACGGCGGAGCGAATCGCTATGAGCGCCGTTTTATCCCGCTTCTGGCTGAAGTGGATATTCTGATAGTGGCGAGAGACTTTGCCGAAAAGCTTTCAAAGTCAAAAGATCGAGAGAGCCAGCTTACCGCGTTGCGGCAATGGGATGCTGAACTTGTCGGTATCACCGATGGCAAAAATGGAAGCTGGTTTCAGCCACGTGGGGAAGCATGGTTTCATCAACCGGCCTTTGCAATCAGTCCGGTGATCGATACAACGGGGTGCGGTGATGCCTTTCACGGTGCTTTTTTGTATTCTCTCTCAAAAGGAGATTCATGGAAAGAATGTGCCGCTTTTGCCAGCGCTGCTGCGGCTTGCAATGCTACTGCTCTGGGCGGGAGAGGGGATCTCCCCTCGCGGGAGCGGGTGCTCGCTATGCTGGAGTCCCAGGCTTTTACCTTGCTTCAAGGTGAATAAAACCTGATCGAATGCGATTCCAAAATTATTGATTTTTTGAAATTACAGACTGGGCTACAGCGAATGTGCCGATAGATGCCTTAGATTTAAGGCTGGTTCGGTGCTGATAACGCTCGTTTTTCCTGAATGAATTGTCTCTGGCTCACTCGAAAATACCCTCGCCCCGCGAATAGCGGAGAGTTGATCTATTCGAATGGTCTGATTCGTTCGTTTGCTAAGACGGGTGCTAAACTGACTGTGCTCGCGCATGACAATGACGAGGTTCCCATTGGAGAAGGGGGATCCCATACCGATTACGTTGATGATGACAATGTGCGGTGGAGGCTGGGCACGCCCAAACTGGGTAGTCGATTGACGAATCTATTCACGCGTTATCCCAGCGATTCCTGGCGTCTCAAAAACGGGGGGGCCGGAAGAGGCGCTTGTCTATGCGCTCGAAAATGAGTCGTGGGACGCCATCATCATCGATCATGCGGCTCTGGGATGGGTATGGCATTTGATTCAAACTGGAAAGCGTAAAGGTATTTTTGCGAATGATCCTGTGATTGTCTATCTTTCCCACAATCACGAAGCGAAGATTCGAAGAGAGATTGCTAAAAATTCGAAGGCCTCTTTCCCGCACAAGCTTGCGCTGCAGTTGGACGCTGAAAAGTATGCGAGACAGGAGGAGATGCTTTGTCGCGAAGTGGATCTGGTCACGGCGATCACCGAAACAGAAGTGGAAGCTTATCGGGAGAATTTTCCTTCGCAGCATTACATTAGCCTGACACCCGGATATGAGGGCGAATCGCATATTCGTCGGATTTCTGAAGCGACGCCCCGCCGCGTAGCGATTTCAGGTTCGTTTGAGTGGGTCGCGAAACGAATCAATCTCGAGCGATTCCTCGAGCAGGCGGCATCTCCACTGCTGGCGGCAGGGATTGAACTTCAGATTGTCGGAAAAGCGGACGACGACTATCGCCAGGCCATTTTAGATCAGTTTCCCGGTGTGGATATGGTGGGCCGTGTCCCCGAAATGACGCCGTTTCTGTTGGATGCACGAATGGGGCTCATTGTTGAAGAGTTCGGAGGTGGCTTTAAATTGAAGACACTTGAATACATTTTTTCATGGATTGCCGCTCGCGGGGTTGGATCATGCCGTCGAAGGCTCGCCGTTGAGCGGCCCTGAAAATGTATTGCTCACTTCTGACACTGAAAGTTTGATCGAGGCGATCATTGATAAGATCGACGGCTTTGATGTGCTCAACCGGATGCAGGAAACTTCACTCGCGATTTGTGAAACGTCCTCTCGTTGGGAGGATAGAGGTCGCAAGCTTTATGAGCAGATCAAGGACATGAGAGCCGTGGTTCTCGCCGGGTAGTGCTTGCGAATAGGAGAGGGAACGGGGATAATCCTTTTCTTGCTCATGGGTAATTTCTTCAAAACTCTTCTCGCTGTCTTTCCCTTCCTCCTTGCCGCTTCTGCCACTGTCGCGGATGACAGGCCTAATATTCTCTGGATTATTCCCGACGATATGTCGGCGCATTTTTCCTGCTATGGGGAAACGGCGATTGAAACGCCGCATGTCGATGCGTTGGCCGCGGTGGGAGTGAAGTTTACAAACGCCTACGTCACCGCGCCGGTTTGCTCCACCTGCCGGTCAGCGTTTATCACGGGGATGTATCAAACCAGTATCGGAGCCCATCACCATCGCAGTGGGCGGGGAGAGGTGAAAATCAATCTTCCGGAAAATGTAAAACTGGTGCCCGGGTTATTTCAGGAGGCTGGCTATCACACTTCGATTTCGGGATGGCCGGAAAAAAAGAAAGGCCTGGGAAAGACAGACTATAATTTTGAATGGGACAAGACGATCTATGATGGCGCTGATTGGTCCAACCGGAAAGAAGGTCAGCCTTTCTTTGCTCAAATCCAATCAAAGGGTGGCAAACTACGAGGTAAGGATGCCAAGGGATGGGAGTCGGTTTCTGCCAGCGCGGAGAAAAATCTTGGATCGCGCACTTCTCCCGATGACGTGAAATTGCCACCGTATTATCCGGAGGTGCCTGAGCTGTTGAGCGATTGGGCTGCTTATCTCGATAGTGTTCGTGAAACGGATCGCATGGTCGGTGAAATCGTTGCCCGTCTCAAAGAGGAGGGTGATTGGGAGAACACCTTGATTTTGTTCATGACGGATCACGGGATTAGCCACGCGAGAGGAAAGCAATTCATGTACGACGAAGGGCTCCACGTGCCATTGGTCATTGCCGGTCCCGGAATCAAAGCGGGGACGGTGCGAACCGATCTCGTCGAGCACATTGATATCACCGCGTTGTCATTGGCTGCTGCGGGTATCGAAATCCCCGAGGTAATGCAGGCGCAGGATATCCTCGCAGAAGACTATTCACCGCGTGAGGCTGTTTTTTCCGCGAGAGATCGTTGCGACGAGACGGTGGATCACATCCGCGCTGTGCGAACCAGGGATTTTAAATACATTCGGAATTTTCTTCCCGAGCGCCCCTATCTGCAACCGTGCGCCTACAAGGATGCGAAAGAAATCCTGAAAGCGCTTCGTCGGGCGCACAAAGCCGGGGATTTAAATGAAGCTCAATCACTTATCTTTCGTGAAACTCGTCCGGGCGAAGAGCTCTACGATCTGCAAAATGACCCTCACGAGTTAAAGAATCTGGCAACTGATCCCACCTTTTCAGAAAAGTTGGCTGAGTTGAGAGGGCGTCTTGACACCTGGATGGAAGAAACCGGTGATCAGGGACGAACCGCTGAACCGGAGGCTCAGTTTGAGAGTGATATGGCGGTTTATCTCAAAACGATTCAAATTCGAAGCACTCCTGAAAACTACAAGACCATCGCAGACAATATCGCTCAGATGAAGCAGTGGGCAGCCGAAGGAAAGTGAGGCCGAAGGGAGGTCACTCGATTTCGCTGAGCCTGGTTTTGGCTTCGGCTTGTGCTTCTGCCATGACACTCTTCAGCGATACGGAGGCACCTGACTGACGTTTGCTTTCGTCAGCCGCTTCCATGAAGGCGTAAATTTCAAGTGTCTCAGCGGGATCGACGGGGAGGGTGCCGGTTTCGAAATACTTAGCGATTTCGACGACGAGAGGTGCATAGCCCGGATAGGCTCCGACTTCGCTGGTGCCTTTAGGACCTGTTGCAGTTCCCCCGTAGCCTTTGCGTTCTTCGAACACGCCGGTCCGGTCGCCACTCCAGGTTCCTGTTACCTGAATCATTCCCTCGTCGCTTGTTGAACGAACGACTGATTCGCAGCCGGTTCCCATCACGGTGAAAAGTGATTCCACTCCGTGAATGCCATACCAGAACAGGTCTGGGTGGGTTTTCTCAAGCGAAGCAGGGCTTCCCGTTTGGGCTTTGGTCACCGTGCCGATTGAACCAGCACGAACGAGTTGAGAATTAGGCCCGTAGCGAAGCGATGAAGAAGAAAAGAGTGGGACATCGTATTTCTCCGACGCTTTAAAAATTAGAATTGCATCTGTGAGCGACCCCGCAATTGGCTTGTCGATGAAAACGCGTTTGCCCGCTTTGAGCACGGGAATGACCTGTTCGAGATGGGGGCGGCCATCATTTGTTTCCAGAAGAACGGCATCCACTTTTTCGAGTAGCGCGGGAATGGAGTCTACAATTTCAACGCCATAGGTATGAATTTCTTCCGTGTATTTAGGAACGCGGCTTGTGCTCGATTCGATGTCAGCGCTTCCTTGTGGATAGGCGGCGACTACTTTGCAATTGGCAAGTGCCCCCTCCGCAGCGGGATCGTTCATTGTCTTCGTGAAGGCGATCACATGTCCTGTGTCGAGCCCGATGATGCCTACTTTGATCTCTTCCGCTTTTACCGAAAGGGAAAAAGAGAAGGCTCCAGATAATAGCGCTACGCAGAGTAGGGGGAAAGATGAATGCTTCATGGTTGAGGATAGTGTCATGAACCGTTCAGTCATGTCACCTCGAAGCCTCGGCGCAATCCTGTCCCCCCCAATGCAGTTTAACCCTGCCCGGATTACTTCTTCGGATAGGGGCGCAGTCCCAGCAACACCTCAGCTCTTTCGGTGAGAGGTTTGGCAGCCAGTTCGCTATCGGTGTGCTCCGCCAGTTGGTCGGCGACGAGAGAATAGACCGCTTCACGCCCCTGGCTGGTATCGACTTCAACACACTTTTCCCGGGACCTGAAGAGCTCAACGATGGGCAGCGTCTCCGCTTTGAAGGTGTCGAATCTCAGCTTGAGACTTTCTACGTTGTCGTCGCTTCTCCCTGACCATTTGGCGCGGCCGAGAATACGTTTCTCGAGGATTTCGAAAGGACATTCAAAATAGAGCATTTTAGGAAGCTCCGCCTCTTCTGTAAATATCTCCCGCCAGGCTTCGAGGTTGGCAGGGGAGCGGGGGAACCCGTCGAGAAGGAAATTATTCTTTCCCGTTGTCCGAGTGAGTCGTTCCATCTCTGATTTGAGCAACGTCACCATGATTTCGTTAGGAACCAATTTTCCCGCGGTTATGTGCTCTTCGATAGTGGCCGCGATTGCACCGCCTGACTCGCACTCCGCCCGGAGTAGTTCTCCTGTGGATAGATGGCTCCATCCGAGTTGAGACTCAGCTAGTTCGCACATGGTTCCTTTTCCCGCTCCGGGGCCGCCAAGGACGAAGATCACATTTGGAGGCGGGCAGGGAAGCCTTGGATCGTAATGGTGCAGTACGACTTTCGGCGCAGGGGCAACTCCCTTTTTGTAGACGTGCCACTCAATGTCAGTGGGCGGCATCTCATCATCACCGTTGGTGTCATAAGCGAGGTGCCCATCAAGGCGACAGATTCGCCAGGAGGTATAGCTGTTGGAAAAAGAGAGGGCCGGGCTTCTCTCTGATTTTCCATCAGCACGATCCCACGCCATTTTTTCATTCCAGTATCCGAGGCTCGATAAGCTACCTGATTCAGACTCGGCGGGTGGGGCGGTTGAAGGAACGAAGAGTCCGTCGACTTCGGGTAGACCGGCTCCGGACACTTCGATAAAGAAAGTGTTAGGCTTGAGCTCGTTTGTTTTAGACATGCTACTTTCTATCAGCGATTCACCGGTTTGGAAACAACGTTCGCGGTGCGCCGTAGAGATCTGTGATGGTCTATTTGCTGAGGGGCTTTGTCGTTCGCAGATAGAGAAAGAGATCACGAACGTCTTCTCTTCGCAGAGAATCTAGAAGACCGGGGGGCATTAGCGAGACGTTGGAAGTCTGCCGGGTTTTGACTTCACTGGTATCGATTCGTTCGACCTGTCCCACTTGTCGAAAAGTGATCACCTGGTCGTTCTCTTCAACCACATTGCCCACGAGGGTTCGGCCGTTGTTCAGGGTGAGGGTGACGAGGCGGTAATCGGGGGATACATCCTCTGACGGGAACAGCACGTTGATCAGGAAGTAGTCGAGATCAGCGCGTCCTGAACCGGTGAGATTGGGGCCGATTAGGCCTCCTTCCTCGTAGAGTTGGTGGCAGGCTGAGCAGACTCGACGAAATACTTCGCGCCCGTCAACGGCATCACCACTGGCGAGATAGTTTTCAGAGAGTCGTTTCTTCCATGTCGCAATTTGGGCCGCTTTTTCAGACGCCCCTTTTTCTTCTATGCCGATGAATTTGGTGAAAGCTTTTTTCTGCGACGTTGTCATCATGATCTGAAGCGCTACGTAGGTGGGAATCCGCTCCTTTGCGATGTCGCTTTTAAACAGGGCTTCAACGAGGGCATCGGCAAAATTTTCCCTCGATGCGAGGGTTTCGAGAATGGCCGTAATTTGCTCATTCGTGGTTTCCTCTTCAGAGAGAAGCGCAAGAAGCCGACTCGCTGAGCCTTCGGTTGCGAATACGCTTTCCGCGCGAATCGCCTCGAGAGTCAGTTCGGGGAATTTAAGCGCCTCCGGCAGTTTTCCTGCGATCACCGGCGATTCTGCAGAGATGAGCATCCTGAAATAATCGAGCCGTTTGCTGTCCGGTGTTGTTTCCGCAAAAATTCGTTCTGCTATTTCTTCTTCACCGGAGGGATCGCCGAAGCGAAGGGCGAGTTGAAATGCCTGTGTCAGGATCTCGGGATCTTTTTTTCCTTTTAAAATGGAGAAGAGATTTCTCCATTCCGCAGGCATGTCCGCGCGCATGGGAAGTGCTTCGAGCAAACCGGTGAGCATGGCGTGAAGTGCCTGGGTCTCAATCTCTTTGCTTTGCAGCGCAGTGACGACGGCGGGGAGCGAGTCAGCGGTAACGGCTCGTTTTGTGATCGCCTGACTGAGCCATGGATGTCCGGGTTTCAGGGCCACTTGCATTGCCCGGGCGGGATTGGTTTCGACAAGTGGTTCAAAGCCGTACCAGCGCATCAAAGCGAAATTGCGATCATCTTTGCTGATGGTGATGCGCGCCAGCGCCTCGGCGGCGTTCCAGCGAAGTTCAATGGGAATGCGCTGCAGCAGGGCTGCTATGCGATAAAGAACAGCCGAATCCGTTTCCTTCTGAATGATATTTTCTAACCATATCACCTGTTTGAGGGATGGGGTATTTTCGGTGAATGTCAGGGTGAGAAGGTGAGTTCGGACAGGCGCGCGCTTTTCTGAATCGAAGGAGGCATCGTAGATTGGCTGAACCCAGTTCTCGGCAGGCAGCAGGGCATGCAGTGCTTGAACGGCACTGATCGCATCGGGAACGGGAGCTGTTTTAGCTTTCTCTAAGAGAAGCTTTCTAGATTCATCGCTCACCAGCGTTGCGGCATGATTGGGTTGGTTGCCGCGCTCATGCAGGTTCCGCAGTGCGTGATGCCGCCACCAGACGTTTTCGTGAAACAGCAAGGCGATGAGCGTTTCATTGCTCATTGAGGCTACGTCGAATGGCGTCTTCTCAGCTCGATTGCCATACCAGACTTCGTAGAGTCTTCCGCTGCTGCGATGGATCCCGTCTCTGTCGTGGCATTCTCCCAGGTCGGTCCACTCGGCCATCATCATTTCCCCGTAGGGCCCCTGACAAAGGTCGACGGCTCGAAACCACGGGCTGGTACTGCGCAAAAAATCTTCGCCGTGACTTGCGGTCCAGGCCGATTCTTTACGGCTCAGGTGCTCCATATTGAGGCGTTGGCCCAATACGTTGCTGAAAAATACTTTTCCGCGGTATTTGTCGGGCCATGCGTTGGCCTGATAGATCATCATGCCGCAGTGGGAATGGCCCCCGCCGGCCTCATCGTTTCCGGTGAAATCTTTACGTCCGGTTTGTCCCCCTGACCAATGTCGGTGATCGGAGGTGGGTTCCATCATTGCGTAGCTATGGGCGCCTGAACCCTTTCCTGAGCCCTGATCGTAACGCGCACCGGGAACGAGGTGCCAGAAATGGTCGATAACACTCGTCGTAATAAATCCTTCGCCCTCCTCATTCCAGGCCAGGCCCCAGGGATTTACGGTTCCCTCCGCCCAGACTTCGAAACGTGTTTTTGAAGGGTGGTAGCGCCAGATCGAGCAACTGAGTGGTGTGCGCTCGTCATCGGGTGTGCCGGGTTTGCCTACCTTGGATGGTTTCTTAATTCCATGTCGTCCATAGAGCCAGCCGTCCGGCCCCCATTTCAGACCATTGAAAAAATTATGTTCTGCCTCGGTGCTCCAGCCATCGAGGACTATGGTCGGATCTCCATCCACCACGTCATCCCGATCCGAGTCGGGAATGAAAAGTAGTTCGGGTGCATCGCAAAGCCACACACCTCCGTGTCCGATCTGAAAACCGCTCGTGTGATTTCCCTGATCCCAAAAGATGGTGCGTTTGTCGAATTCGCCGTCGTTGTCGGTGTCTTCAAAAATGACCAAGCGGTCTTTGCCGCTGCGTTTCCACTCGATGTAAGAAAAGCTTTCAAGGACCCAAAGGCGACCACGGTCATCGTATTCGATCGCGATGGGTTGGGCTACGTCAGGTTCTCCTGCGAACAGGGAAATGTGGAAGCCCTCCGGAACTGTGATGAGTTCCAATGACTCAGTAGGCGAGGGAGGGGCACTGGAGGGGTTCTGTGTATCGACAATGCCGTCAGGCAGTTGGCCAAACGATTGGACGGTGAGAAGTGCAAACAGCGCAAAGGAGGTGAAAATTCTCATTCTGTCTCAATCTGCTAACTTTTGTCGTTTCGACCATTGGCTTATATCCGGATCAGGTTTCTGACCGGAGCGAATGCTAAGCGAAAAAGGCAACCGTGATCGTCCAGAGGATCGCGGCCAATCCCGCTGCGTAAGAAGCGGGGACGATCTGCGTTTTGACGTGATCCATCAGATCGCAGCCGGTTGTCATGGAACTGAGAATCGTCGTATCCGAAATGGGGGAGCACTGGTCACCGAAAACACTGCCGTTCAGAACCGTGGCGAAACAAACCGACATAAAGAGCTCAGGGTTCGCGAGTTCACTTCCCTGGGCAACGCTCCATGCGAGTGGCATCGCAAGTGGGAAGGCGATCGCGTAGGTGCCCCAACTCGTTCCGGTCGAAAACGCGATGATCATGGTGAGGATTTGCAAGGTCACGGGAAGCGCAATGTAGGAGATTTTATCACCTAACAAGTCAACCAGGTAGCTGCCGGCCCCGACTTCACGACTGATACTGCCGATCGTGACTGCGAGCACGAGAATGACCGATCCGAAAACAACACCCTTGAGACCGTCACCAATTCCTTCGATAACATCACCGAGTCTCATTCCTTTGAAAAGCGCTACGAAGACGGAGACTAGCAACGCGACGCCAAAAGCCCAGTTTACCTTGGGGCTGCCCATGAAAATGAAGGTCCCGATCGCGATGCCGAGCAAGAGAACGAGAGGTATGAAAAATTCAAGCACGTTCGTTTTGTAACCTTTGGGAACATGACTGACTTGCAGTTCTTTTGCATTCATGGGGCGCGCATCGGGAGCGTCGAGCTGCCCCGTTGTTCGCGCCCGCTCGTGGGCGGCACGAATCCCGGGACCGGAAAACCGGGTGATTCCGAGACTAAGCAACAGGGTCCCAATTACGGCAAGAATTCCATAAAAACTAAATGGAACACTGCTGAAAAAGAAGGAAATGCGATCCGCTTCGGTGGCAAGAAAAGCGACGCCTGGAACAAAAATAAAGGCCTGGACATATACCGGCCAGGCATTGAAGGCGAGAACTGATGCGATAGGTGATGCGGTTGAATCCACAATGTAGGCAAGTTCCTCGTGACTCACTTTCTCTAAATCGGCGACAGGTTTCACTATGGTTCCGACCAAAACCACGCTGACGGTGCCCCCCTGAAAAAAGAGCACTCCCATCACCCACGAGACAAACTTGGCAGATCGAGGGCCTTTCACGAAATGTTTCGTCATGAACTCGGCAAAGGCCTGAGCCGCTCCCGTCCGCGACCAAATCCCCATGAGCCCACCGAGTAACCAGAGGTATAGCAGAATAATTCCGGCGGCACTCTTGCTTCCGATGCTTGGTAATAAAACAGCGTCGGTAATGTCAAATCGCCCCAGCATGAAGGCGCCGACAACCACTCCGCTGAATAGCGCTGTCATCGCTTCTTTGGTAACGAGACAAAGGCAGATGGCCATCAAGGCAGGAAGTAACGACCATACTCCAAAGTGAAATTTGGCTTCTAAGAGTGAATACTGTTTTGCGGTTACGCCGTCTTTAGTGACTGTTTCAACGACCCACTGGCTATCGATCGCGGGCTCATCCGAACTGACGCTGAGCACTTCCTGTCTCAGTGGAGACTCAGCGTAAGGGACCACGTTTTCAATAAGTGTCTCGGCGCCTTTGAAAGTGTAGGCCAATTGGCCGGCATCGTTGGTGTAAGTGTTATACGTCGATTTTTGCTCGAGCCATTTCACATCGACTTTTGCGGCAATGAGTAAGCTCGCAACAAGACCAACGATAAGAATGATCGCGGCTGAAAATTTCGAAGGTTTCAGAAAGCCCGCGGATCTGATTTGGATATCGGGTTGGTCTGCCGTTCCCGTGGCCGCCTCTTCGATCGCGGCAATTGGCTCATAGACTTCCTCTTCAGTCGATGGTTTTTCGTTCTTGGGGTCTTCGGAAGTGCTCATGTTGGATGATTGGAAAATAAAGTGGCGTGCCCGACTTTTGGAAACCTAGCCTTCAAATGGAAAGATATTTTTCAGCAAATTCAGAAACGCTTGATGTGGATACTACCTCACCTGTCACGGTAAGATCCAGTTTTCTATTTGAGCTAAAGGTGTCGAAATCCAACAGGCTCGAACAATAGGCTCGCGGGTCGAGGAATTCGACCGTGGGAAATAGAGCTTTCAGTTGACGCTCGGCCATGGGAAAGCAGGTGCAGGCTAATACCGCGAAGTCGGTGTCTTGCAGTGCTTGTCGAAGCCCGGGAGTGATGACTTCTTCTTCGAGCCAGGGATGGAA
The DNA here is from genome assembly GCA_028047635.1 of Verrucomicrobiales bacterium. Lineage (GTDB taxonomy): Bacteria > Verrucomicrobiota > Verrucomicrobiia > Verrucomicrobiales > DEV007 > Arctic95D-9. The sequence continues at coordinate 26,890 of JAOFXR010000032.1, forward strand.
TCGGGCGACGCTTCGCTCGAGTTCCGTCGCGGCGATGGTCGCAATTTCTATTTCAGGGATGCCGATCCTCAGTAGATCAGGGTAGAGTGGCTGGCTGGCGGTAAACGAAGTCCCGATAATTAAGACGCGCTTCCCTTTCATCGCGTCGGCTTCCGCTGCAATCATTGCTTCAAAGCAATTGACCATTGAGACCACTTGCCTGAGGTCGGGATGCGATTGTTGCGTCTCAGGAAACTGGTGAAAGCGAATCGACAAAGTGTTGCACCCAATGACCAGCGTCTCTGATTGCTGAGCCGCGTGTTCCAACCACGTCTTCGCGACTTCCGCGATTGCCTCGTCGGGTTTTACGCCCAGCGGATTGATCGCATAGTCGGCAAGGAACTCTACGTCGCAATGGTTTCCTGCTGTCCGGATCGACCGAAGAACGGAGAGACCTCCGATACAGGAGTCCGCAATAAAGAGCGGGCGGGTATCACTCATCCACGGCGGTTGCCGAACTTTTTGCTTTCGTTGAAGCCTCGATAAAAGCGCGAAAAATCTTCGCGTGCTTCTCGTCCTCTTCGATGAGTTTTTCAGGGTGCCATTGCACACCGATGAGAAAGCGATCCTTTTCCGTCGTTTCGGTCGCTTCAATAACTCCGTCCGGACTTCTTGCGACAACACGAAGGCCTTCGCCGACATCGCGCACCGCCTGGTGATGAAGAGAGTTCACTTCAAAAGAAGTCTCGCCGAAAATCTCACTCAATCTTGAATCGGCTTCGAGATCGACAAGGTGAGTAATGTCGCGGTGATTGACCCCAAATTCCGAAGGGATATCCTGAACCAGCGACCCGCCATGGGCTACGTTGATCCATTGGCTCCCGAGACAGATTCCCAGGAGCGGCTTGTCAGTTTTCTCAATCCACTTGGTGATGAGCTCCTTTTCAAAAAGGTAACGATCTTCTTCGAGCAATTTCGTGGTCGGGTGTTGCTCTTCGCCCCATTCGGAAGGGGGGATATCGGCACCGCCCGGCATGAGCAAGCCGTCGACGAGTTCCAGATACTCGCTGATTTTTTCAGGACTGCCATCTCCGTTGGGGAGAACTACCGGAATGCCGCCCGCTTCGCGAATCGCGAGAACGTAGGTGTCGTTCGTGAGGCTGGCGATTCCGATTAAGGGCGCGTCGAAGTCCGGTTTTGTTTCCAGTCCTCGCTGGCTTTTGTTCCCTGCAAGAAAACCCAGTAAAAGGGCCGCGATCAGCCCGGTAGCGAGAAGTAGGTGGCGTCTATTCATTCTGAAAGTGATTCTTCGAACCTAATCACGCAAATCGTATCGTCTTTGAGCATAAAGCACTAGCTTTTACTTCTTTACCAAACCAAAAGTTTCCTTTTAGACTGTGGGTCGCCTTCTGCCTATGGAAATACGTTATTTTGAGAGCCTGATTTGTGTTGCCGAATATGGTTCGATTGCTCGTGCCGCCCGGAAGCAAAATCTGACTGCTGCTGCTGTCGGTCAACGTATCGCCCTGCTGGAAAGTCACTTTGATATTGCTTTACTGGACCGAAGAGCGCGCAGTGCGGTTCCCACTGAAGCCTGCTCTCAGCTGTTGCCGCTCGCCCGGCATATCGTAAGCAGTTTTCACGAAATGGGAGCAGTCCTTGAGCCTTCGGGCTTGTCGGGGAAGTATAGCCTCGGGGTGATTCCCACCGCCCTGACCGGGATACTTCCCGTGACGATTCGCAGGCTGGCGAAGCTTGCGCCAAAGCTGGTTCTCGAAATTAAGCCCGGTACTTCAGAGACTTTGTTCACAGAATTGAGCGACGGTAAGTTAGATGCAGTGATTATCGCCTTACCTCCTTTTGACTTGCCTGATCGATTTGTTGTCGATGTGATTCGTGAAGAGCCTCTTGTTCTGCTTTCAAAGAAGAGCGCCGGGAATTCGCCCCGGGAGATCCTGGAGAATAATCCCTATATCTGTTTCGATCCCCGCTCGTGGGCGGGAAACGGAGCGGTTTCCTATCTGAAGGAGGAAGGGATTCAAATCGAGCCTTTCTACGAGCTCGATGCGCTCGAGCCCATAGAAAAACTTGTCGTCGAGGGGATGGGCGTTTCACTGGTTCCGCAGTGGCCGGATTTAAAACTCAATTCACGGCGTCTCAATTGTCATGTCATTAAGGACCGGCGCTATAAAAGGAAAATGGCAATGGTGACGAAAGATGACAGCACCCGGCCTCAGGTTCTCGAAGTGCTTCGTGATTCTCTTAAAAGCACTCAGCGATGAACAGCGTGATGTTGCCATAGGTCTGATCACAGGCACTGCGCGGGGAAATTTTTCAAGTTCCTCTGCGGAGTTGAGGCCTGCAGAAGAAGAGGCGAAGGCTTCTATTCGTCTGCCAGGCAGGCTTCGACTGCTTCAACCAATTCGGCACGCCTTGCTTTGTTGAAGCGGGTGTTTTCACGGACGAAAAGGGCGACGGTAGTTTCGTTTCTCAGATCCCGTGAAATTCTGTTCCTTGCACTGCGGGGTGGGCTGCCGACGCCATCGTGATGAACTTTAACAAGTTCCTCGTTTTCGAACTCGAGTCGCCACCCCATTCCGTAATTGACGAACTCTCCATCGTTGAGCTTGCCCGAGGTGAAGTAGAGCGTTGAGGTTCCCTCATTGATCAGCGACTGATTCCACAAGGCGCGATCCCATTTTGCGTAATCGGCTATGGTTGTCATCATATTACCCGATCCATTGAAACGCTTACTATCTGTCGTGTCATCCATTTTGAGCGGATCGAAAAGGTGCTCTTGCTGGAATTCGTGAAATGGCTTTTCGGTAATTACCTCCATGATCCTACAGAGCAAGACATACCCTGAATTGGTGTATTCAAATTCAGTCCCCGGTTTTCGGAGCAAGGGCAGTGTCACGAGCCACTCAGCATGGGTCAGATTGTTCAAAGTTTTGAAATCGCGCGCCTCCTTGTAGGCGGTGATGGAGTCTCTCTCTTTCTGTTTAATGAAATTGGGCAAACCGCTGATGTGCCAAAGCAGATCCTGCACCAACAATTCACGGCCTGGATTCTTAAAGGTCAGCTCCGGAAGGTATTCGGAGACCTTGTCCGTCATTTTCAGTTTCCCTCCTTCAATAAGCATCGCAGCACACATCGCGGCAAATTGCTTCGTGACTGAAGCTAGCGGCATTCTCGTATTGGGAGTTACTGCATCTTCTCCATTCACCTTTCCGTAGCCTTTGCAATGCCGAATCTCATTGTCCTTTGTTACGAGGAGAGCGAGCCCTCCTTCGGAATTTTCAGGAAAAAACTCTCGTACGATGGCTGTGATTTTTCCGTTCGCGACTTCGGGATCGGTCGCAAGTGACCCTTTTGTCAAAAGCAGTGCAGCAAGAATAGTGAGAGCTATTTTTTTGGAAGACATCTTTTTGCTGAATTATTACAGGACATCGATGATTGAGATAGCATGCTTGATCTGCTCGCGAACCGCTTCGTTCGGCTCGTGCACATAGGCTTCTTTGAGGAAGCTTGCTGCTTCGAAGAAATCCAATTGCACCGCGGCAGCGACAGCAGCGCTTCGAATTGCCTTTTTGGAGTCCTGTAATAAGGCGAGCAAATCGGCATGGCTCTTAAAGCGTCGCGGATTCGTTTTTATGATTTCTTTGAACATGGCGACTCTTTTGTCGGGTGCCTCCGAGGAATTCAGCATCAGTTTTAACCCACTGTCTGTTTTCTTGTTTCGACTTGTATCATACATGGCTTCACTGCTGTAAAGATTTGGTCTAACATAGTGAGAACTGTAGGGGACGCTATCCTTGCCAAGCGCCCAATAAATCATGCGGGGTGCCATCCATCGCATTCCAGGCGTTGCTTCCGGATGGGATGAGCAAAGCACCACCTTGCCGTCTTTCCGGTTACCTATCATCAGATTGACTTTGCCCGGCATAATTCCTTTGGCTTCGGGATTCTTGTGATGAACATCACTGGCGAAATGTTGGAGCACGACGTAATTTTCGACCGCAGGGACTTCTTTAATGCCAAGTAGAGGTCCCTGATTGTAGGCATAAAAAATTTTGTCGGCGCCTTCGTATTCGGGAAGAAGGCGCTTCGCGTATTCGGTGTTCTCCAACTCCACCATCGCGGCGCCACGAGCCCAACCCTTATTCTCATGATCGGGATGAATGCCTCCCAAAAGATTCAGTGTGCTCTTTGATTTTCCTCCGGTTCGCTCGGCCCCTGAGTAGGCACCCGCGCAAATTCCGACATAGCCACCACCGCTCTCGACAAACGATTCCACCTTTTTAGTTCCCTCCGGGCCTAGATCACGGATCTGACCTGCGCCGCTGCCTCCCGGTAAAACGATTGCGTCCAACTCGTCCAGTATTCCATCCTGAACTTGCGATGAAACGATTCCGATCGAACGGATTTCCGGATCGATTCGCATCGCATAGATAGCGGCATTCGACATCGACTTTCCAACGCGATAGATGCCGACATTGATTTTTTCGTCGTCACGGAGGTAGAGGTTGACAGATGCGTTTTGTCGCAGCTCTCCGATGATGCCTCTCGCGAGAGATGAAATGGCGAAGTCTTTATCTTTCGTTGCCTTCATCGCTTCTCTGTGGAGAGCGGTAAGGGTACTCGAATTCTTTGTGGGATCGCAAACATCGAAGACTATGCCGTTCGCCGACTTTACGCGCTTCTCTGCTGCCTGCGTTGCCCCGGTGTATTCCTTGAATGCAATCGCCCGAATTCCCTCTGGGTAGTTTGTTACCTCTGAACTCACATCTAGATACGAAGGGGCCAAATGATTGAAAATTGCATGTGGATAGTGCCCTGTTAGGAGGTTGATTTCAGCGATCAGGTTCCGGGCGAAGAGCTTTACTTCGCTGGTTCTTGGCGTGCCTTCGTCCGATGAATTCAAAGGATTCATCGTGCCTCCATCTGGAACCAGAATCAGAATGGGGGCATTCCCTTCAATTGATTCCGTGTAGCGGCGTTGACCGTAGGTGCTTTTTCCAGGGGGCGTATCCGCTTCTGCGAAAACCATTGCACCTGCTAATCCAAAGCAGAAAATAGTGATGAGGCCAAATTGGCTGCTGGGAGATTTCATAGGTTTGTACTCAGTTTTCGTGTCTTAGGTTACCGGGTTGTTCCTACCAGTGCTTACTCCAAATGCTGCGCGCCCCAACGAATGGCCTGTATAATAATCGGATGCAGCTCGGGCGTCAGCTCCGGATGAGGGCTTACCGAAACAACCCGCCCCTTGCCGAACCGTCCCGATATGATGGCCGGCGTGTTAATCATTGTTCCTTTTTGCTTTTCCCAGAGGCTGTTTTCACTTCTGAACCAGGCCAGCACTTGGTAGTCTTCGAGGGCCTCTGAACCGTGTCGCGTGATGATCGGTCCGTTCGCGTATCGCACAATGAAGTTTTTAGGAATCCCTTCGCTGCCGAAAAGGGCCTCTCCCTTGGCGGTCAGTTCAATGTCTACTGCGGTTTCGGGCCCTCGATACCATAGATTCTTCTTTCCTTTCTCCGGGATATCCACTGTCCCGGTGAACGCACGTGAATCAATCAAGTCGAGCGACCATCGGTAATTGGCCGAACATAGATAGGCTCCTGCACAAACGCCAACATAGCCTCCGCCTGATTCAATGAACTCTCTGACGGAAGTGCGCCCCTGCTCGCCGATGGCGCCACCTTGTTTGGATCCGCTCCCGCCGGGAAACACGACAACGTCGAACTGTTTGAGTATCTCTGACTTCATCGCGTTAGGTCCGATATGGAAAAGTGAGAGGTCTGGCGCCTCATCAATCAGGTTCATCAATTTGAAACTGCTTGGGCCGGTTCCTACGCCGTCGAACAACGCGACTTGCAGTTTGTCGTTTGATTCTGGAACTGCGAGTTGTTGCGAACAATCACCGTCGATCACTCCAATGTGATTCAGGAGCACATTCGTCATTGCCCGGTGTTGCCGTGTCCGAATGGACATGGGTTGCTCATTGTAGGTCGTTTCAAGGATGAGCGATTCAGCGCCCATCACGTTGATGCATGCTCTCGTCAGCCCGGTGCTCACGGGGCCGCGGCGGAGCATCGAGAAATATTTCGCGGGATCTGCCACCGTGGCATCGGCTGCGGCGACCATTTTCTGGACGAGAGGATC